>NZ_CP046530.1:1800000-2100000 GCF_030408375.1 Corynebacterium afermentans subsp. lipophilum | reverse complement strand
CGCGAAGGGTAAGCAGAGTGAGACGTCGTTCGGCACCGTCCAGGACGTCTACGACTCCAACCACGAGCACCTCGTGCACTCCATCGCCCCGGTGGAGGAGCCTGCCGAGCCGCCCCGTGCGCTCGTGGGCGGCAAGGACTGCACCAAGCCGTACTCAATCTCCATGCTGAACGTGTCCTCGATGAGTTTCGGCTCGCTGTCCAAGAACGCCGTGCGCTCTCTGAATAAGGGTGCGGCCATGGGCGGGTTCGCGCACAACACCGGCGAGGGCGGCATCTCCCCGTACCACCAGGAAAACGGCGGCGACCTGGTCTGGCAAATGGGTACCGGCTACTTCGGCGCCCGCACCGAGGACGGCGACTTCGACCCAGCCAAGTTCCGCGACAAGGCCCAGGACGACCAGGTCAAGATGGTGGAGCTGAAGCTCAGCCAGGGTGCCAAGCCCGGCATCGGCGGCGTGCTGCCGGCGGACAAGATCACCAAGGAAGTCTCCGAGATCCGTGGCGTGCCCATGGGCGTGGACTGCATTAGCCCGGCCGCGCACCGCGTGTTCAGCACCCCAGTCGAGCTCATCGAGTTCATTGCCGAGATGCGCGAGCTGTCCGGCGGCAAGCCGGCGGGGTTCAAGATGTGTGTCAGCAGCCGCCGGGAAGTGCTCGCCATTTGCAAAGCTATCCGCGCTGTCGGCACCGCGCCCGACTTCATCGTGGTGGACGGCTCCGAAGGCGGCACCGGCGCCGCGCCCATCGACTTCGAGGACCACATGGGCATGCCGCTGACCCACGGCCTGATGCTGATGCACAACGCGCTCGTGGGCACCGGGCTCCGCGACCAGATCAAGATCGGCGCCTCCGGCAAAGTCGCGGGCGGCTCCGACATCGTCATGCGCATGATCCAGGGCGCGGACTACACCAACTCCGCCCGCGCCATGATGATGGCCACCGGCTGCATCCAGGCTCAGCGCTGCCACACCGGCGAGTGCCCCTCTGGCGTGGCCACCCAGGACCCGCGCCGCAACCGCGCAGTTGTGGTGGAGGACAAATCCAAGGCGGTCTACAACTTCCAGAAGACCACCGTCAACACCGCCGTGCGCCTCATGGCGTCCATGGGTGTCTCCGACCCGTCCGAGCTCACCCCGCACATGCTGCGCCGCAGCGTCTCGCCGACCGAGTCGCGCTCCTACGCCTCGATCTACGAGTGGCTGCGCCCGGGGCAACTGCTTGAAGACGCCCCTTCGATCTGGGCCCCCGACTGGAAGGCCGCCTCCCCGGACACTTTCCGCCCGGTGGCTTAACGCTACGCGGTGCTGCTTCCCTGGTGGCACGCACGCTTTTCCGAGGACAACCGTGGATCGTCTAGCAGGCGGGCAAATCTGCTAGACGATCCGTCTTTTATTGGCAATTAGGGTCAACATCACCTGGGGAAACGCTGACGCCGAACAGTGATCGTCTAGCAGTGGACGAGTGGTTGCTAGACGATGGCGCCGGTCAACGGCTTATTTGATTTTCTTGACAGTTACGCTGGGGCCACCGTACTTTCAAAGGGAATCATGTTGCCGAGGAAAGGAGTAGGCCGTGCTCACGTTTCGTGTTTCTGCGTAACACGAACAAGAAAGTCGAATGAGCATGCCTATTTCACTGAACAACGTTTCTCTCGAATGGCCGAACGGTGCGAGCTGTTTTACGGGAATTAGTGCCGTATTTTCAAGTGGTCTTACTTGTCTGATCGGTGATAATGGATCCGGAAAAACATCGCTGATCAAGATCATTCTTGGTGAACTTGAACCGACTAGAGGTTCGGTTGAATCCCCTGCGAATATTGGGTATCTCCCACAAGATCTGGCATTGAAATCAGATGCAACTGTGGCCGATGTTTTCGGGGCTTCTGAAATCCTGAAGGCTATTGAGGCAGTAGAAGCAGGGGATTTTGATCCGAAATTGTACGAAATAATCGGCGACCGTTGGGATGCGGCCGCTGATGTCACTGCCGCATTGTCCGCCCATGGTCTCGACTTGGACTTGAGCAGAACCATGGAAACTCTCTCCGGTGGTGAAACTGTCCGAGTCGCCATTGCCGCCATTCTGCAGGGTAACCCAGATTTTATTGTTCTGGATGAGCCCACTAACAATCTCGACGGCGATGCGAAAGCTCAGCTGATTGAGCTCCTCGCCTCGACCCCGGTTCCATCACTCGTTGTCAGCCACGACCGAGATCTACTGGAGTCTGCGACTGAAATCGCGGAGCTGCGCAACGGAAAACTGCGAGTGTTTCCCGGCAATTTCTCCGCTTACCTAGAAGCGCTGGCGCGGGAACAGGAAGCAGCGATGCGTGAGGTTCGGGACACGAAATCGAATCATCGCAAGCAATTGAGGGAACGCGAGGCAATGCAAACTCGTATTGACCGCGATGCGCGTCGTGGCAGGAAGTTTGCTGCCTCAAAACGCAAGCCCGGCATGGCGATGGGCTTGGATAAAGACAGATCCGAAAAGACTGCCGCACGGAGGGGATCAGCTCACACAGATGCCGTCGATAGCGCATGGGCCGCATACAACCAAGCAAAGGAAAAGGTTCGGGACGACCGGGGCGTTTTTATCGATTTACCTGGAACCGAGCTCGCAAACAGCACGCGCGTCTTGGACATTCCCGGCCTCGCAATGGTCGGGCCAGAGCGGGTGCGAGTTACGGGGCCGAACGGCAGTGGCAAGACCACCTTGCTCAATTCTATCGCCAGACATGAGGCAGGCTACGTCATCGAAGGAGCTGGCTACCTACGTCAACGACTGACATTTCCCCCAGAGAAGACAGTTCTGGAATTGGTAACGGAGGCGAACCCTGAGGTAGGTCCGCAGTACATTCGTGACCGGCTTGCACAGCTGCTGTTCCAAAACGATACGGTGCACGCGCGGGTAAACGAGTTGTCGGGTGGAGAGAAATTTCGAGTTGAGCTCGCCCGCATCTTGCTTTCCAAGCCTGCACCGAGGCTGCTACTTCTCGACGAACCCACTAACAACATCGACATTGCGACAGTGGATTGGCTCGTTTCAACCTTGGAGGCTTACGAAGGTGCCATCATTCTGGTCAGCCACGACGAGAACTTTTGCGGGCGAGTGGGACTCACCCGCGAAATCCCGGTCGAAATCCTGCGAGGGGCGGCAGCGCCCTAGTGCTGGTGGTAGTCCACCAGGAAGTTGCCCAGGCGCTCGATGGCGTTTTCCAACTGCGACGCCCACGGCAGCGTGACCACGCGGAAGTGGTCCGGGGTGGGGTAGTTGAAGCCGGTGCCTTGGACCATGAGGATCTTTTCGGATTTGAGCAGGTCCAGCATGAACCTTTCGTCGTCGTGGATGTTGTACATCTCCGCGTCGATCTTGGGGAAGCAGTACAGCGCACCCTTCGGTTCCACCACGGACACACCGGGGATCTCGCGGAGCTTCCGCACTGCGACGTCGCGCTGCTTGTGCAGGCGCCCGCCCTCAGCGGTGAGCTCGTAGATGGACTGCCGGCCACCCAGAGCCACCTGGATGGCGTGCTGGCCGGGTACGTTTGCGCACAGGCGCGTGCCCGACAGCAGATTCAGGCCCTCGATGAAGCCCTTGGCGCGGCGCTTCGGGCCCGTGATAACCATCCAGCCGGCGCGGTAGCCGCACACCCGGTACGCCTTGGACAGGCCGTTGAAGGTGATGCACACAAGATCCGGCGCGATTTCTGCCATGGAGATGTGCGAAGCTCCGTCGTAAAGCACGCGATCGTAGATCTCGTCGGAAAGCACCATGAGCTCGTGTTCGCGCGCGATGTCGGCGATGCCTTCGAGCACCTCGCGCGAGTACACGGCGCCGGTTGGGTTGTTGGGGTTGATCACCACGATGGCTTTGGTGCGGTCGGTGACTTTCTCCCGGATGTCCTCGAGCGAGGGGTTCCAATCGTCCTCTTCGTCGCACATGTAGTGCACGACTTTGCCGCCGGCGAGCGTGGACGCGGCGGTCCACAGCGGGTAGTCGGGGGCGGGGATCAGGATTTCGTCGCCGTCGTTGAGCAGCGCCTGGGTGGTCATGCTGATCAGCTCGGACACGCCGTTGCCCAGGTAGACGTCGTCGATGTCGAAGGGTGGGAAGCCGTCGATCATCTCGTAGCGCGTGACCACCGCGCGGCGGGCGGAGGTGATGCCCTTGGAGGTGGTGTAGCCCTGGGAGGTGGGCAGGTTGGCAATCATGTCGCGCATGATCACGTCCGGCGCCTCGAAACCGAAAACCGCGGGGTTGCCGGTGTTGAGTTTCAGGATGGTGTGGCCGTCGCGCTCCATCTTCTCCGCGGTGGCGGTCACCGGCCCGCGGATGTCGTAAAAGACGTTCTTCAGCTTGTCCGCTTGGTCGAAATGACGGTGCTTTTGCAGTGGCTCACTCATGCCACTCCACTGTAGGCCTCTTTACTGTTTGCGGAAGCGGTTTATCGTGTTTTGTGCGACATCGAGCGCGTCCGAGGTCAGCTGGTTGAACTGGTCTTTGCGCTGCACCCGCATCATGGCCTGCTGGTGTGCCTTCGCGGATTCGATTTCCAGCTGGCGGCGTTTGATTTCCTGGCGGCGCTGCTGCTCCAGCTGCCGCAGGGTGGGGGTGTACCAGGAGTCCGGGCCCACCTTCATCACGTACAGCAGGATGAACAGGGTGGGGATGAGCAGGAGAAAAATCGGGTGGAGCGCGGTGAGCCCGAACGCGCCCACCGTGCCCAGCCAAAACACGCCCGCGCGCATGCGCTTGCCGGAGCGCCGCGCCTGCATGATCTCGCGGCCGCTGTAAAACACGTCGCCCGGGTGCACTTCTTGCCTATCGACGGCGCCCCCGGCCTGCTGCTGCGGCGGCAAATCCCCGAGAATCGGTTCCAGGTCGGCGTGGACCTGCGCCTCGGCAACTTGCCGGCAGCGGTCGTCGAACTCGCCCATGTTGAGCCGGCCCTCGCCGAGTGCGCGGCCGAGGGTGTCCATGGCGTCCATCCGCTCCTGGTCGCCGATTCTGAAGTTGCCGTATGGGGTGCTCACGCCGCATATAGTAACGCCCCGGACGGCTGTCGTGCACGTCCGGGGCGGCGCTTGCGCGTGCGGTTAGTTGTCCTCGCGGGAGCCGTCGCGGGCCTCGTTGCGTGGCAGGTTGCCGTCGTTCCAGCGAGCGTTGTCCTCGTGGTTCTCGGCTTCCTCGACGGTGCGCACACCCTCGCCCAGCGGGAGAGTGTCCATGTTCTGGTTCGGGGTGTCCGCGGCGTCCTGGCCGGCAGCGGTCTTCTCAGTCTCGATGTTGGTGTACAGGCCTTCGTTTTCGGTAGTCATGCGCTTGATCCTACCTACTGCCAGCGCTCGTCAGCGCCGGTTTCGCGGTCTTCGTAGCGCTTCTTCGCCTTGTCGTACTCGTCTTCCTGCAGCTGGTAGAAGTACACGCGCGGCAGCACGGCCTCAACCTTGTCCAGGTAGGTAGTGACGAACTCGTTGACGTCGTCGCGCTTTGCGGAGTCCTCGTTGACGTAGATGAACAGCGGGCGCGACAGCGGGTAGTTGCCGCTCTTTGCTTCATCGACGCTCGGTGCCACGCCGTCGACAAGCACATTGTCGATGCGGTTGCGTGTCGGATCCTCGGTGGCCAGGTAGTTGCCGATGCCCATGAAGCTCAAGCCGTTGACGTCCTCGGAGACCCACTTGGACAGCTCCTGGATGTCGTCGGTGGACTCGTAGTCGTCGCGGATCTCGTCGCCGTCGAGCACGAGCTGCTCGAACACGCCCAGGGTGCCTGAGCCGTCCGGGCGGCCGTAGAGAGTGATTTCCTCGTCCGGCCAGGACGGGTCGATGTCCGACCACTTGGTCACGGAAGAGTCCTTCGCCCAGATGTCGTGCAGCTGCTGGATGGACAGGTCCTGGGCCCAGTCGTTGTCGCGGTGCTTGACTAGCGTGATGGCGTCCAAAGCGATGGGCAGCTCGATGAAGTTCACGCCGGCATCGGCGCACTGCTTCTGGTAGTCCACGTCCGCGCCGGCACCGGGGATGGCCACGGAGGCGTCGTTGATGTCGGCGTCGCCGGCGCAGAACACCTCGAAGCCGTCGGTGGAGCCGACCGCGTCGATGTCCACGTCGAAGTCGTAGCGGTTGGCCATGTAGCTGGTGATCGGCTCGACGGTGGAGGAGCCGGTGACCTTGATGGCGTCCTCGCCCGGGGCGGTGTCGTTGCCGCAGCCGACGGCAAGGGCAGCGACGGCGGCCAAAGCAGCAGCCGCGGTGAGTTGTTTACGCATTACCCTTGCCTTCCCGCATCTCGTTGCGCAGCTCGCGCAGCAGCTTGAACAGGTTGCTCCAGGAGCCCTTGGAGTTTGCCCAGTACTCGGGGAAGTGCTTCAGCTCTTCCTCCTGTTCCGGGGTGACGTTGGGGTTGATCTTGCGGTGGGCGCGGGCCTGTTCGCCCTCCAGCTTGTCGCGGTTGCCCAGGCGGGCCTCGAGCTCGCTTCGCAGCTCGTCTGCGGTCTCCTCCAGCTCGCGCAGTAGTGCGTGCAGCTCGGCATCGGGGGCTTCGCGGTTAATCAGGTCCTGCGCCAGCGGGGTCAGGTCGGGGGTCTCGCCCGGGGTGTTTTCAGTGTTGGTCGGGTTCTCGGGAGTAGTCATTTTGGAGGCTCCTTAGGAGAGTGCGTTGGAGATGAACACGGCCAGAATCGGGATGATGAAGAACACGCCGCCGATCCACACGAAGACGTAGAGCTTGTTCTTCGTTGCCATGGCTGCGAGCCAGTCGGAGCCCTTCGGCGGGAGCTTGCGCAAGAACGGGACGCCCAGGATCAGGATCGCGGCGAAGGTGTTGAACAGGGTGTGTACCAGGGCACCCGCCATCGCGGCCTCAGCTTCGGTGCCGGAGGCAGAGAACGCGGCGATCAGGCCGGTGACGGTGGTGCCGATGTTGGCGCCGACCACGAACGGGAACAGGGTGCGCACCTTGAATTTGCCGGACGCGGCCAGCGGCACGGTCAGAGCGGTGGTGGTGGAGGAGGACTGCACCAGGGTGGTGATGGCGGCACCCGAAAGCACGCCCATGAACGCGTTCTTGCCCAGGGCCGCGTAGAGGATGTCCTGGGCCTTGCCCACCAGCAGCGCGTTGAGGATGTTGCCGATGAACTGGATGGAAAACAGGATCAGCGCGATGCCCAGCACGGCCAGGACCACGCCGCCCCAGACGTCGCCCAGCGGCTCGACCAGGCTGCTGGCGAGGCCGACCAGCGGCTCGGTGATCATGTCGATGAAGTCGCCGATGGACTCGAAGATGCCGGAGACCACGCCCTCGCCGGAGCCGGACAGCGACGGCGCAATCGCCGTCGCGGTCTTACCCAAGAAACCGGTGATCATCTCCAGCGGGAAGAAGATCAGGATGGCGATCAGGTTGAAGAAGTCGTGCACGGTGGCCATGGAGAAGCCCTGCTGGAACTGCTTCTTGTTACCTGCCAGACCAAGCGCCACCAGGGTGGAGGTCACGGAGGTGCCCATGTTCGCGCCGAAAAGCATCGGAATCGCGATGTTCAGCGGCAGGCCGCCGGCGATCATGCCCACCACGATCGAGGTGGTGGTGGAGGAGGACTGAATGATCGCGGTGGCCACGATGCCGATGGCCAGGCCCACAAACGGGTTCTCGGCGAAGGAGAACAGCTCCTCGGCGCGGTCGCCGGCGATGCCCTTGAAGCCGTCGCCGATCATGCCCACGCCGTTGAGTAGGATCCAGATGCCGATGATCACGGCGATCCAGTTGGCGATCTCCTTGGCCTTGCCGTCGAGCGGGAGGAAGCCGAGCGGGTCCTTGCGCTCGCTGTCGTCGTCGACGTCGAGGTCCTCGAGGTTTTTGTTCTCGTCTTCTTCGGTGCGGCCGGTGTTGTCGGCCGTGACGACGGAGGATCCGCCGGTTTCTTCACGTTTCATGGTTTCCCAATCAGTCAGCTGACATAGGTTCGCCCGCCAGCGTATGGCCGCCGCGTTAATAGAACGGTGTCCGCAAGGTGAACATTTGGGAAACGTGTGAATTTGCTGTGGGTTACTCGCTGAACTGGGATTGGTGCAGGCGCCAGTACGCACCTTGCTTTGCGACGAGCTCCGCATGCGAACCTTGCTCCACTATGCGTCCGTCTTCCATCACCACGATCACGTCCGCATCCCGGATGGTGGACAGGCGGTGCGCGATGACAAACGAGGTGCGGTTGGACCGCAGCGCGTGCATGGCCTGCTGCACCATGACCTCGGTGCGGGTGTCCACCGACGAGGTCGCCTCGTCCAGGATCAGAAGCGCCGGCTGCGACAGGAACGCGCGCGCAATCGTGATCAGCTGGCGCTCGCCAGCGGAGACGGATCCGCCGTCCTGGTCGACTTCCGTGTCGTAGCCGTCCGGCAGCGAGCGCACGAAGCGGTCCACGTAGGTGGCCTTCGCCGCCTCGATGACCTCCTCGTCGGTGGCGTCCAAGCGCCCGTAGCGGATGTTGTCCATGATCGTGCCCTTGAACAGCACCGCGTCTTGCAGCACCATGCCGATCTGGCCGCGCAGGTCCTCGCGGGAGTACTCCCGGATGTCCGTGCCGTCGAGGGTGATCGCGCCGGAATCGACGTCGTAGAAGCGCATGATCAGGTTCACCAGCGTGGTCTTGCCGGCGCCGGTGGGGCCGACGATCGCGGCGGTCTGCCCCGGCTCCACCCGCAGGTGCAAATCACGGATAAGGGGCTCATCGGTGTAGGAGAATGACACGTCGCGGAACTCCACCAGGCCCTCGGCGCGGCCGTCCATGCGGGCCTTGGTGCTGTCTGCGGGTTCTACTTCAGCGTCGAGAAGCTCGAAGACTCGCTCCGCGGAAGCCACACCGGATTGGAGCATCTGCATCATGCCGGCGATCTCGCCGAGCGGCTGGTTGAACTGGCGGGAGTACTGGATGAACGCGGTGGCGTCGCCGAGCGTGAGCTTGCCCGAAGCGACCTTCACCCCGCCGAGCACCGCGATGGCCACGTACGACAGGTACGAGATGAACTGCATGGTCGGGTGCATCGAGTTGGCCAAAAACTGCGCCTTCTGTGCCGCGCCCGCGAGCTCGTTGTTGCGCTCGTCGAAGGTGCGGCGCAGCTCGTCGGTGCGGCCGAAGATGACGGCCACGTCGTGGCCGGAGAAGGATTCCTCCACGTGCCCGTTGACGTCGCCCGTGGCCTTCCACTGGGTGGTGAACTGTTTCTGACTGCGCGTGCCCACCAAACCCATGACCAGGCCGGTCAGCGGGATGGCCAGCAGCGCCACCAGGGCCAGCTGCCAGGAGATGGCGAACATCATCACCAGGATGCCCACCACCGTCAGGATCGCGTTGAACAGCGAGGACAGGGACTGCTGCAGGGCCTGCTGCACGTTGTCCACGTCGTTGGTGGTGCGGCTCATCACGTCGCCGCGCTGGCGGGTGTCAAAGTAGCGCAGCGGCAGGGCGTTGATCTTCGCCTCCACCCGCTCGCGCAGGTTGAACACCGCGCGCATGGTCAGCTTGTTCAAAATCGCGCCCTGCGCCCACATCAGCAGCGACGCCGCGAAGTAGAGCACCAGGACCGCAACGATGAGCTTGCCAAGCCGGTCGAAGTCGATGCCGCTACCGGGAGTCAGCTCCATCGCCGAGGCCATGTCAGCGAAGCGGTCCTGGCCCGCGGCGCGTAGCCCCTCCACCGCCTGCTCCTTGGTGGTGCCCGGCGGCATGTGCTTGGACATCACGCCGGAGAAGATCACGTCCATGGCCCGGCCCATCACGCGCGGGGCGTACACGGCCAGCACCACCGACACGGCGTTCATGACAAACACCGCCGTCAGCGCCAGCTTGTACGGGGCGAGCAACCCCAGCAGGCGCTTCGCGGACGGCCAGAACTGCTTGGCCTTGCGCGGCGCCTTGTTGGAGTAGTCGTCGCCGGCCATCTTCTCTTCGTACTCGGCGAGCTGGTCGTCTGTCAGCCCGGATTCGTGCTGGTTGCTCATGCGTCCACCTCCGCCTGACTCGCCGCGATCTCCCGGTACGTTTCGCTGGTCTCCAGCAGCTCGTCGTGGGTGCCGCGCGCGACGATGCGCCCGGCCTCCAGCACCAGAATCTGGTCTGCGTGCCTGATCGAGGACACTTTCTGCGCCACCACGATCACGGTGCGCTCCTGCACGATCTCGCGCATCGCCGCGTTCAGGTTCGCCTCGGTGGTCGCGTCCAGCGCGCTAAACGAGTCGTCGAAGACGTACACCTTCGGATCCGCCACAAACATCCGCGCGATGCACAGGCGCTGGCGCTGCCCACCGGAGACGTTGGTGCCGCCCTGGGAGATCGGCATGTTCAAATCGTCCACGAATTCTGCCTGCGCGGTCCGCAGCGCCGCCCACAGCTCGTCATCTGTGGCGTCCGGGTTGCCCATGCGCAGGTTTGACGCCACCGTGCCGGAGAACAGCCACGGCTTCTGCGGCACCATCGCGACGGCCTTGACCAGTTCCTGGCGCGGGATGCGGGTGACCGGATGGCCGTCGATAAGCACCTGTCCTGAAGTCGGGGAGTACAGCCTGGGCAGCAGACCGGCGAGCGTGGTCTTGCCGCTGCCCGTCGAGCCGATGATCGCGGTCGTGGTCCCCGGGCGGGCCTCGAACGAAATGCCCTCCAGCACCGGCTTTTCCGCGCCCGGGTAGGTGTAGGAGACATCCTCGAAGCGCACGTTGCCTTTGCCTATCGACGCCCCTTCGGCCACCGACGCCTTCACCTCATGCCCGAGCACCTCCTCGATGCGATCCGCGCAAACAATCGCGCGCGGCAGCATCATCAGCATGAACACGCCCATCATCACCGCCATGAGGATCTGCATCAGGTACTGCATGAACGCGGTGAGTGAGCCGACCTCCACCAGGCCCTCGTCCACGCGGTGACCGCCGAACCAGAGCACCGCGGCCGTGGCGAGGTTCAGAATGAGCATGATCACCGGGAACATGGTCACGAACACCCTGCCGATGTTCAGGCTCAGCCTGGTGATGTCGTGGTTCGCTTCGGTGAACCGTTCGGCCTCGTAGTCCTCGCGGCCGAACGCGCGCACCACGCGGATACCCGCGATCTGCTCGCGCAACAGACCGTTGATCGCGTCGAGCCTCTTCTGCATGCGCTTGAACAGCGGCATCAGGATCGCCGCGGTGATGCCCACCACGACGGCCAGGACGATGACCGCCGCGACCACCAGCCACGACATGCCCGCGTCCTGGCGCAGCGCCATGATGATGCCGCCGATGGCCATGATGGGTGCTGCGACCATGAAGTTCATGAACAGCAGGAACGTCATCTGCACCTGCTGGACGTCGTTCGTGCCGCGCGTGACCATCGTGGCGGCGCCGAAGCGGGCCATGTCCTCGCTGTCGAAATCGGACACCCGGTTGTACACGGCGGCCCTGATGTCGCGGCCGGTGTCCATGGCCACTTGGGAGGCGAACCACACCGCCGCGATCGCCGCCGCGACCTGCACCAGCGCCACCACCAGCATGGTGCGGCCGGTGCGCCAGATGTACGGCACGTCCGCCTGGGCGACGCCGTTGTTGATGATGTCCGCGTTCAAGTCCGGCAAGTACAGCGTGGCCAGGGTGGTGACCAGCTGCAGCGCGATGACCAGCGCGATCTTGCCGGCGTAGGGTTTGCCGAAGCGCGCGGTAAGACGGATGAGATCCACGTATGCCCCTTCTTCTCGTTGCCCGGGGCAATCCTAGACTTCTGTCGCATCGCACACGGCTCGAGCGTGGGCACGGTGCCGTCCGGGCGCGTCTGCCCGGGCGCCTAACCGTTGTAGTGCTCAGGGAGGCCGTTTTTGCCGTACGACAGGCGACGGTGCAGCCATTCGAACGGCCCCGGCCTGCCAGCCCTCTCAAGTGCCCACGCACCAGCTACCGTGGCCAGCCAGATAAGCACCGCCCAGCCAAGCTTTCCGGAGATTGCTGCGTCGCGGGTCGCCCACCAGAACGCGGGCTGGGTTGTCAGGATGAAGAGGATCGTTTGCGCAAGGTAGCCGCTCATGGAACGTTTCCCCAGCGCCACGAGCGGTTGGGCTAGGTGCGGGAGGGAGCCGGAGGCGTTGATACGCGATTGCAACGGCCGGCACGCGAGGGAGATGGCAGCGAGGATGCCGGGGCCGGTGAGCATGCCGACGAGCTCGTTGGTGGCATTGAGCCCTGTAGCCCACCTGGGTTCGAGCGCGCCGATTTCCGCGCAGCCCCACGGGATGCCGACGGCCGCGATAACTACGGCTGCAAGAATCGCCCACCCGCGGAGCATCCGGGAGTTGCCGTCGACGTCGCCGAAGATACCGCGGCGGCCCCAGACGAACCCGACCACGACAAGCGGGAAGAAGGCGAGCATCTCGATCACGCCCATTGCCGGGTACACCCAGAAGTTGGTCAGGCCCGCGGCTATGCGGTCGCTGAGGTCGACGATGCGCGCGGGGCTGCCGTCTATTGGTTCCGCTGTCGACGAAAACGCGGCGAATACGCCAGGTGCCCGAAGTACCGCGTTCAGGGCGAACGCAGCACCTGCGAGGGCGTAGAGGGCCTTGTCGCTCCACCCGATGAACAAGCACAGGATGAGTGCCGCGATGCCGTAGGCCGTCATGATGTCGTTGGTGAAAAACAGCGTCTTATGCACCAGACCGAACAGAAACAGGAACCCGTAGCGGCGCGCGAGCACCATGCGCCGGGCGCGCAGCGGGTAGCCGCGCCGCTCGAGGCTGACAAAGATCATGCCGACGCCAACACCGAGCAGGGTGGCAAACATGGGCAAACCGCGCACGTGCACGAAGAGCGTCTCGAAGAAGACGAGCAGCTTCTCCAACACGGTGCCGTCACCGTTGTAGCCGCCGAGGCCCGCCGCGTGGTCGGCGCCCTCGGCAGGGTCCCAGTCAGTGACCATGTTGGCCATCGCGATGCCGACGAGAGCGAACCCGCGGGCGAGGTCGGGGGCCACGAACCGCTGGCGGGCCGCAGTGCGCTCACCGGTGTGTGTTGTGGTCCCTGTCGCGGTCACTTCACTGCCCTCCGCTGCACGGCAGCGTACGCGGCGGCGGCAAGGACCGCGACCCAGACCGCAAGAGTGACCACGCCGGCCGTGCCGTTCCCGGCCGCGCCGCCCGGCAGGAGCTTCTCCAGGGCCGCGGCCCACGGCTGGTTGATCGCGCCGAGGGCAGTCTCCACAATGAGCGACTCTACGACCCAGACGAAGAAGGACGCGGTGCCCGAACCGAGCAGTACGGCTGTCAGGGCCGCGAGGAGCGGGTACGCGATCCACAGCTCGGCCTGGCCGCGCACCATATCTGCGCTGTCGGCGCCTTCCAGAGCGACGCTGTCGACAAACACGTGCGCGCCGCCGAGCCCGATCGCCGAGGCGGCAAATGCCGTCAGTATGCAGGCGAGAGCTGCGATTCCGACGCGACATGCGAGCTCCCAACCGCGGTGGTTCGACGCGAGGTAGGCGTAGCCGATCGTGCCGCGCGAGTGCGCGCTGCCGGCGGGGAAAGCGCCCGCGGCGAACGCCACAGGGAGCATCAAAGCGGCCGGGATGAGCAGCATTGCAGGGTCTGCGGTGCTTGTACCGTTGGGGCCGAGGAGCATCGCGACGGCCATGGGCCCGAGAATGAGGGCGGCCGCGACAAACGCGAGCAGGATGCGCGTCGCGGGGCGGGAAAAGACTTCCCGAAGCGTTGCTTTCAGTGTGTGCATGGAAAACCTCCTACGTCCTATTTCGTCGACTCCAGGAACACTTCTTCGAGGCTTCGGCGGGATTCCTGGAGGGAGTACACCGTCACCCCGGCGCGCTGGGCGGCCTCGCCGACGTCTCGGGCGGTGGCGTCGTCGACGACAACGGAGTCGCCGATGACCTGGCCGCCGACGGCCTCAGCCAGCCGCGCCGGGTCGCTGCAGGTCGCCTCAACCCGGTTGGAGCCCAGGAAGTCCTCGAGCGGGCCCTCACCGGCGAGGCGGCCGCGGTTGATCACCACAAGGCGGTCCGCAGTGAGCTGCATCTCGCTCATCAGGTGCGAAGAGACGACTACCGCACGACCCTCGGCGGCCATCTCGCGGATGCGCCCCCGCATCCAGGCCACGCCCTGCGGGTCGAGGCCGTTGACCGGCTCGTCCAGGATGACGTTGGATGGGTCCGCGATCAGCGCGCTGGCCACGCCGAGGCGCTGTCGCATGCCGAGGGAGTAGTTTTTCACTTCCCGTTTTGCCGCCTCCGCGAGCCCGAACGCCTCGAGCGCTTCGTCGGCGCGGGATTCCGGCACGCCGGCGTAGTCGGCGACCATCTTCAGGTGGCCGCGCCCAGTCATGTGTGGGGCGATCCATTCCGGGTTGAGCAGTGCCCCGACGGCGCGTGCGGGCTGGTCGAGGGATCGGAAAGTGGAGCCGTCGATAAGCGCCTCGCCCTCGTCTGGGGTTTCTAGCCCGACGATCATGCGCATGGTCGTGGACTTGCCGGAGCCGTTCGGGCCCAAGAAGCCTGTGACGTCGCCGTCCGGCGCGGTGAACGACAGCGCGTTGACGGCGGTGGAGCTTGAATATCGTTTGGTCAGGTTGTGAACTTCGATCATGGTTCCCACAATCGCGCGTGGCGCGGGTGAAATCGTCCGCCCGCGGGTGTAAATCGGCGTGTACACCCTGGGGTGTACACGGCTAGTGGCCCAGCAACTCGCCGGTGCCCACCAGGCCCGCGCGGAACGCGAAGAGGACGGCGTGGACGCGGTCGCGGGAGTCAGTCTTGAACAGAATGCGGTGCACGTGCGTCTTCACCGTCGCGGGGGAGAGTGTCTCGGCCTCGGCGATCTCCTCGTTTGAGTAGCCGAGCGCCACCAAGCGAAGGACCTCCACCTCGCGCGGGGTAAGGCGCTCGAGCATCGCCTCGTTGCGTGCCGCCTCCTGATGCTCCGGGGCCTGCGCCGCGCCGATGACGTGGCGGGTCACCTTCGGCGCGAGCACCGCGTCGCCGCCGTCGACGGCGCGGATCGCGCTGAGCAGCTCGTCGGGGTCGGCGTCCTTGAGCAGGAAGCCGGAGGCGCCGGCATCGAGCGCGTCGAGCACCAGCTCCTGGTCGTCGAAAGTGGTGAGCATGATGACCCGGGTGTCGGGGTGCTCCGCAAGCAGCGCACGGGTGGCTTCGATGCCACCGACGCTGGGCATACGGATGTCCATGAGCACCACGTCCGCGGCCTCTCGGCCCGGCACCTCATCGCCGTCGCCGGCCTGCCACGCCACCTCCATGTCGCCCTGCGAGCCAACCAGCATGGAAAACCCAGCGCGCACGAGCGGTTGGTCGTCCACAAGCGCAACCGTGATCATCGAGGTACCTCCGCCGTCAGCACAAACTTGCCACCGTCGCGCTCGAAGCGTACCCGCCCGCTGACCGCGGCCAC
This sequence comes from Corynebacterium afermentans subsp. lipophilum, assembly GCF_030408375.1. Taxonomy (NCBI): domain Bacteria; kingdom Bacillati; phylum Actinomycetota; class Actinomycetes; order Mycobacteriales; family Corynebacteriaceae; genus Corynebacterium; species Corynebacterium afermentans. The sequence goes on along the minus strand of NZ_CP046530.1, from coordinate 2,084,579 downwards.
CCGCTCCTCGATGCCCACCAGCCCGAAGCCCCCCGTCGAGCTTTTGCTTTTTGATGCCGCGTTTTCCGCCTCCACCACAATCGAGTGGGCACCCACCACAAACCGGATCACGCCGGCGGGGGAGGACGCGTGCCGCAGCATGTTGGTCACTGCCTCCTGGCAAACGCGATAGAGCGTGAACTGCGTGAGCGCGGGCAGGTCGGCGGGCAGGTCGTCGAGGCCCTCGACGGTCAGGTCGGTCCCGCGGCGGCGGGCGTCGTCGAAAAGCGCCTCGAAGTCGTGCCGGCTCGGCGCGGTGCCGGCGGGGCGCTCGGTCTCGTCGCTGCGCAGCACGCTGAGCAGCCCGCGTATCTGGCCGAGCGCCGTGCGCGACTCCCGGCTGATGGTCTCCAGCGCCTCCTCCGCTACCTCCGGGTTGGACTTGGCGGCGTAGCGGGCGCCGTCGGCAAGCGCGGTGATGCCCGCGAGCGTGTGCGCGACGATGTCGTGCATCTCCCGGGCGATCTGCGTGCGCTCGCGCACGTGCGCGAACTCCACCTGCTGCTCTAGCTCCGAGATGCGCTCGCGGCGCTGGCGCGCCTGGGTGCCCAGCAGGTAGAAGAAGCCCAGCGCCAGCCAGCACAGCACGGTCGCGCCGACCCCGGCCTCCACCGCCTCGGTGGTGGTCATGCCGCTGGGCCACTCGGCGTCGAAGAACAGGTGGTGGGCGTAGAGGCCGGCGGTGGAGACCCCCAGCACCCACGCCACGAGCCAGGGCCGCTGCCTGCGCGGGGCGGACAGGCCCAGCAGGTAGGAGGCGAACGCCAGCGGCGGGGCCCAGTAGAGGAAGACGCTGAGGCTCTGCAGCGCCAGGGCAAGGGTGGCGCACGCGGCGATGCCGGGGACCCACAGCGCGGCGCAGGAGGCGGTCGCGCCCGCCAGGATGGCGGCCCCGGCCAGCTTTGCCGCCGCGCCGACCGGCGACTGCACTGTCACCCAGTCGACGATGAAGAGCGCGCCGAGCAGGATCGAGGCCACCGCCGCGCCGGTGCGGGCGCGCCCGGTCAGCTGGCCGCTCACGCGTCCGCCCCGTGCTCCGCGAAGAACGTCGTCATGGAGTCGAGCAGGTGCTGGTTCCACACTCCGTGGGCGCTCAGCGCGGAGGCGTGGTCGGCGTGCGGGCGTACCTGCTCGGTGAGCTCGACGCCGCTCGCCGCCGCGGCGGCGTGGAAACCCTCGTAGCTGCCGGGCGGGACGAGGCGGTCGTCCGCGCTGCGCACGATCATCGTCGGCTGCGAGCGGTCCGTGACGTGGTTCGCCGAGGTCACCGCGTCGGCGCGCGCCGGGTATTCGCCCGGGGTGCCGCCCAGGTACTTTTCCACCGTCTCGCGCGCGCCGCGGCCGGCGTACGGGTCGTCGCCGCCCCACACGGCCCGGGCGTCGAGAGCGGGGGAGTCGGCATAGACGGCGCGGGGGACGGCGGCGCGGCCGCCGCAGTCGGAGGTAAGCGTGCCGGCGGCGGCATCGTAGGAGGCGTCGAGAAGCAACTGCCCTCCGGCGGACTCGCCGTAGGTGAAGAACCTCGCCGGGTCCCCACCGTAGTCGGCGGCGTGCGCGCCCACCCACGTAAATGCGCAGCCAACCTCGCCGGCGGCGACGTCCCAGGTGGGCTGCTCACGGCTAGACAACGTGTAATCCATCGACACCACAACGTAGCCGCGGTCAGCCATCTGCCGCATGTTGTAGGCCTGGGAACGCTTATTGAGCTGGTCCCAGCCGCCGCCGTGCGTGTAGAGGAGGACGGGGCGCGGGCCGCCCTCCCGCGGGAGGTAGACGTCCATGTCCAGCTCGTCGGCCCCGAAGAGGTCGAACGGGACGGTCGCGTCGGGCCCCTGGGCGGTCTTGTCCAACCCCGCCCAGCTCAGCGCGGCCCACGCGTCGGCATCGGTGCCAAGCGCGCGGGCGGCGTGCAGCTGGCCGCCGAAAAGCGCCGCGGCGGCCGCGGTGGCCACCACCCCGAGGGCCGCCGGCAGAAGGTTCGCCCGCGAGGCGCGGGCGAGTGCGGCAGACGCCGCCGCCACGCCCAGCGAAATGAGCAGGAGCGGGCCCGCGTACTGCGGGCTGACCAGCGATGCCGCGCCCCAGTACGCGACGTGCGGGGTGAACGGCGCGAGCGCCAGCCAGGCAGCCAGCGCCGCGATCATCGCGAGCGGGGCGGCGAGGATGCGTGCGGGCCACTGCATGCTGTTGTTGCACTTGCTACTACTGCGCGCGGGAGTGGCCCAGCATCTCGTCCCACTCCACGATCTTCTTGCGCTCGCGCGGGAAGTTCGGGTCGGCGGCGCCGAGGGCGCGCTCGGCCTCGTCCAGCTTGTACCAGCCTTCCCAGGTGGCGTAGTCCACACCGCGCTCGCGGAGCAGATCGAAGATATCGTCCGCGCCGGTGTGCGACGGGGCGGCGAGGCGGCCTGCCGCGGCGTCGGCCACGAGCATGTCGGTGGTTTCCTTGGCGTCGGACTTGGTGTTGCCGATCAGGCCGATCGGGCCACGCTTGATCCAGCCGGTGACGTAGAGCTTGTCCTCGACACCCGCGCCCTCGTCGGCGGAGACCAGCACGTGGCCGCCGTCGTTTGGGATGACGTGGCGCTCCAGGTCGAAGGGCACGCCCTCGACCGGCTCGGAGCGGTAGCCCACGGCGTGGTAGACCTGCTGGACCGGCCAGTCGGTGAACTTCTCGGTACCGCGGATGCCGCCGTTGCCGTCGAGCTCCTGGCGCTCGGTGCGGATGCCGGTCACGGCGCCGGAGTCGTCGGTGAGCACCTCCACCGGCTCTTCGAAGAAGTGGATGTGGATCTTGTGTGGCGCGTCGTCCGGCTCGCGCATGGCGTACTGCTCCAGCACCTGGCAGTTCAGGTCGACGGACTTGTCGGAGCGGCGGACCTGCTCGGACAGCTCGTCGTAGTCGATGTCCTCGGGGTCCACGAGCACCTGGATGGTGTCGGACTCGTCGAGCTCGCGCAGCTCCTTCGGCGTGAACTTCGCCTGGGCGGGGCCGCGGCGGCCGAACATGTGCACGGTCTCGGCCTTGTTGTTCTTCAGCGACTCGTACACGTTATCCGGGATCTCGGTGACGGCGAGCTCGTCGCCGGTCTTGGCCAGGACGCGGGAGATGTCCAGGGCGACGTTGCCCACGCCGACGACGGCGACTTCCTTGGCCTCGAGGTTCCAGTTGCGCTCGAAGCGCGGGTTGCCGTCGTAGAAGCCGACGAACTCGCCGGCGCCGATGGACTTGTCGCCACCCGGGATGAGCAGCTCGCGGTCGCGCACAGCACCGGTGGAGATGACAACAGCGTCATAGTAGTCCCGCAGGTCGTCGATGGTGACATCGCGGCCGACGGTGACGTTGGCGATGAGGCGCAGCTTGTCCTTGTCCAGCACGTTGTGCAGGGACTTCACAATGCCCTTAATCCGCGGGTGGTCGGGGGCCACGCCGTAACGGATCAGGCCGAACGGGGCTGGCATCTGCTCGAAAAGGTCGACGTGGATGTCGTGTTCTTCGTTGCGGATTAGCAGGTCGGAGGCGTAAATGCCGGCAGGGCCGGCACCAACTACGGCGACGCGCAGGCTCATAAGTTCATTGTCCTTTCGCAAAAGGGTGTGTTGATGGTGGACACTATAGCGTATAGACCGAGTGGTCTTAAACCTGCAAATAATTTCATTCTCAGCCCTCGTAAAACGTTTACATTCACGGCATTAACCGGCACTTTCGATAGTCCGGTTGTTTTAGACCGAGTAGTCCGGCACTATTGGCCAGCAATGGCTCCGGGCCACCCGGAGGTGTACAGAGTTGTCTAGTTAGGGAGAGTAGATGAGCGCACCCACTAAGCCCAGGACGAAGAAGCCGGAGGGGCAGTGGCTTATCGACGGCTCCACGCCACTGAACCACGACGAGGAGATTAAACAGGAATCTCCAGTCCTGGACGTCAAGCAGCGCGTGATCGACGTCTACTCCAAGGGCGGCTTCGATTCGATCGACCGCGAGGACCTCTACCCGCGCTTTAAGTGGCTCGGCCTGTACACCCAGCGCAAGCAGAACCTGGGCGGCGAGTTCACCGGTGAGGACAACAGCGTCCTGGAAGACAAGTACTTCATGATGCGCATCCGCTTCGACGGCGGCATCTGCTCCACCGAGCAGGCCCGCGCCGTCGGCGAGCTTTCCCGCGACTACGCACGCTCCACCGTGGACCTCACCGACCGCCAGAACATCCAGTTCCACTGGGTGCGCATCGAGGACGTCCCCGCGATCTGGGACACACTCGAGGAGCACGGCCTGAACACCTGGGACGCCTGCGGCGATGTGCCGCGCGTGATCTTAGGCTCCCCGGTCGCTGGCATTGCCAAGGACGAGATCATCGACGCCACGCCCGCGATCCGCAAGATCCAGCAGATCGTCACCGACGACGAATTCCAGAACCTGCCGCGCAAGTTCAAGACCGCGATTTCCGGCAACGCCCGCCAGGACGTCGTTCACGAGATCAACGACCTCGCCTTCATCGGCGTCGAGCACCCCGAGCTGGGCCCCGGCTTCGAGTGCTACGTCGGCGGCGGCCTGTCCACCAACCCGATGCTCGCGCAGTCCCTCGGCGCCTTCGTCACCCTCGAACAGGTGCCGGACGTGTGGGCGAACGTGGTGCGCATCTTCCGCGACTACGGCTACCGCCGCCTGCGCAACCGCGCGCGCCTGAAGTTCCTGGTCAAGGAGTGGGGCGTGGAGAAGTTCCGCCGCATCCTCGAGGAGGATTACTTGGGCTATGCGCTTGCCGACGGCCCAAAGGCCCCCAACAACCTGGTCGACCGCGACCACATCGGCGTGCACGAGCAAAAAGACGGCAACGTCTACATCGGCGTGAAGCCCACGCTGGGCCACATGTCCGGCGAGCAGCTCATTGCGCTCGCGGACCTGGCGGAGAAATACGGCGTGACCGACCTGCGCTTCACTCCGTTTAAAGAGGTGCTGTTGCTCGGGGTGAAACCGGAGGACGTCGAGAAGCTGCAAAGCGACTTGGAGGAAATGGGGCTGTACTCGAAGCCCTCCGAGTTCCGCCGTGGCCTGCTCAGCTGCACCGGCCTGGAGTACTGCAAGCTTGCGCACGTGACCACGAAGTCCCGCGCCATCGAGCTGGCGGATGAGCTGGAGGAGCGCTTCGGCGACCTGGATTCGCCCATCACCATTTCGCTCAACGGCTGCCCGAATGCGTGCGCGCGCCACCAGGTCTCCGACATCGGGCTCAAGGGCCAGATGGTGGCGAACGAGGACGGCGAGAAGGTCGAGGGCTTCCAGGTGCACCTGGGCGGCACGATTGGAGAGGGCGCGAACTTCGGCCGCAAGCTGCGCGGCCACAAGGTGCTGTCGACCGAGCTGACGGATTACGTCACGCGCGTGGTGCAGCACTACGTGGACAAGCGCGAGGACGGGGAAACATTCCGTCAATGGGTCGCCCGCGCGGACGAGGACGACCTGCGATGAGCTTTCGCCGAGCCCCGAATCCGAACCGCAATTTCCCCTCGTTTTGCCCTTATTGTGGCGGGGAGGACCTCTGGCCGAACGAGGAGACGGACTTTGCCTGGAAATGCGGGGAGTGCCTGCGTGTTTTCGAGGTGAAGTACCACGGCCAGGACGATCCGGACACCCCGCACGCGCCCGCGCCGTCGACGGAGGAGGCGCTGCAGGCCTCCCTGGCGCGGCACGGGCATACCGCAGTAGTGAAGGAAGAGAAGCGATGACCAACCTGCTCAACCAGCCGGGAGGAAACTTCCGCGACCCCGAGATCAGCCCGGAGGGGCCGAGGGAGACGGCGGCGTTGCCGGAGGACGTCGCGAAGCAAAACGCTCAGCTTGTTCAGGAGTGGGCACCCAAGCTTTACGACGCATCCGCCGCCGACATCCTCGGCTGGGCCCACGAGCACGCGCCCGGCAAACTCGTGGTGACCCTCTCCATGGAGAACACAGTGTTGGCGGAGTTGGCTGAGCGCCACCTGCCCGACGCGGATTTCCTCTTTTTGGACACCGAGTACCACTTCCCGGAGACCCTCGAGGTGGCCGACGCAGTTGAGGCCCGCTACCCCTCGCACACGCTGGTGCGCGCAAAGGCCCAGCTCACCCGCCCGGAGCAGGACAAGGTGTACGGCCCGAACCTGTACCTGCGCAACCCCGGCGCGTGCTGCCGCATGCGGAAGGTTGAGCCGCTGGCGGTGCACATGAGCCCGTACGCCGGCTGGATCACTGGCCTGCGCCGCGCCGACGGCCCCACCCGGGCCGAGGCGCCCGCACTGAGCCTGGATAACACCGGGCGGCTGAAGATCTCCCCGCTGGTGACCTGGTCGCTGGAGGACACGGAGGCCTTCGAAGAGGACAACGACCTGATCATCCACCCGCTGACCCGTCAGGGCTACCCCTCCATCGGCTGCGCGACCTGCACCCTGCCGGTGGCCGAGGGGGAGGACCCGCGCGCCGGGCGCTGGGCGTTCGCATCCAAGACCGAGTGCGGCCTGCACGAATAAAAGGAGCTTTAGACAAGATGACGCAAGCAACGACAACTGAGCTGTCGCCGCACCTGAAGGACTTGGAAAACGAGTCCATCCACATCATCCGCGAGGTGGCCGGGCAGTTCGACAAGATCGGCCTGCTGTTTTCCGGCGGCAAGGACTCCTGCGTGGTCCTCGAGCTGGCGCGCCGGGCCTTCGCGCCGGCGGCGATGCCGATTGAGCTTTTGCACGTGGACACCGGCCACAACTTCCCGGAGGTGATTCAGTTCCGCGACGAGCTGGTGGAAAAGCACGGGCTGCGCCTGCGCGTGGCCGAGGTGCAGGACTGGATTGACCGCGGCGACCTGCAGGAACGCCCCGACGGCACCCGCAACCCGCTGCAGACCGTGCCGCTGGTGGAGACCATCGCGGAGGTCGGCTACAACGCCGTTTTGGGCGGCGCGCGCCGCGACGAGGAACGCGCCCGCGCCAAGGAGCGTGTGTTCTCCGTGCGCGACTCCTTCGGCGGCTGGGACCCGCGCCGCCAGCGCCCCGAGCTGTGGGACCTGTACAACGGCGCGACACTGCCGGGCGAGAACGTGCGCGTGTTCCCCATCTCCAACTGGACCGAGGCGGACGTGTGGGAGTACATCGGCGCGCGCGGGATTGCCCTGCCGTCGATTTACTTCGCGCACGACCGCGAGGTGTTCGGCCGCGACGGCATGTGGCTGACCCCGGGCGAGTGGGGCGGCCCGCGCGACGGCGAGCAGCTTGAGACCCGCCGCGTGCGCTACCGCACCGTGGGCGACATGTCCTGCACGGGCGCGGTCGACTCCGACGCATCCACGATCGACGAGGTGCTCGTCGAGATCGCCAACTCCACCCTGACCGAGCGCGGCGCGACGCGCGCCGACGACCGCCTGAGCGAATCCGCCATGGAAGACCGCAAGAAGGAAGGCTACTTCTGATGACTACGACTACCGCTCCAGCCGCTTCTGCCGCAGCCGCTTTGGCGGACCGCGAAACGCTGCGCCTGTGCACCGCCGGCTCCGTCGACGACGGCAAGTCCACCTTCGTCGGACGCCTTTTGCACGACACGAAGTCCGTGCTTGCGGACCAGCTCGCTTCCGTCGAGCGCACCTCGGCCGACAGGGGCTTCGAGGGTCTCGACCTTTCCTTGCTTGTCGACGGGCTCCGCGCCGAACGCGAACAGGGCATCACCATCGACGTGGCCTACCGCTACTTCGCCACCGACAAGCGCACCTTCATCCTCGCCGACACCCCGGGGCACGTGCAGTACACGCGCAACACCGTGACCGGCATGTCCACCTCCCAGGTGGTCGTGCTGCTGGTGGACGCCCGCAACGGCGTGGTGGAGCAGACCGTCCGCCACCTCACCGTGGCCAAGCTTTTGGGCGTGCGCACCGTGATCCTGGCGGTGAACAAGATCGACCTGGTCGGCTACTCGGAGGAGACCTTCAACGAAATCAAGACCACCTTCGACGCCAAGGCCGCCGAGCTCGGCATTGAGGACCCGCACGTGGTGCCGATTTCCGCGCTTCGTGGAGATAACGTCGCGGAGCGCAGCGACGCGACCCCCTGGTACACCGGCCCGACCGTGCTGGAGCTGCTAGAGACCATCCCGGTCCACCACGGCCGCGCCGACGACCTGGACTTCCGCTTCAACATCCAGTACGTGCTGCGCGAGCACGCCTCGGACTACCGCGCCTACGCCGGCCGCGTCAACGCCGGTTCCATCTCCGTCGGCGATGAGATCCTCGCCCCGTACGGCCGGAAGACCACCGTCGCCGGCATCGACTCCACCGACGGCCCGGTGGAGACCGCCCACGCCGGCGACTCGGTTGCCCTGCGCCTTGCCGACGAGATCGACCTGACCCGCGGCGACCTCCTGGCCTCTGGAACCCGGCCGGAAGACACAAGGGAGTTCGCCGCCACCGTGGTGGGGCTGACCGAAAAGGAGCTGCGCGCCGGGCAGGCTGTGAAGCTGCGCATCGGCACCGCGTTCGTGCGCGCCCGCGTGGCCAGCGTGGACCGCGTCCTCGACATCGACGGTGCCGCCGGCGACAACACCTCGCCCGAGGCCGTTGCGCTCAACGAGATCGCGCACGTGACCATCCAGACCGCCGACGAGCTGCCGGTCGAGCCCTACGCCGCCCGCGGCGCGGTGGGCAATTTCCTGCTCGTGGATCAGTCTTCCGGCAACACGCTGGCCGCGGGTCTCGTGGGAAAGCGCCTGCGCTAGGAGCTGCACCATGACCGCGCTGATCACCCTCTCCCACGGCTCGCGCCACCCGCGCGCCAAGGAGGGTATCCGCGCGCTCACCGAAGCGGCGGCGGACACACTCGGTGTGGAGTGGGTGGACGCGCACCTCGAGTTCGATCGCCCCACCCTCGCCGAGGCGGCCGCGGCGCTGTCATCGCCGCGTGCCATCGTCGTGCCGCTCCTGTTCACCCGCGCGTTCCACGCGAAGGTGGACGTGCCGGCCCACCTCGCCGAGGCGCGCGAGCACTGCGACCTCACCCTCGCAGAGCCGCTCGGCACCGGCCCAGACATCGCCGAGGCCCTGCACAAGCGTTTGCGTATCGACGCACCTTCGGCCTCCCACGCCACCGTATTCCCCGTCGGCACATCGGATGCCGAACAGGCTGCGAACTACGTACGCCTGGCAGATGACCTGGCGCGTTTGGCGGGGGTCGATGTGTCGGTGGTGCAGGCGACGAGGGGCGACCGGAGGTTCGTCGATAAGCACACGCACGTGCTGCCGCTGTTTGTCACTCACGGAACACTCCTGGACCGGATCCCGCCGCACCTGTCAGCTTCTGGGCCGCTGACCACAGACCTCGCGGACGTCGTTGCCAACCGCTACCGCACTGCCGAAAAGGACGCCTGAAATGTACAAGATTGAGACGCTGCTGCTCATCGCCGTGGCCGGCCTGGCCGCCCAACTTGTCGACGGCGGCCTCGGCATGGGCTTCGGCGCCACCTCGTCCACCATGCTCATCGCACTGGCCGGGCTGACTCCCGCGGCCGCGTCCGCCGTCGTGCACACCGCCGAACTGGGCACCACCCTCGCCTCCGGCGTGGCGCACACCCGCTTCGGCAACGTGGACTGGCGCACCGCGTTCGCCATCGGGATCCCCGGCGCAATCGGCGCTTTCCTCGGCGCGACGGTGCTGGTGCGTCTCTCCACCGAAGCCGCTCGGCCGGTGATGTCGCTGATCCTGGCCCTGATCGGGCTGAACCTGATGCTGCGCTTCGCACGCGGGCTGACCCAGCGCAAGATGGTGGAAAAACCTCACTCCCGCGGGTTTTTGGCCGGCCTAGGCTTGTTCGGCGGGTTTGTGGACGCCACCGGCGGCGGTGGCTGGGGGCCTGTGACCACCTCGACGCTGCTGTCCGCCGGGCGCGCCGAGCCGCGACGCATCGTCGGCACCGTAAACACCGCCGAGTTCCTGGTCACCACTGCCGCCACCCTCGGGTTTGCGGTGGGGATGTGGCACGATTTGATGGCCAACATCGCCGGGGTGCTCGCGCTGCTGGTGGGCGGGGTCGTCGCTGCGCCTATCGGAGCGTGGGTGGTCACCCGCATGAACCCCATCGCGCTAGGCGGGGTCGTGGGCACCTTGATCGTGTTTCTGAACCTGCCGGTGGTGCTGAAGTTCCTCGGCGTGGACTCCGGACTGTGGGTCGTGCGCGTGCTGGTTTTGCTTCTCGGTGCAGCTCTGTCCGTGCGGGGCGTGCTCAAGGCGCGCCAGAACTCGCGGGCCGCTGGGGAGCGCGAGGGAGCGACAGTGGTCGACCCGGAGCCGGCGCGCCTACGATAAGCAACCATGTCTGATACCCAGCCTGATTTGCTTATCGTCGCAGCCATGAAAGAAGAAGCCGCGGACATCATGTCCGGCGGCGACCATGAGGTGCTCATCACCGGCATCGGTACCCTGCCCGCCGCGATCGCGCTGACCCGCCGCTTGTCGGAGGGCCCGCTGCCGTCGCGCGTGATCAACGTCGGCACCGCCGGCGCGTTGGTGGACTTGGAGCCCGGCGTCTACGAGGTCTCCGATGCCGTCAAGCACGACTTCAAAGTCGGCGGCACCTCTGAGATCACCGATTTTGTCTACCCGCGCTGGTTCTCGTTCGACCCGCTGACCGAGCTGCCCAAGGCGAAGCTCGCCACCGGTGACGCGTTTGTGAACCGCTCCGATCTGCGCGACGAGCTCGCCCGCGAGTGCCAGCTCGTGGACATGGAGGGCTATGCCCTGGCCGCGGTGTGCTCCACCTTCGGCGTGCCGCTGACCCTGCTCAAACAAGTCTCCGACTCCGCCGACGAGTCCGCCTCCGAGGTGTGGGAGGCCGCCCTCGAGCGCGCCCGCGTCGAGCTGGAGCAGGCGCTGCGCGAGCACCTGCGGTAATCGGGGCGCGGGGCCGCTGCGCTCCCGGCGACTGCTCCCTGGGCCCTTTCCCTGGGGCCCGCGCCCCATCTTGCGAATCTGCTAGTTGCCCCGCATGCCCAACTAGCAGATCAAGTGTCCAAATTTCTGTTGTCCCAGGTGATGTTGGAACCAGGTGCCAGTAAAGAGCTCATCTGCTAGTTCCACTTTTGGGCAACTAGCAGATGAGCCCGCAGCGATGCGGAGGCGCCACAAACCCAGAGCACGAAACCCCTATTAAGCGCGAAAAAGGCGCTTAATAGGGGTTTCGTACTGGGGGTCTGACGGAGGGAACAGAACCCTACTTCGCGAACTCCTCCACGAGGGTGGCGTTGAACGCCGGCAGGTCGTCCGGGGTGCGGGAAGAGATGAAGCCGGAGTCGACCACAACCTCCTCGTCGACCCAGTTGGCGCCGGCGTTGGCCAGGTCGGTCTTGACGTTGGCCACGGAGGTGAGCTTCACGCCCTTGAGCAGGTCGGCCTCGGCGAGGATCCAGCCGCCGTGGCAGATCACGCCGATCGGCTTGCCGGCATCCTTGAACGCCTTGACCAGAGCTACGGCGTCGGCGTCGGTGCGGATGGTGTCGGCGTTAACCGTGCCGCCGGGCAGGATAAGGGCGTCGAACTCGTCGGCGGAGGCGTCGGCCGTCTTAGCGTCGACAGTCACCTTCGCGCCCTTCTTGCCTTCGATCTCACCGGTTTCGGTGGAGATGACCTTGGTGGTCGCGCCGGCCGACTCCACGGCCTCCTTCGGGGAGGTCAGCTCCGAATCCTCGAAGCCGTTAGTGGCGATGATTGCGACGTTCTTGCCGTTGAGGTCAGCCATGGTTTCGTCCTTTCGTCGATGAGTAAGTACGGCGCCCACCGTACCTATTCTTCGTCTTTGATGGCGTGGGTGCGTCCTGGGACCTCAGTGTCGCCCTCGGCCTCTCCCAAGGGGACGCGGGTGGAGCCGAGGCCTTCCTTGACAGGGACCTTGGTGTTGGACTTTTCACGCTTTGCCATGCTCATCATGTGGTCGCGCACGGCGAGGAACGACGTCTTCGAATCCATGGTTTGGGTTTGTTGGGTGGCCATGGCTATCTCGTCGGCGGTGATTTCACCGGAGCGCAGCGAGACCATTTCGGCCCAGTAACGCAGCCATACCGCGGCGACGGCGGCGATCGGCACGGCAAGGAACGCGCCGACGATGCCGAACAGGGTGCCGCCCACGGCCACGGCGAGCAGGACCACGGCAGCGTGCAGGCCCATGGCCTGGGACTGCAGGATCGGGGAGAGGACGTTGCCCTCCAGCTGCTGCACGGCGATGATGAGGATCAGCACAAACACGGCGTTCATGAACCCGTTGGACACCAGCGCGATGATCACGGCTAACGCGCCGGCGGAGATGGCACCCACGATCGGGATGAAGCCGGCGAAGAAGGTCACCACAGCCAGCACCGGCCACAGCGGCACGCCGAGGAAGAGCAGGCCCAAACCGATGAAGACGGCGTCCACCAAAGACACGATGGCCTGGGTGCGGATGAAGCCGGACAGGGTGTTCCAGGAGCGCATGCACACCTCGGTGAGGTGCCAGCCGGCGCGCACGCCCGTGTACTTGCGTACCCAGGGCAGGAAGCGGTCGCCGTCCTTGAGGAAGAAGAACAGCAGCACGAGTGTCAACGCGAGCGTCGTGCCTACCGACGTAATCGCGCCGATGCCGGAGAACACCCCGGAGGCGATGTTCGACGCCTGACCCTTCACAAACGCGGTGGCCTGGTCCACGGCCTGCTGGATACGTTCCGGCTCGAGGAAGGTGAAGTTCTGCTCCTTGAGCCAGGCGATGATCTGGTTGATGCCTTGTTCGGCCTGGCGGCCGAGCTCGGTGCCCTGCGACTTCACGGTCGGCGCCATCGCGGCGATGATGCCGCCGAGGATGCCGAAGGTGCCGATCAGTGTGATGAACACTGCGAGGGCGGCGGGGACCTTGTGGCCCCGCATCCAGCGCACCGGCGGCCACAGCACCGTGGCAAGGATCAGGGCAAGCAGGATGGGCAGAAGGCCCATCCACACCCATTTGAGCAGGTAGAGCAGGATCGCGGTGGCGGCGACAATGATGATGAAGCGCAGCGCCCAGGCAGCGGCGGTGCGCCCGTCAGAGGCGATGATGTCGCCGCGGTCTACGGGCTCTTTGGAGAGCTCCTGGGCCGCGTCTGCCGGGGTGGGCAGCATCCGGACGTCGTCGACTGCGGTGTCGAGCGCGCCGACGTAGTCGTTGTTTTCGTGTTTAGTCACGCGCTCATTGTGCCAGAGATGCTGGTTAATGCATATGTCGTGGGAGCCGGAGGGGCGTCGTCAAGAAAAATGCACTAGACCACAAGAGGATACGAGTGTAGCGTGGGCCACAACCTGACCCTGATGTAAGAAAGGCCTGGAGATGACTGTCTACCCGAACCCCGGAACCGAAGGCTCAAACGTCAAGTACCGCGAGCGCTACGACAACTACATCGGCGGCGACTGGGTCGCCCCAGTGGACGGCGAGTACTTCGACAACATCACCCCCGTCACTGGCGAGGTGTTCTGCCAGGTCGCCCGCGGCAAAGAGGCCGACATCAACTTGGCGCTCGACGCCGCGCACAAGGCCGCGCCCGCCTGGGGCAAGACCTCCCCGGCGGAGCGCGCGATGGTGCTGCTGAAGATCGCGGACCGCATGGAAGAACACCTTGAGGAGCTCGCGGTGGCGGAGACGTGGGAAAACGGCAAGGCCGTGCGCGAGACGCTCGCCGCCGACATCCCGCTTGCTATCGACCACTTCCGCTACTACGCGGGTGCACTGCGCGCGCAGGAAGGCCGTCTGAGCCAGATCGACGAGGACACTGTCGCCTACCACTTCAACGAGCCGCTCGGCGTGGTCGGCCAGATCATCCCGTGGAACTTCCCGCTGCTCATGGCCGCGTGGAAGCTCGCCCCGGCGCTGGCGGCGGGCAACGCGATCGTGCTCAAGCCGGCGGAGCAGACTCCGGCGTCGATTCTGTACCTGATGGACCTTGTCGGCGATCTCATCCCGGCGGGCGTGCTGAACATCGTCAACGGCATGGGCGAGGAAGCGGGTGCCGCGCTGTCCGGCTCCGACCGTATTGCCAAGATCGCCTTCACCGGCTCCACCGAGGTGGGCAAGATCATCAACAAGGCCGCGGCGGACAAGATCATCCCGGTCACTCTCGAGCTTGGCGGCAAGTCCCCGGCGTTGTTCTTCGAGGACATCTTTGAAAAGGACGACGACTTCAAGAAGAAGGCGGTCGAGGGCTTCGCCATGTTCGCGCTGAACCAGGGCGAGGTGTGCACCTGCCCGTCGCGTGCGCTGGTGCACGAGTCCATCGCGGACGAGTTTTTGGAGCTCGGCGTCCAGCGCGTCAAGCAGATTAAGACCGGCAACCCGCTGGACACTGACACCATGATGGGCGCGCAAGCTTCCACCGAGCAGATGAACAAGATCCAGTCCTACCTGGAGCTTGGCCCGCAGGAGGGCGCGGAAGTGCTCACCGGCGGCGGCGTGAACACGATCGACGGCCTGGAAAACGGCCTCTACATCGAGCCGACCGTGTTTAAGGGCACCAACGACATGCGCATTTTCCAGGAGGAGATCTTCGGCCCGGTGATGTCCGTGACCACCTTCAAGGATTTCGATGAGGCCATCTCCATCGCCAACGACACCATCTACGGTCTGGGCGCGGGTGTGTGGGCGCGTTCCGGCACCACGGCCTACAAGGCTGGCCGCGCCATTCAGGCTGGTCGCGTGTGGGTGAACCAGTACCACACCTACCCGGCGCACGCGGCGTTCGGCGGCTACAAGCAGTCCGGCATCGGCCGCGAGACGCACCTGATGATGCTGGACCACTACCAGCAGACCAAGAACCTCCTGGTGTCCTACTCCGAGCAGGAGACTGGCTTGTTCTAAGCAGTTGCTTGTCGACGATGCAACCTCCGGGTACCCACGTATCCGGAGGTTTTTCTATGCGTTTGCCTGCGGAAACAAAGAAAGTTGCGCTGGGTGGGAACAACTTTGGTGCACGTGCCGTTGTTACCTATGAGTGCGACAGGCTCAAGAACGTCGCCGCCGGTGTTATAGTGGTGGCCGTCAAGTTGAGTCTGAGCACATCAACTTACTGATAAACCACTTCTCAACAGGAGGAATAACTCTTATGGCACGTGCAGTTGGTATTGACCTTGGCACCACGAACTCGGTCGTCTCTGTCCTTGAGGGCGGCGAGCCGGTTGTGATCGCTAACGCGGAGGGCTCCCGCACCACCCCGTCCGTCGTCGCTTTCGCGAAGAACGGTGAGGTTCTCGTTGGTCAGTCCGCGAAGAACCAGGCGGTAACCAACGTCGACCGCACCATCCGTTCCGTCAAGCGCCACATGGGCGAGGACTGGACTGTGGAGATCGACGACAAGAAGTACACCCCGCAGGAGATCTCCGCCCGTACCCTGCAGAAGCTGAAGCGCGACGCTGAGGCATACCTCGGTGAGGAGGTCACCGAGGCTGTTATTACCGTCCCGGCCTACTTCGAGGACGCTCAGCGTCAGGCCACCAAGGAAGCCGGCCAGATCGCGGGCCTCGATGTGCTGCGCATTGTCAATGAGCCGACCGCGGCTGCTCTGGCTTACGGCCTGGACAAGAACGAGAAGGAAGAGACCATCCTGGTCTTCGACCTTGGCGGCGGCACCTTCGACGTGTCCCTGCTGGAGATCGGCGACGGTGTCGTCGAGGTGCTGGCTACCGCCGGCGATAACGAGCTCGGCGGCGACGACTGGGACAACCGCGTAGTTGAGTGGCTCGTGGACAAGTTCAAGTCCCAGAACGGCGTTGACCTGTCCAAGGACAAGATGGCGATGCAGCGTCTGCGCGAGGCTGCGGAGAAGGCCAAGATTGAGCTGTCCTCCGCACAGCAGGCCTCCATCAACCTGCCGTACATCACGGTGGACTCCGAGAAGAACCCGCTGTTCCTGGACGAGACGCTGACGCGCACCGAGTTCCAGAAGATCACCTCCGACCTGCTGGACCGCACCAAGAGCCCGTTCAACCAGGTGGTCAAGGACGCCGGCATGTCCGTCGGCGACATCGACCACGTGGTCCTGGTCGGCGGCTCCACCCGTATGCCGGCCGTGTCCGAGCTGGTGAAGGAACTGACCAGCAAGGAGCCGAACAAGTCCGTCAACCCGGACGAGGTCGTGGCACTGGGTGCTGCCCTGCAGGCTGGCGTGCTGCGCGGCGACGTCAAGGACGTGCTGCTTCTCGACGTCACTCCGCTGTCCCTCGGCATCGAGACCAAGGGTGGCGTGATGACCAAGCTCATCGAGCGCAACACCACCATCCCGACGAAGCGTTCGGAGACCTTCACCACGGCTGAGGACAACCAGCCCTCCGTGCAGATCCAGGTCTTCCAGGGCGAGCGCGAGATCGCGTCCGCGAACAAGCTGCTCGGCTCCTTCGAGCTGGCAGGCATCGCACCGGCGCCGCGTGGCGTGCCGCAGATCGAGGTCACCTTCGACATCGACGCCAACGGCATCGTGTCCGTGTCCGCGAAGGACAAGGCCACCGGCAAGGAGAACACGATCAAGATTCAGGACGGCTCCGGTCTGTCCGACGAAGAGATCGATCGCATGATCAAGGACGCTGAGGCTCACGCCGACGAGGACAAGAAGCGCCGCGAGGAGCAGGAGACCCGCAACAACGCGGAGACCATGGCGTACCAGACCCGCAAGTTCATGGATGAAAACGGCGAGAAGCTGCCGGAGGACATCAAGGGCCGCGTGACCGAGGCTGCCGATGCTGTGGACGAGGCACTCAAGGGCGAGGACCTGGATGCCATCAAGTCCGCAGTGGAGAAGCTCAACACCGAGTCCCAGGCAATGGGCACTGCGCTCTACGAGGCTCAGGCGAACGAGGGTGCAACCCAGGCCGACGCTGCCGGTGGCGACGACAACGTGGTCGACGCTGAGGTTGTCGAGGACGACGACGCAACCGATTCCGATAACAAGTAAGGAGGCGACGTCTGATGACGAATCCGCACGATGAGCAGATGCCCGACAACCCGGGCGCTCCGGAGGCCACGGACCCCGAGTACGTGTCCCCCGACCAGGCGGAAACCCTCGCCGACGAGGCTGCTGAGTCCGAGGCGCTTGCGACGGACGAAGACCCTCTCTTAGCCGCGGACGCGGAGCTCGAGGACGCCGCGAAGATCGCGGAGAACGAGATCGACCCGGACGCAGACGGCGACGGCGCAGTCAGCGACATCGAGCTGCAGCTGGCGGAGCGCACTGAGTCGCTCCAGCGGGTCAGTGCCGAGTACGCGAACTACCGTCGCCGCACCGAGCGTGAGCGTGGCGAGCTGGCCAACACTGCCAAGGCGAAGTTCGCCACGCAGCTGCTGCCGCTTTTGGACGACCTGGATCTGGCCGAGCAGCACGGCGACTTGGAGCAGGGCCCGCTGAAGGCCTTTGCCGACAAGTTCCGCTCGATCGTTGCCGGCCAGGGCATCAAGGAGTTCGGTGCCGAGGGCGACGCGTTCAACCCGGAAATCCATGAGGCAGTGCAGGACCTCTCCCAGGGCGACACCAAGGCCGTGGGCACGGTGCTGCGCAAGGGCTACATGATCGGAGACCGCCTGGTGCGCAACGCCATGGTGATCATCGCCGATCCGGCCGAGCCTGCCGAGCCGGCCGGCGAGCCAGAAACCGACACAACCGAGTAGGTAAATCGCTCGGATGGAAGGGCCGGGGAATGAGGTAGCGCGGACCCACGCGGCCTCGTCCCCGGCCTTTGTACTTAGATAAATTAGTGAACAAACTTTAGCGAGACAGACTCAATACTCTTTGTAGAGGAAAGGAGGGTGCGAGATGGCTATGCAACAAGAATGGGCCGATAAGGACTATTACGGCGACTTGGGCGTGAGCTCGTCGGCAAGCGCTGCAGACATCAAGAAGGCATACCGCAAGCTCGCACGCGAAAACCACCCCGACTCGAACCCCGGCAACAAAAAGGCGGAGGAGAAATTTAAGCGGGTGGCCGAGGCGTACGACGTTGTCGGCGACGAACAGAAGCGCAAGGAATACGACCAACTGAAATCCATGATCAGCTCGGGCGGCTTCGGCCGGTTCGGGCGGGGAGGAGGATCCGGCTTTCCGGGCGGGTTTCGCGGCACGGAAACGGAATTCGACCTCTCCGACATCTTCGGATCAGCCGCTGATGGACAAGCTGGAGACGGCGGCCTTGGTGATATCTTCGGTGGCTTCTTTGGCGGCCGCGGCGGTGCTGGCAGGAACGCTCGGCCGTCGCGGGGGGCCGACGTCGAAACGGAAATAACCCTCGACTTCAGCGAGGCCGCCAAGGGCACGACCATCCCGGTCGAGCTCACTGGCGAAGCGCCGTGCACCACCTGCCACGGCTCCGGCTCCAAGGACGGCAAGACGCACACCTGTCAGATGTGCTCCGGCTCCGGCTACATCCGCGAGAATTCCGGCGCCTTCGGCATGGCGCGTCCCTGCACGAACTGCGGCGGCACCGGCGAGATCATCGAGGACCCGTGCGACACCTGCGGCGGCACCGGCACTGTGCGGCGCACCCGCTCGATTACCGTGCGTATCCCCGCCGGCGTGATCGACGGGCAGAAGGTGCGCCTGGCAGGCCAAGGTGAGGCGGGCCCGAACGGCACACCCGCCGGTGACCTGTTCGTCACCGTGCACGTGCGCAACGACGAGGTGTTCACCCGTTCAGGCGACGACCTCGAGGTCACTGTCCCGGTTGCGTTCTCCGAGGTCGCCCTCGGCGCAACCATTACGGTGCCGACCCTGGACAACCCGGTGAAGGTGAAGGTTCCGGCTGGCACCCCGAACGGGCGCACCCTGCGTGTGAAGGGCCGCGGTATCCCGAAACGCTCCGGCGCCGCCGGCGACCTGATGGTCACCGTCGAGGTGAAGGTGCCCAAGGACCTGGATCCGTCCGCCACCTCTGCGCTGCGCGCCTACGCCCAGGCTGAGAAGGACTCCGGCTTCGACCCGCGCGCCGGGTGGGCCGGGCTCTAGCCCAGGAAGGAGGTGTAGACGATGGATGAACAACAGGAGTACTTTGTCATCTCCGTCGCCGCTGAGCTGACCGGCATGCACGCGCAGACTCTGCGCACCTACGACCGGCTCGGCCTGGTCACGCCGATGCGCACCAAGGGTGGCGGCCGCCGCTATTCGCGGCGCGACATCTCCATGCTGCGCCGCATCCAGCACCTCTCTCAGGAGGAGGGCGTCAACCTCGCCGGCATCAAGACGATCATCGAGCTCACCCAGCAGATCGAGGATCTCCAGGACGAACTGGAAACCCAACGCGGCCACAACGAAGAGCTGCGCCAGAAGTTGCAGACCGGTACTCGCCGCGGCGGTGAGCTGGTGCACGTGCCGCGCTCCACGGCGGTGGTCACGTGGGAGCCAGCTGCTTCTCGACGCCGCCGGCGCAGCGCACGGTAGCGCCGGCCCCCTTGGTCTAGCCGTCTCGCGCAAAGGTCGAGTCCGGGAGGTCGAGTAGGCCCGTGTTTTGGGGCGAACTCGACCTCCCGGACTCGACCTTCGCGGTAGCGCAACCAAAAGTGCCCCGGGCTGTTCACACGGAACAGTCCGGGGCACTACTCGCTTTGGCGCATCGAAGCGGTCTGCCGCGAAATTAGCGGCGGGTGGTCACAACCTGCTTCTCGTCGCGGTTGAGCACGGAGCGTGCACCGGCGGCGCCAGCGAAGCCGGAGATCACAGCGCCGATGAGGAGGCCGGCGAAGGTCCACCAGGTGCCTGCCGCGGCGTCATCCGAGTACTCATTGTAGGTCTCGCGTGCCTGGTCAGCGGCGTTGTTGGCGGCGTCCCGGGCCTGGTTCTCGGCGTTGTTGATGTCCTCCTGGCTGATGCTGTCCTGTACGGAGGTTGAGGCATCCTCAGCGTCCTGGCGGGTCACGTTGGCTGCGTTACCGGCGGTTTCAGCGACGGTGCCGGTGACGTCGCCGAGCACGGCACCCAGACCGCCGACCACGGAGGAGCCGAGCCAGCCAGCCAGGATCAGGGAGGCGATCAGGGAGGTCGCCCAGGTGCCCAGGCCGTGGAACAGGCCAGCGCGAACGCCGAGGGTACCGGAGACGTAACCCGCGGCGGCGAAGGCTACGGCCAGGGAGATCAGGGCGAAGATGCCGGTGGCCAGGCCGCCGGAGCCCTGCAGGCCCATGGCAGCAGCGCCGACGCCGAGCAGGATCATGATGGCCAGGAAGGTCACCACGCCGGCGAAGATTGCGCCCCAGGAGACGTTGCCGTTGGACACCTCGGTGGAGTCGGTGCCGATCCAGGCCTCCTGGCCGAGGTGCTGGTCTTCGTCGGCGACGGTCTCGGCGCGCACGGCGGTGCTTGCGGAGGCCGGCGCGGTGCGGCGGGCGGTGCGCTCAACGCGGCGCGGGTTCTGCGGGGAAGTCATAGATGTAAGCCTTTCTTGATGGGATCAATGACAACTCCCGCAACGATACGAGATAGGTACGACCTTTGGGTCGCGTTTTGATAACACTTGGCTCACGGAATGGGAGCGACGATAAGCCTCTGCCTATCGACTCTCCCTCGCCCACACCTCGCGCATACGCAAAACGCCCGCGCGGTGAACACGTGAGCGCGGGCGTTTGTGCTTTGAAAATTCGAAACGCTTCCTAGCCATGGAGGGCTAGGGGCCTTTTGAAGCCTCCACAACACTACATATGTCGATGTGTTTCCGCATTGGGGAGGCTACCGAGCCGGACTTAACCGCCGAACTCGATGGCTGCGGCGCCGCCAATGTGGCGGAGGTTGGACTTGGCCAGGTTGAACAGGCGACCGACGCCACCCTCGAGGAAGGCGGTGCGGGCACCGGACTTGGTGAAGCCCTTCATCATGTCCCAGGTGATTCCCGGCGGCAGGGAGAGCGCCTCCGGGTCGGTGACGATGTCCACGAGCACCGGGCCGTCGTAGGCCAGGGCCTCCTTGAGCACCGGCTCGAGGTCGTCCGGGTCCTCGATGCGGAAGGACTTGATACCGACACCCTTGGCAATCTCGGCGTAGTTGGCTTGCTCGTGGTCGGTGCCGAAGTACGGCATGCCGGCCACCATCATCTCCAGCTTCACCATGCCCAGCGAGGAGTTGTTGAAGCAGATCACCTTCACCGGCAGCTGGTGCAGCTTGATGGTGAGCAGCTCGCCCATGAGCATGCCCAGCCCGCCGTCGCCGGACCAGGAGATGACCTGGCGGTCCGGGAACGCCGCCTGCACGCCGATCGCCATCGGCAGCGCATTCGCCATGGTGCCGTGGAGGAAGGAGGCTGCCTCGTCGCGCTTGCCGTTCGGGGTGAGGTAACGCGAGGACCACACGTTGCACATGCCGGTGTCGACGGTGAAGTACGCGTCGTCGTCCGCGAGCTTGTCCAGCACGGATGCGGCGAGCTCCGGGTGGATCGGCTTCTTGGACTCGACAGCCTTGGAGGTGTAGCTCTTCACCACGTGGTCCAGCAGCTGGTAGTGGCGCTTGAGCATCTTGTCCAGGAACTTGCGGTCGGACTTCTCCTCGATGTGAGGGAGGATGTTCTCGATGACGCTCTTGACGTCGCCGACAACCGGATAGTCCACCTTGGTGCGGCGGCCGATGTGGGTGCCGTCGATGTCGATCTGCGCGACGTTCTCGTCCGGCAGCCAATCGGTGTACGGGAAGTCGGTGCCCACCATGATGAACAGGTCGGACTCTTCCATCGCGTCCAGGCAGGCGCCGTAGCCGAGCAGGCCGGACATGCCGACGTCATACGGGTTGTCGTACTCGTAGTACATCTTGCCGCGGAAGGAGTGGCCGATCGGGGATTTGATCTTCTCCGCCAGGGCGAAGACCTCGTCGCGGGCGTCGCGTGCGCCGTAGCCACAAAACAGGGTGACCTTGTCGGCCTTGTTAATCGCCTCCACCAGGCGGGCGGCCTCGTGCGGGTCCGGGTAGACGCGCTTGTTGGCGCCGGTGGCGTAGACGGAGTCCGCGGTGTGCGGGCCCTCGGCGGTGTCGGCGGCGAAGACGTCGCCAGGCACGACCATCACGGACACGCCGTTGCCTGCCAGGGTGTTCTGCAGGGCGTTGTGCAGCACGCGCATGCCCTGGTCCGCCTCGTGGACTACCTCGCAGTAAGAGGAGCACTCCTGGAACAGAAGCTCCGGGTGGGTCTCCTGGAAGAAGGAGGAGCCGATCTCCATGGTGGGGATGTGCGACGCAATGGCCAGCACCTTCGCGCCGTTGCGGTGGGACTCGAATAGGCCCTGCACGAAGTGGGTGTTGCCCGGGCCGCAGGAAGCGCCGCACACGGCGAGCTCGTCGGCGGCCAGGGAATCGGCACCGGCGGCGAACGCGGCCGCTTCCTCATTGCGTACGTGCACCCATTCGATGTCGCTCTGGCGCACGGCGTCGGACAGCGGGTTGAGCGAATCGCCCACCAGGCCGTAAATGCGTTTGACGCCTTGGTCCTCTAGGCGCTTGACCACTTGTTCTGCGAAATTGGGCATTGTCTACCTATATCTCCTGATTAGTCGTTTCATTCAACGTGCGCCATGGTAACGACATTTACGCAGCTGGGTCGGCGCGCTGTTGCAAAGCAGACAGAAACGCGGGGTCTGTGAAGTAGTCGGTGTGCCCGCCTTTGACCCCTGGCACGCGCTCGCCGCCCCACCCCACGTACGACGGCGACGCCCCGAGCGCCGCCGTCGGCCCGGAGCGCAGCAGCAGGATCGGGTCGGCGGGGGAATCCACCACGTGCACCGTCGCTTCAGGCCCAGCCAGGGTCAGCTCCGAGACGTGTTCGCCCGAGACGCCTGCGCTGCCCAGGATCCACAGGTCGTCCGCGAGCAACCCGTGCTGATGCGCCGCCTTCGTGGCTAAAAGCGTGCCGTAGCTATGGGAGATCACGGTCTTCTGTGCGTCAGGGAAGCGCTCCTCTAACGCGGCCTGGAACATTGCAAGGTCGTCCGCGCCGGCGTGGGCGCGGTGGGGCGAGGCTGCGTCTGTGAGCAGCGGGGGAGGGGCGTAGCCCTGCCACACCACCACCGCGGCCCCGGTCTGTTCCGACAGCATCTGGGCTTTCTCCAGCTCGCCCGGCAGCTTCGAAGGCTTGCCGGTGGTCGCACCCGCAACCAATGTGATCACTCTTGATGGGTCCACCGCGTCGCCGACTAGAACCGTGGTTGCAGTCGGACCGGCCTCGAGGATCACGCCGCCTGCGTCTTCCACTGCTGCCATCGTGGACGCTGGCACCGTCTGCGCGTGCCGGGCGTGCAGCGATTCGAAGGACTCGTCCGGGTGGTCGAACAGCGGGTCGTAGTCCTGCTCCTTGCCGGCCGCGTCCAACAGGGTCCGTGACAGCCTCAGATCCAGCATCATGGACATTCCGTTGAGCCACAGCACGACGCGTGAATGGGCGGAGATGCCGATGAACTCGGCGGCCTCGTCCAACTGCTGCTGCAGACCGGCGGCGGCGAGCAAGGTCATCGACGCCTGCTCCAGCCGCACAGCACTGGCGGCAAGCGCCGCGTTGTAGCTGGCCAGCCTCGCAGAAGACGCTTCGAACGCGGGTCCGCGGAACCCGGAATCCGCAATGACGGCGGCTGAATGCGGCGCGTGTTCCGCGCGCTCCCGCGCACCGGCAGCTGCCAATTTGGTGGCGGCTGCCGCGGCGAACAATTCGGACGTGGACAGTGCTGGTTTGTACGTCACGGCGTGAGCTCCTTGCCGAATCGGGCGTCCGTCTGCTCCACTATGGACGCAAAGGCGGCGACGTCGTGGAGGTGGGTGTCCAGGCGGGACGTGACATCGTCGACAAGCAAATGCTCAACGTCCTGCAACGATGTGAGCGCGGACGCGGAGCGCGAGGGGCTCAAATGGGCGGTGGGAAGGGTGGTGAAGCTGCGGATGCAGCTGCGGGCGGCGGGTGCGGTGTCTGTGGTCAGTTGAAGAAATGTCATGCAACGAACCATCCGCGAACGCAACAGTCGACGCAATATCCCAATCCAAATCTGTGGATAACTCTCTTGAGACGCACCTAGAGTTATCCACATGAAGATCGGAGTTATCCACATGAAGATCGCGCTATTGCAAATTGCCTCCGGCGACGACAAGATGAAAAATTTGTCCGCCGTCGAACCGCTGGTCCGCGACGCCGCCACTCAAGGCGCTACGCTGATCGTTTTGCCCGAGGCCACCAGCCAGGCGTTTGAGCAGGGGCGGCTGGATACGCAGGCAGAGGAGCTGGACGGTCCGTTCGCCACAGGGCTGAAAAAGCTTAGCGACGAGCTCCGCGTCACCATCGTCGCCGGCATGTTCCGCCCCGCGGACACGAACACCGTGAACGGCAAGGAGTACAACCGCGTCTACAACACCGCGCTGATCACCGGCGGCGGGGTGCATAAGGGATACGACAAGATCCACACGTACGACGCCTTCAACTACAGGGAATCGGACACGGTGCGCCCCGGCGACACGTTGGTCACGTTCGAACACGACGGCGTGACCGTGGGGGTGGCCACCTGCTTTGACATCCGCTTCCCGGAGCAGTTCCAGGCGCTCGCTCAACGTGGCGCGAAAGTGGTTGTGGTGCCCACGAGCTGGGCGGATGGTCCGGGCAAGGTGGAGCAGTGGCGCATCCTCACCGTCGCGCGTGCGCTGGATGCCGGGGTGTTTATCGCGGCCGCTGACCAGGCCCGCCCGGACTTCGAGACCAAGGCCGGGGAGCCGTCAGGGCCCACCGGCGCGGGCCACTCTGTGGTGGTGGCGCCGACGGGCCAGCGGCTTGCGGAGGCCGGCTACGGGCCGGAGACGCTAGTGGTGGACATCGACCCGGCGGACGCCACCGAGGCGCGCAAGGAGCTGCCGCTGGCGGAGATTCGGGAGCACAGCGTTATTCGCTGAACCACTCCGGCGCCGCATCGGGGGCGACGGTCTGCACGTCTTGCGCCCCGGCGACCTTCAGTGCAGCGGCCAGGCTCACCGCCCGCTCCTGCTGCGCGCACACGATCACCTCGCGGCCCCACCACATGCCGGCGCCAGAGGCCACCTGCTCCAGCGACGCGCCCACACGCGACTGCGCAATCCACGTAATGTCCAGCCAGTTTTGGGCCTTGGCCAGCGCCTCCAGCGCAGCAGTGTCGTACCACTCGCCGGGCTCGCGCGCGCCAACTACCAGGTGCACCTCCGGCGGATCGGGCTGCTCCAGACAGTGGAACACCAGCGCCTTCGCCGCAGCGAAACCGCCCTCGGCGGCAACCAGGAGCAATTGCTTGTCGACGGCCTCACGCAGCCCACCGCGCGCCGCCCCCAACGTCAACCAGTCGCCCGGCTCCAGCGGAATGTCGCCGGGTACGTGGAACTCCAGCTGCCCGAGCGGGTTGGACGGCAGCGCAGGGACCAAGCCGGTCCACTCGCCGGGACGCTTCGGCGACATCACGGGGATGACCTGGCCGGGGGAGTACGGAACCGGCGTGCCAGCCTCTAGGCGCACCACCTGCACCTCGCCGTGGTGCGCCACGTTGGTCACCTGGGCGGCGGTGGCGGCGGGCACACCGGCGTAGTCGGCCTGTGAGGCGGTATCGCGCATGAGCTCGGCCGCGTCGGATAGCGCGGTGCAGTCGGCTTCGGCGTCAGCGCCTTCGTCGATAAGCATCTGCACAGCGTTGGGGTACTCCTCGGCCGGAAACCCTGTGCGACGCAGATCCAGTGCCAGCGCCTTCAGCTCGTCGCGGACTTCCTCGGCGGGGCGTTCGAGCACGGCGAGGGCGGCGCGCAAAAGTAAAGGCGGCATCTCGTCTCCAGGCGGCAGCATCATCTCTGCCTGTGGATACGCCTCGGAGAAGCGGGCGCGCCACGCGCGGCTGACCTGCGGGCCGTGGGTGCGCAACGTCTGCGCAAAGGGGTCGGAAGGCATAAAAGCAGGTTACCTAGCGGCTGTGGGCTAAAGTTGCACCCGGTTGAAATGTGATAAGTGGATAGAAAAGAGGTGCTGTGGTGGAATTCACCCCGTATACGCTGCTCACGGACATCGGCTGGATATCGGTCCTGCTCATCGTCGGCAATATTCTGCGCAACCGGCTGAAGGTGCTGCAGGCGCTGCTGCTGCCTGCCCCGATCACCGCAGGCCTGCTCGGCCTGCTGCTGGGCGACGAGGTGCTGGGCGTGATCCACTGGTCTGACCAGGTGGGCACGTACACCACGCTGTTGATCGCGGTGGTGTTCGCCTCCATGGCGTACTCGATGGAGCTCGGCGGCTCCGTCGCCTCCGGCGCCCGCAACATGTGGGGCTATTCCACCGCTATGTTCATGGGCCAGTGGGGCCTGTTCATCCTGCTCGGCTTGTACGTGTTTGCGCCGGTGTTCGGCACCGAACCGTGGTTCGGCATGATGCTGCCGGTCGGCTTCGTCGGCGGCTTCGGCACCGCGGCGGCCGTGGGTTCCGCACTCGAAGAAATCGGCGTGGAAGGCGCGTCCTCCATCGGCTTCACCTCCGCCACCGTGGGCACTCTCGTGGCCATCGTCGGCGGCGTGATCATGGCCAACTGGGGCATCCGCAAGGGCAAGTCGTCCCAGCTCGCCGGCACCCTGCCCGACGACCTGCGCACCGGCTACATCCACAACGAAGACGAGCGCCCCTCGATCGGCAAGGCCACCACCAACCCCTCGTCCATCGAGCCACTGGCGCTGCACGCCGGCTTCATCGCGTTCACCGTGCTCATCGCGTACATGGTCAACAGCTTGATCAAGGACCAGTGGCCGAACGTGTCCATCCCGCTGTTCGCCATGGCATTCGTCATCGGGCTCATCGGCCGCCTGGTGCTCAAGCTCGTCGGCCGCCCGAACTACCTGGACAGCTCCACCATCAGCTCCGTTTCCGGCGCCGCCACGGACTACATGATCGCCTTCGGCATCGCCTCCATCGTGCCCGCAGCGCTGGCGGGCTACTGGCAGGCGCTCGTGCTCATCTTCGTGCTGGGCACCCTGTTCTGCGTGGTGTGGATGTTCTGGGCCGGCCCGACGTTCTTCGGCGAGAAATGGCTCGAGCGCGGCCTGTTCGGCTGGGGCTGGGCCACCGCCGCAGTGGCCACCGGCATCGCGCTGCTGAAAATGGTGGACCCGAAGCTCAAATCCGGCACGCTCAACGAGTACGGCGTGGCCTACGTCGGTTTCGCCCCGTTCGAAATTGGCACCACCATCATCGCGCCGATCGCGGTGATCGCCGGCTTTACCGCCATTTTCGGCTGGATTGCGTTCGCAATCGCGGTCGGGGTGGTCGTGCTGGCTTACGTGATGAAGTGGATACCGGTCAAGAGATCGTCGTAAAGCTTGATGCTTATCACGGGCGGTTACGTAGCGCAGTAGGAATATACTGCTGCCCGGCAAGCCAGGAAGCTGCTGCAGGGTTTAGCGAATTCATCAATCGGAGCCAGACCCTGTGGTACCGCAAGAGCTCCCTGGAATCGGGTAGCGGTTCCAAGTGGCTCGCCCGGTTTCGAGCGAATCGCACTGTGTTTGCCCACCGATAGATGACTGAATGATTTGCGTATCGAAATGGAGAACCTGCCCTCGCATTAAAAGCGTTGCTCAGCGCCTCATTCCAGAGCCTCATCCTTGGGTTGTTGGGGGACGACACTTGAGGCTGAGGGAGTAAGAAGAGCCATGCCCCGAAGGGAAGCGCTGCTACAAGATCGTCATGCGTGGGGTTCGTTTTCCTGGCGGAGCCATCCTCTCCGAGTAATGCAGGCGCAGCTTTCTTCCATAAAGGCTGCCTGTTGGTTGGCGAGATAATTTGCTTGAGTTTGGGTGCGGGGTCTATCAACCAATCTCGTGAATAGGAGCTTGACCTACCTGGCTCGTGTACAGGCTCAGTTTCGTTCCAGCTTTGGAGCCTCGTGTCGATGCTGTTTCGCAGCTGCACTTCAACAATTCCGGTTGTGGCAGTGACGGCGCCGGCCATCGTAATGTTCCATAAGTACAGCTTCAGCGCCTTCGCTTCGGATCCTCCTGCAGCAGCCCGGTAGGTGTCGAACCGTGCATCGGACAAGGCATTGGTGATTGCTGAGATAGTTTGCGCCTGCACGGTGCCATGTATACACTTTCAGGTACAAGACGGGTTAAAATCCGGTATCAATAAGAATCCCCGCTGGGCATCACGCCCAGCGGGTTTCTTTTTGTTGGTGACCGGTACCCGGGGTTTGCGCGGGTCTTTGCGCCCCGACTGCTGAGACACTCGCACTGGACTCTTATAGTCCTGCCCCATTTGAGCTAACCCCGCGCAACTTTTTTGCCGTTGACAGGAACAGACTCAACTTCTTGTGCGTTACACCTAGTGCGAAACAAACATTAGGCAAGAAAGGACCA
This sequence comes from Corynebacterium afermentans subsp. lipophilum, assembly GCF_030408375.1. Lineage (NCBI taxonomy): Bacteria > Bacillati > Actinomycetota > Actinomycetes > Mycobacteriales > Corynebacteriaceae > Corynebacterium > Corynebacterium afermentans. Next base: position 2,056,216 of record NZ_CP046530.1, on the reverse strand, counting down.
TGGAATCATGGCGAACAAGTACACGCAGAAGACACAGGAGGCCCTGCAGCAGGCGCAGATGCGCGCCTCCGCCGCCGGCAACCCGGAGATGCGCCCGGCACACGTGCTTGAGGCGCTTTTGAAGCAGGAAGACGGCATCGCCGCCCCGGTGCTCAAGGCCACCGGCGTGGACCCGGAGACGGTCGCCCGCGAAGCCGGCGAGCTGATTAGCGGCTACCCCAGCGCGCAGGGCCAGAACATGGCTAACCCGGGCATCAACCGGGACCTGCAGGTCGCGCTGAGCACGGCACAGGATCTCGCGGGCGAGCTTGGTGACGAGTTCGTTTCCGCCGACGTCCTGCTCGCTGGCATCGCGAAGGGCAACGACGACGCCGCTGAGCTTTTGACCAAGCGCGGCGCCACCTACGAGGCGCTGAAGGAAGCCTTCCCGTCGGTGCGCGGCGGCAAGACCGTCACCTCCGAGAACCCTGAGGACCAGTTCCAGGCGCTGGCGAAGTACTCCACCGACCTGACCGCGCGTGCGCGCGAGGGCAAGATCGACCCGGTGATCGGGCGCGATTCGGAGATCCGCCGCGTGGTGCAGGTGCTTTCCCGCCGCACGAAGAACAACCCGGTACTCATCGGTGAGCCGGGCGTGGGCAAGACCGCGATCGTGGAGGGCCTGGCCCGCCGCATCGTGGCCGGCGACGTGCCGGAGTCACTCAAGGGTAAGACGCTGATCTCGCTGGATCTGGGTTCCATGGTCGCCGGCGCGAAGTTCCGCGGCGAGTTCGAGGAACGCCTGAAGGCCGTCCTGGACGAGATTAAGGAGTCCAACGGGCAGATCATCACGTTCATCGACGAGCTGCACACCATCGTCGGCGCCGGTGCCTCCGGCGATTCCGCGATGGATGCCGGCAACATGATCAAGCCGCTGCTCGCCCGCGGTGAGCTGCGCCTGGTCGGCGCGACCACGCTGGACGAGTACCGCCAGTACATCGAGAAGGACGCCGCCCTAGAGCGCCGCTTCCAGCAGGTGTACGTGGGCGAGCCGACGGTGGAGGACACCATCGGCATCCTGCGCGGGTTGAAGGAACGCTACGAGGTGCACCACGGCGTGCGCATCCAGGACTCCGCGCTGGTGTCGGCGGCGGAGCTGTCCAACCGCTACATCACCAACCGCTTCCTGCCGGACAAGGCCATCGACCTGGTCGACGAGGCCGGCTCGCGCCTGCGCATGCAGATCGATTCCTCCCCGCAGGAGATCGACGAGCTCGAGCGCATCGTGCGCCGCCTGGAGATCGAGGAGATTGCCCTGCAGAAGGAATCCGACGCCGCCTCCGCGCAGCGCCTGGAGCACCTGCGCGAGGAGCTCGCGGACCAGCGTGAACGCCTCGGCGAGATGAAGGCGCGCTGGGAAAACGAGAAGGCGGAGGTGAACAAGGTCCAGTCCGCGAAGGAGGAGCTCGAGCGCCTGCGCAACGAGTCCGAGATCGCGGAGCGCGAGGGCGACTACGCCAAGGTTTCCGAGCTGCGCTACGGTCGCATCCCGGAACTCGAAGCCGAGGTTGCGCACGCGGAATCCGAGGCCAGCAACAAGACCATGCTGGAAGAGGAGGTCACCCCGGACATCATCGCGGACGTCGTGTCTTCCTGGACCGGCATCCCGGCCGGTAAGATGATGCAGGGCGAGACGGAGAAGCTGCTGAATATGGAGTCCGTGCTCGGCGAGCGCGTCGTGGGGCAGAAGGAAGCCGTCGTCGCGGTCTCCGACGCGGTGCGCCGCTCCCGTGCCGGTGTGGCTGACCCGAACCGCCCGATCGGCTCCTTCCTCTTCCTCGGCCCCACCGGCGTGGGTAAGACGGAGCTGGCCAAGTCGCTCTCGGAGTTCCTCTTCGACGACGAGGCGGCCATGATCCGCATCGACATGTCCGAGTACGGCGAGAAGCACTCCGTCGCCCGCCTGGTCGGCGCCCCTCCGGGATACGTCGGCTTCGATGCCGGCGGCCAGCTCACTGAGGCCGTGCGCCGTCGTCCGTACTCGCTCGTGCTTTTCGACGAGGTCGAGAAGGCGCACCCGGACGTTTTCGACGTGCTCCTGCAGGTCCTGGACGAAGGGCGCCTCACCGACGGCCAGGGCAGGACGGTGGACTTCCGCAACACCGTGGTCATCCTCACCTCTAACCTGGGCGCCGGCGGCAACCGCGAGCAGATCATGGAGGCGGTGAAGCACCACTTCAAGCCGGAGTTCATCAACCGCCTCGACGACGTGGTGGTCTTCGACCCGCTGAGCCAGGACCAGCTTGTCGGCATCGTGGACATCCAGCTTGAGGGTCTGGCCGAGCGTCTCGCCGCCCGCCGTCTCGTGCTGGACGTGTCGGATTCCGCGAAGTCCTGGCTGGCCGAGCGCGGCTACGACCCAGCCTACGGTGCCCGCCCGCTGCGCCGCCTGATTCAGCAGGCCATCGGCGACCGCCTGGCCAAGAAGCTGCTGGCGGGCGAGATCGTCGACGGCGACACCGTCCACGTGGACGTCGCCGACGGTGGCGAGGGCCTGGACGTCACCGCGAGGTAGTCCAGACCTACGGTTCTAGATCAAGTCGGTTGTCTGCCTGGCGCGGCTAACCAGATCAAGTCGGGCGTATTTGATAAAAGGCCAGCCTGACGGCCACTGCCCCGAACCGAGGTGAAGAATCTCGGTCGGGGTTTTGTGCGTCCGGAGGTCATCTTTCGGGCTGAGGAGGTAGATGACGTAGCGGCCGCCCGTGTCGTATCCGTTGCCGAGGCCGTAGCGCATCGCCGCCGCAACTTTCTTGTCCCGCTGGTCCCCGTTTGTCAGCCGATTCGCTTCCTCTCTTGACCACTCCACAGGGACGATGATGTCTTCGATCTGGGGAAAGATTTGGGGGATGTGTGGGCGAGATTGCATGGAACAGAAGGTGGATTGGTTGCCGTTGAGGTCGGCGTCGTAGCGCGGTAGGTAAAAACCCAGATGACTGATTTCTTGGCCGATGTGGCTCGACTGTTCCAAGATGACTGCCGCTTTTTGGTGGTAGCAGTCAAACAGTGGGTATTTGAATCGCTTGCCAGGTGAAGCCGATCTATTTCGCGTCGAAGGAAGGATGGCAGTGTCTGACTCCGATTCGACGTGCGGACGATTCCGCATCACTTCCGTCACCCTGGAGAGCCGGTGTACCCATTTCACGGCGTCCTCGTCTATCCAGCCAGTGAGCCTCTCGATTTTTCGCATTTCAACCTCAGGGTGGAAGCGCAGTAAAGAATCCTGGTGCGAACAGCGGTTTCTGAGCTCCTTCAAATCCTCCAGGGCTTGTGCAACTAGAAGGCGATCCGGTTGGCCAGGAAACACACGGTGAAGATGCTCATCCCAAAGTTTCGCTACCCGGAAGTCTTTAGAGCTGACCAGGCTTGTCCAGAATCCAAGATTCAATTGGGAGGTCACGTCATCTTCGGTGGGAGCGATTTTGCGTTTATTGTTGGTCATCCGTTCAGCTACTGCGCCAATTGAGTCGTTATTGGGAAGAGTCCAAGGAAACGCGAGCGGATGAATCCGCTCCAGCTCGCGCATCATGGAATTCCTCAAGAGCACTTCCACGTGGTGAATCACTTCAGACAACGCAGCAGATACGGCAGCGTTCAACTCATAAAGTTCCCAGGCGAGGTCTTCGTCACCGGACGTTTGAGCCAGGTAAGGGGCGAGTCGCGCATGCGACACCCATTCAATCTTTCGCTGCAAAAGTCCCTCCCAAACCAATTGCAATGTCCCCAATGAGCTAATACTCTAACAGCCAGACCGTCGAACGACCTTGTCTTCGGCGGTGAGGACTCTGTTGAAGCAGATTGAATGCTTGCAGGGTCCTCTATTCGTTTGAGTGGATATGCAGAGGTAGATAATGGGTGCATGACCCAACTCGTGCATACCCCGGAAACGCTGGCTAACGCGCTTCCGGCCGGCCCTATCTCACTCGTTCCCACCATGGGTGCGCTGCATATCGGCCACCTCGCCCTCGTCCGCGCCGCCAAGGCGCTGGGCAACCCCGTGGTGGTGAGCATCTTCGTCAACCCGCTGCAGTTCGCGCCGGGCGAGGACTTGGAGAAGTATCCGCGGACGTTGGCTGAGGACGTCGAAAAGCTTGAGGCCCTCGGCGTCGACGCTGTGTTCGCGCCGGCGCCGGAAACGATGTACCCGCACGGCCCGCGCACCACGATCCAGCCCGGTTCGCTCGGCGGGGTGTTGGAGGGCGCAACTAGGCCCACGCATTTCGCGGGCGTGCTCACGGTGGTGGCGAAGCTGTTCGCGCTGACCGGTGCCTCGGACGCGTTCTTCGGTGAGAAGGACTACCAGCAGCTCGCGCTGATCCGTCAGATGGTGGATGACCTGCACCTTCCCGTGCGAATCCACGGCTGCCCGATCGTGCGCGACACCGACGGCCTGGCGCTTTCCTCGCGCAACCGCTACCTCTCCGCCGAGGAGCGCGCTACCGCCCTGGCCATCCCGCGCGCGCTGGCAACCGGCAGCCTCTCGGAAGCGCGCTCGCTTCTCGACGCCACCAAAGGCCTCCACCTCGACTACCTCGTCGCCACCGCCCCCGACATGTCAGATCTGTCAGAGGGGTACACGGGTCCAGCGCGCCTGCTCGTGGCGGCGAAGGTCGGCGCGACCCGGCTGTTGGACAACGCCCCGATCGAGCTCTAGCGCGGCGGTGTGCTTGCGCCACGCCACGCCACTCCGCCCGCCTCGATTCGCAAACCCTGGGATCCTCAGCCTGGGAATGGCCGATTTTTGCACGAACCCAGGGTTTGGCTCCCAGGGTCTGTGCAAAGGAGCTGCACGGCCCGGGACCCCCACCCGCCTAGAACGTGTGCTCGCCGGCTGGGAACTCGCCGGTGTGCACGGCGCGCTTGTAGTCCGCGGCCGCGGCGGCCAGATCCGCGCCCACCGAGCCGAACTTCCGCACGAATTTCGCGCGGTGGTCGCCGGTGGGGATGTCCGCCATGTCGTGCCAGACCAGGACCTGGGCGTCGGTGCCTGCACCTGCGCCAATGCCGACGGTCGGGACGGGGCACGAGGCGGTGAGCTCCGTCGCCAAGTCCGCGGGCACCATTTCGAAGACCACCATGTCGGCGCCGGCCTCGACTACCGCGTTGACGTCGTCACGCAGCTGATCGGCCCCGGCGTCGCGGCCCTGGACCTTGAACCCGCTCAGGTTGTCCACGGACTGCGGGGTGAAGCCGACGTGGGCGCACACCGCAAGGCCTGCGTTTTTCAGCGACCGGATGCGCGGGGCGATCCGCACGCCACCTTCAAGCTTCACCATGTGGGCGCCGGTGCGGCTGATCAGGTTGGTGGCGGTGCGGACGCATTGCTCGTCGCTAGCCTCGTAGCTCCCGAACGGCAGATCCATGATCACCAGTGCGTTTCCCGCGCCGCGCACGACGGCCGCGCCGAGGAATGCCATCTCGTCTACGGAGACCTGGTTTGTGGTGTCGTAGCCGTAGACCACGTTGGCCGCGGAGTCGCCGACCAGGAGACACTCGATGCCGGCTTCAGCGAAGACACGGGCGGTGGCGTAGTCGTAGGCGGTGAGCATCGCCCACTTCTTGCCGGCGGCTTTCTTGCGCGCGAAGTCCGCGACGCGCACTTTCTTGGTGGGGGCTAAGTATCCAGTCACGCATGCAGTCTAGGCCGACACTTCTATAGCCCGGCCAAATACCAAAATGTTATCTGCGGCTCCATTCGCGGTTCGATGTGATGTGTACCATATGACTTGTAACTGCATTTCGTCGGAAAGGAGTTCCCATGTCCACCCCAACAGCAATGCGCGCGGCAGTGGCCGAACAGTTCGGTCCCAGCGTCAATGTCAAAGAGATCGATCTGCCAAAACCAGGCCCGTTCCAGGCACTGGCTAAGCTTCACGCTTCCGGGATCTGCCACACCGACCTCCACGCGGTTGAAGGGGATTGGCCCGTCAAACCGCAGCCGCCATTCGTGCCGGGGCACGAGGGCGTGGGCGAAATTGTGGAGCTCGGGCCAGGAGAGCATTCGGTGAAGGTGGGCGACATGGTTGGCAATGCCTGGCTGTGGTCCGCGTGCGGTGAGTGCGAGTTCTGTCGCACGGGGCGTGAAACGTACTGCAAGCAGGCGGAATACGGCGGATACACCCAGAACGGCTCGTTTGGTGAATACATGCTGGTGGACACCCGCTACGCGCCGCGCATCCCTGAAGGGGCGGACCCGGTTGAGGTTGCTCCGATCCTGTGCGCGGGCGTGACTGTGTACAAGGGCTTGAAAGAAGCGGACACCAAGCCTGGGCAGTTCATGGTGATCTCCGGTGTTGGCGGACTCGGCCACGTTGCGGTGCAGTACGGCGTGGCCATGGGCATGCGCGTCATCGCTGTAGATATTGCGGACGACAAGCTTGAGCTGGCCAAGCAGCTGGGCGCCGAGTTCACAGTGAACGCAAAGACCACGGACCCAGGCGAGGCAGTCCAGGAGTACACCGACGGTGGCGCTCACGGCGTGCTGGTCACCGCAGTGCACCCGGACGCGTTCGGGCAGGCGATTGCGATGTGCCGCTCCAACGGCGCCATCGTCTTCAACGGCCTGCCGCCGGGGGAGTTCCCGGCGCCGATTTTCGACATTGTCCTGCGCGGCATCACCATCCGCGGCTCCCTGGTGGGCACCCGCCAGGATATGGCGGAAGCGCTGGACTTCTACGCGCGCGGCGAGGTTAAGCCGCACGTGACCGCTTGTGAGCTGGATGATGTCAACGAGGTGTTTGAGAACATGCGCAACGGCAAGATTGCTGGCCGTATGTCGATCAAGTACTAGACTGCCCTGCATGCAGGCATCCACCACTATCCTCACCCGCGTTGCCATTCCGGGCGTTGAGAGCGAGCAGCTGCAGGCGCACCAGATTGGGCAGAATCATTTTGTGGTGGCGAGCGTTCCGTTCGTGGATACGACGCTCGCGATGGGCGACATCGTTGAGTGCGTGACGGTGGGCGGGGCGTTCCATGTGGATCGGGTGGTGGTGCGCGGCGGCGCGTCGACGGTGCGCGTGCTGCCGGAGGATCCGGAGGGACTGGATCTGGATGAGATTGCCGGCACCCTGCTGGCGTTCGGTTGCCGGGTGGAGCTCGGCCCGGGCGGCATGCTCGCGGCCAGCATCGGCGCGGACTGTCCGCGTGAGGGGATCACCGAGTGGCTCAGTGGCCTGGAGGAGCAGGGCACGATCCAGCTCGCTCCCGGGTACATGGCGTAAAACACCGTTACACTTGCGGCCATGAGCGTGTTTGTCTCCGCCGCTGAACTCAACGAGCGAATCCAGACTGGCCAAAAACAGACCATTATCGCCGCGCTGTGGGAGCCGAAAGACGGCAAAGCGTGGTCAAAATTCCAATCTGAGCACATCCCGACGGCGCTTTACTGCGACCCGTCGGTGCAGCTTGCCGGCTTGCCCGGCCGCGCGGTGGGCCGTAACCCGATGCCTGGCCTCGACGTTGTCAGGAAAGCAGCCGCGAGCTGGGGCATCGAGGAAGGCCGCCCGGTGTACATCTACGACGGCGGCAATGGCCTGTTCGCCGCCCGCGCATGGTGGATTTTGCGCTGGGCGGGTGTGCAGGACGTGCATATTCTCGACGGCGGCTTCGCCACCTGGGACGGCGAAGGCTTCCCCACGGTCGCGGGCCCGGGAGGCATCGTCGTCCCACGCGGCGTCGAGCTCACCGAGGGCAACCTGCCGTCCGCCACAATGGCAGACGTCAGAGCATTTGAGGGATTGCTTATCGACGCCAGAGGTGCCCGCCGTTTCCAGGGTCTCCGCGAAATCCTGGACCTGCGCGCCGGGCACATCCCGGGTGCGCGGAACTTGCCGGTCAACGACCTGTTCGATCCGGAGAGCCACAAGGTGAAGGACACCGACACGATCCGCGACCGCTTCTCCCAGCTGGGCGTCACCCAGAACACGGACCCGGCCGGTGTGATCACCTACTCCGGCTCCGGTAACCACTCCGCGCTGCTGCTGGCCGCGATGGAGCACGCCGGCCTGCCGCTTTTGACGCACTACGTAGGCGGCTGGTCCCAGTGGAGCGCGAACCGCGACAACCCGGTGGCGACGGACATTTAGTGTCGGGCCGCGCGGTAGCATAGTCCGCGATGGTCATCCTGCTGTTCGTTCTCGCACTCGTGGCGCTGCTCGCCGCCGTGGCGCTGTTCGCGTCGGACTCCCGTGAGCGCAGCACACACCCCGAAAAACCCGCCAAACCCGCCAAGCCCAGCAAACGCGCCCGCCGCGCCTGGGCCCGCGAGCACGGCTACGCCTTTGCGTCCAGCGACGACATGCTGGCCAGCGAGTGGTCGCGCGGCGCCGCCGCCGGGGGAGCGCCCGCCCGAAACGTTGCCACCGGCGCCGCCTACGGGCACGACGCGCACGTGGCGGACCTGGGCGAAGCCACCGTCATCGCCATGGGCACCGGCGCCGAAACCAGCGCCGTGGTGGATTTCCGCCGCACGGATTTCGCGGCGGAAGGCTCCGTCGATCTGGTGGAGCTGGATACGCACCATGGGTTCACGTGTTTTGCGACGCAGGCGGGGGCGGGCCGGAGGTTCGTCGATAGGCGAGTGCTCACCGCACTCGAGCAACTTCCCGCCGCCGTGCAGGCAGTCTGGTTCGAGGGCGCGTGGGCCATTGCCCAGCTGGGCCGCGACGCCACCCCGCAAGATTGGGACGCCACCCTCGCGCCCCTGGCGCTGCTCGCGGATGCGGCCCGGACGCTTCCGCCTATCGACGACACCCCGCTGCACCTCCCATTCCCCACCCGCGAAATCCCAGGACACGCCCCCGCGGCGGCGCCAGAGGCGGCGGACGAGCCGGTGATGCAGCGCCCGGAGGACCCCGTGGAGCTGCCCACCCGCACCACCGGTGGCGAGCGCGGCGAGGTGGCAGACCACACCATCGGCGGCGACGACGTGGAAGCCATCGCCGGCGACGAGCGTCGCGTGGTGGACCTGACCCGGGTGCGCCGCATGCAGGGCCCGAGCTCAATTTTCGACGATAAGGAGTAAAACGATGAAAGAAAAACTCGCTGATCTGGTCAAGGAGCTGGCAGTGGTGCACGGCAAGGTGACCCTGTCTTCGGGCAAGGAGGCGGACTACTACGTGGATCTGCGCCGCGCGACGCTGCACCACGAGGCCAGCCCGCTGATTGGCCAGCTGCTGCGCGAGCTCACGGACGACCTGGATTTCGACGCCGTCGGCGGCCTCACCCTGGGCGCCGACCCGGTGGCCACCGCCGTCATGCACGCCCCCGGCCGCCCGATCGACTCCTTCGTGGTGCGCAAGGAAGCGAAGAAGCACGGCATGCAGCGCCGCATCGAGGGTCCGTCCATCAAGGGCAAGCGCGTGCTGGTGGTCGAGGACACCACAACCACCGGCAACTCGCCGCTGACCGCCGTCGAGGCTTGCCGCGAGGAGGGCGCTGAGGTGGTCGCGGTGGCCACCGTCGTCGACCGCGCGACCGGTGCCGACCAGGTGCTCCGCGACGCCGGCCTGGAGTACCGTTTCCTCCTCGGACTCGAAGACCTCGGCCTTGCCTAACTCGCCTAACGTGTCCAACTCGTCCAACGATGAGCTCCGCGGCCCCACCGAGTGGAACGAGGGCCGCCACGGTGTTGGCCCCTGGGAAGGTCAGTGGCCCGAAGACCCCCGCTACGACCCGGAGTTTCTCCGCGACGGCGACCGCCGCAACGTCGTTGACGCGTACCGCTACTGGTCGCTGGATGCGGTCGTCGAGGACCTTGACCAGCGCCGCCACCCCTTCCACGTGGCCATCGAGAACTTCGAAAACGACATGAACATCGGCACCGTCGTGCGCACCGCCAACGCCTTTCTGGCCCGCGAGGTGCACATTGTCGGGCGCAAGCGGTGGAACCGGCGCGGCGCCATGGTCACGGACCGCTACCAGCACATCCGCCACCACGAAACGGTTGCCGACCTCATGGAATGGGCCGCCGCGGAGGGGATCCCGGTAGTCGCTATCGACAACACTCCAGGCTCCGTGCCGCTGGAGACCGCCGAGCTTCCCCGCGAGTGCGTCCTGCTGTTTGGTCAGGAGGGACCAGGCGTAACCGAAGCCGCCCAGCAGGCGGCGGTGATGACCTGCTCGATCGCCCAGTTCGGCTCCACCCGGTCCATCAACGCGGGGGTGGCCGCCGGCATCGCCATGCACGCCTGGGTCCGCCAGCACGCGGATCTCTCCCAGGCGTGGTAGCGGTGGGCCTTCCTATCTGGGCGGCCAGATTTGCGCATATTTCGGTTAGTCGGGCGGTCGAAAGCCCTAAAACCCGCCAGAACCGGTGAAACAAAACCGGCGCCTCTGGCAATATAGGTACGAACCGTTTGAATTTGAGGAGTCCTTAGTGCCGGAAACGTGGGCGCACCGCGCTGACCTGGCTGAATCTGCCGTAAATGAACGCCACGCGCAAAAGCTCTGGGGCTTGCCCCAAACGAATCTGGCGGTGGTGGCGTGGCCGCCGGGCCCGAAAGACCGCCTGTTTTGGCACTGGCACTACTGGTGGCAGGCGCAGTACCTGGATTGCCAGGTCGACGCCGCCACCCGTCGTGAGACGAAGGCCCGCCGCCGCCGGATCGCGGATACGCTGCGCGGGGTGCAGCGCCGCAACCGGGGCAAGCTGCTCACTAACGTCCACTACGACGACAAGGCGTGGCTGGCGCTGGCGTGGAACCGCGCGACCAGCATTGGCGGGATCAAACGCAACCGCCACTTGGACGATCTGGAGTTTGACCTGCTCGCGGGCATCGACCCGGTCACCGGCGTGTTGCCCTGGCGAGGCGGCGAGACGTTCTACAACGTGCCGTCGAATGCCACTGCGGCGTTGCTGTTCGCCCGCACGGGCCGCCTGGATAAGGCGCGCGAGATTGTGGACTGGATCTTCGACAATCTGGTGCGCGAGGACGGCCTGCTCGACGATGGCGTCCGGATGCGCATGAGCGGACCGGAGGTCGTCGATAAGATTTACACCTACAACCAGGGCACCGCACTTGGCGCGAGCCTCGAAATCGCGCTCGCGCTGCGTGAGGACGTCGGCCTGGCGTACAACGAGCAGATCGATTCCTTCGTCTACTCCGAGCGCGCGGACGCGTCGATGTTTTACATCACCCACATCCGCGCGATCGTGCAGTCGGTGGCGCTGAACCTGGCCACCCCGCAGGGTGTGTTGCTGAGCCCGCCGGAGGAGTCCGGGGAGGGCGACGGCGGCCTGTTCAAGGGCATCCTCGCGCGCTACCTGGCGGAGGTGGCGCTGCGGCTGCCGGAGGATTCGAAGGAGAACATCGCCACCCGCAAGATCGCGGCGCGACTGGTGATGCAGTCGGCGGATTCGCTGTGGTCGCACCGCCTTGAGGTGGACGGTTTGCCGGTGTTCGCCGCGGAGTGGACGCAGGATGCGAAGTTGCCGCACAACTACGGGCTCGGGCCTTCGTCGATAAGCGAGGCGGTGGGGCTTGTGCGTATCGACGAGCGCGACCTGTCCGTCCAACTTTCCGGCTGGATGCTGCTGGAGGCGGCGGCGAGGGTGGCTGCAGCGCAGGCGTAAAACGGGCATACTGGGGACGTAACTGCAACCCCCTAGCAGGAGGATTTCCATGCCTATCGCAACCCCCGAGGTCTACAACCAGATGCTGGACACCGCCAAGAAGGGCGGCTTCGCTTTCCCGGCGATCAACTGCACCTCGTCGGAGACCATCAACGCGGCAATCAAGGGTTTCGCTGAGGCGGAGTCTGACGGCATCATCCAGTTCTCCCTCGGCGGCGCTGAGTTCGGCTCCGGCCTGGGCGTGAAGAACAAGGTTGCGGGCGCAAAAGCGCTGGCGGCGTTCGCGCACGAGGTGGCGCAGCACTACGACGTCAACATCGCGCTGCACACTGACCACTGCCAGAAGGAAGTGCTGGACGAGTACGTCCGTCCGCTCATCGCCGTCTCCCAGGAGCGCGTGGACCGCGGCGAGCTGCCGCTGTTCCAGTCCCACATGTGGGACGGCTCCGCGGTGCCGATCGACGAGAACCTGGAGATCGCCCAGGAGCTGCTGGCGAAGACGAAGGCCGCGAACATCATCCTCGAGGTGGAGATCGGCGTCGTCGGTGGCGAAGAGGACGGCGTTGAGGCGAAGGCCGGCGCGAACCTGTACACCAACGAGGCTGATTTTGAGAAGACCGTTGACGCCCTCGGCACCGGCGAGAACGGCCGCTACCTGCTGGCGGCTACCTTCGGCAACGTCCACGGCGTGTACAAGCCGGGCAACGTGAAGCTGCGTCCGGAGGTCCTGGACATGGGCCAGAAGGTCGCCGCCCGCAAGCTCGGCTTGGACGAGGGCGCCCAGCCTTTCGACTTCGTCTTCCACGGCGGTTCCGGCTCCGAGAAGGAGAAGATCGAGGAGGCCCTGCGCTACGGCGTGATCAAGATGAACGTGGACACCGACACCCAGTACGCGTTCACCCGCCCGGTCGCGGCGCACATGTTCTCCAACTACGACGGTGTGCTCAAGATCGACGGTGAGGTGGGCAACAAGAAGACCTACGACCCTCGCTCCTACCTGAAGAAGGCCGAGCAGGCCATGTCCGAGCGCGTCATCGAGGCGTGCCAGGACCTCCACTCCGTGGGGAAGTCCGTGTCGAAGTAAGCACTCCTTGCTTATCGACGAAACCTCCGGCCCTCCCCGGAGGTTTTTCGTTTGCCCGGATCCGGTTGCCCTCCCGCCTAGACTGTCTAACCATGGCGAAGCAGAGGATGGGTACGCGGGAGCGTCTTCAACAGGTAGATAAGTCGGTGCAGGCGCGCCTGAAGCGTGTGCGTAAGCGTCTGCTCCCGATTATGCAGATCGGTCTGGCGGCGGGCTTGGCCTATTTCTTGGCGCGCGACGTTGCCGGCCACCCGCGCCCGTTTTTCGCCCCGATCAGCGTGGTCATCATTATCGGTATGACGGGCGGGGATCGCGTCTCTAAGTCTCTGGATATGGCGCTCGGTTGCATCCTCGGCGTTCTCGTGGGCGACCTTATCTTTTACCGGCTCGGCGACGGCGGCTGGCAGATCGCGGTCATCGTCGCTGGGTCGCTGCTTATTGCATCGTTTCTGTCCAGTTCGATCCTGGTGAACAACCAGGCCGCGATCGGTGCGATCCTGATCGCGACGATCATGCCGCCGGACGCTGAAGTCACGGGTATTGACCGCACCGTGGACGCGATCATCGGCTGCCTGGTCGCGTTGGCCACTATCGCGCTGATCCCTCAGGCACCGATGCAGTCGGCCCGCGCGGAGGTGTCCAAGGTGCTGGGCATCATGTCGTCGGTGCTCGACGACGTCTCGGACGGGCTGCGCGACAACGACCCCTCGAGCATCGACGAAGCTCTCGACTTGATCCGCGGCACTCAGACCGGTATCGACGACCTCGCGGCTGCCATTAAGGCTGGCCAGGAGACGTCGCGAGTCTCGCCGTTTCTGTGGGGCACGCGCCGCTACATCAATTCGCTCGCGCGCGTGATCCCGCCCGTTGATAATGCGGTGCGCACGACTCGCGTGTTGGCGCGTAGGGCGGCCGTGCTTGCCAACGACAACGATTCCGCCACCCCCGCGCAAATCCAACTCCTGGACACCCTTTCCCAGGTGTGCCTGGAACTTTCCGAGGTCTACGACGTCAACTCTCGCGTCACCCAGGCCACCGTGATCCCACAGTGCGTCAACGAGCTGCGTCAGGCCGCCCAGGAGGCTGGCATGGACGTCATCCCGGAAGACGGCGTGCTCTCCGCGTACGCCATCTTGGCGCAGACCCGCTCCCTGATTGTGGATCTGCTGATGGTGTGCGGCATGTCCAACGAGTCGGCGCTCGCGGCGCTTGCGCCAACCTCGATGACACCGAAGGTAGAGCCGGAAGCCTTCGACTTCGACTAGCGCCCAGCCCGCACAGCAAAACCCCGGCTGGGAGGAAATCCCAGCCGGGGCCTGAGCTAACTAGCGCCGAGTGTTTAGCGCTTGTTGGTGTCGATGTCGCCCTCGACGTCGCCCTCGACAACACCGTCGGTCTCGAAGCGCTCCTTGCGGACGTCCTCGGAGACGCGCTCGGTGTCGCGGACGGTGTCCTTCTCCAGGGAGACCTTCTCCACCGGGACGGACTCCTTGGAAACGTTCACGCGGTCCTCGGAGAGGGTGACGGATGCTTCCTGCTCGCCGATGTTGCCGTCGTAGTTGGCACGGTCAGCGTCGGTGATCGGCTCGCGGACAACGCGGACCTCTTCGCGCTCAACCGGAACCTCAACGGTCTCGGTCTCGTTGACAACGTACTTGCGCAGGCGAACCTCGCCGGTCTCGACGCGGTCCTTGGAGACGTTCAGCTGCTCCTCGGAGCGGACGATCTCGCCGTTGTCAGCGACATCGCGGCGGTCAGCATCAGCGACGTCGCGACGCTCGGTGTCGACGTCGGTGCGCTCGCCCGCTGCGTAACCAGCACCCGCGCCAGCAGCACCTGCGGCGCCGGTCTCTGCGAAGCGGTTACCGGTCTCGTAGGTGGTCACGTCCTCGGTGTTCTCGAGGCCGTAGTGACGGTAGAACGCGTCCTGGTCCTCGGTGGTGAGGTGGCCGTTCTCGTCCAGATCCGGTGCGTCCTCGATGCGGTCCTTCGGGAATGCGAGGTGCAGCTCGCCGTCACGCAGGGTGTGGCCGCGCAGCGGGACGATGGAGTCGCCGCCGCCGAAGAGGCCGTGGTTGACGGAAACGAAGTCCGGCTGGCCGGTGGTGTCGTTGACGTAAACGTCCTTGACGCCGCCAACCTTGTCGCCGTCGACGTCGTAAGCGGTAGCGTTTGCCAGGTCCTCGATGCGGTTGAAGTCAGCCATCATTTCTCCTTAAAGATTTCGGCTAGTAAATTTGTCTTGCTCCGCAGTTTCCGGCTGAAGCGGTCCTTGCGGGAACAAATCCGAATGTAGGGAAGGCCCCGCCCCTGCGTCTGGACGGTCGTCCAAATTCGGGTCACTGAACATACGTTCGAGCGACAAACCTTTCGGTTTCAGGTAGCCCCTTGAATGTGTCCGTGACGTGGACGTTTGCCTGCCGACGGCGCCGAAAACGAAAAAACCTACAACACTTTCAAATACCGGCGAGGTAACAAAACGCTAACCAAACGCCACAAAATTCCCACTGTGAGATAACTCACGTTTGGGATTTTAGGGCTCTCGAACGCTCTGAATGTCGCGTAAATGGCGGTAGAAGGTGACCCGGGAGACGGGCCGGGGGCGTGGTGTGCCGTCGATAAGCACCGCGATCTCCTCGCCCCCTGATTGCAGCGCGCGACCCGCAAGCACGCGTGAGGAGTCGGTGCGGCGCACGGGAAGTCGCCGGAGGAAGCGGCGCGTGGGCACAAGCGGGCTGGTGAAAGGGACCGCGACCAGCCCGGGCGCGTCCACCGTGGGCACCAGCCGTGCGCCGTACTCGCCGCCGCCGCCGACGAGCACCTCCGAATCCACCACGATCTCCCCGGTGTAGGGCGCCGATCCGTCGCCGGTGTAAAGCTCCGCGGACCCCGCAACCGCCTCACCGAAGTCCGTGCGCACGCAGGGCATCGGCTGCACCACGCCCTCAACCGCGAGCGCCACATCGCCTGCGCCCCACACGAGCGCTGCTGGCGACTGCTTATCCACGGGCACGTACCCGACCTCCACCCACATCACGTCCACGCGCATGAGTCGGGTGAGCACGAGGCCGAGCGCGCGGTCGTCGCCGGAAACAATCACGCGCACTGCTTCTGCGGGGCGCTGGGGCGCGAACGCCGGCTCGCCGAGGTGGGACACGTTCGGGCTGGCCTGAATTTCATCCAAAGACGGGGTGGGATCCTCCGGCAACACCTCGCGGGCGATTTGCGTCAAAAACTTCAGTTCCTGCTGGCTGGGGTGCCGGGGGAGGTCGAAGCGCTGGGCGCCGGGGATGACGGGCGCGTCGCCGCACGCGCAGTGGATGAGCCGCATGGCGCTCACGCTACAATATGGCCGTTATTGCGCCATATATAAGGAGTGTGCGATGTCCGCCATCATCATTGTGGGCGCCCAGTGGGGCGACGAGGGCAAAGGCAAGGCAACCGACATCCTCGGCGGCAAGGTCGATTACGTAGTCAAACCCAACGGCGGCAACAACGCGGGCCACACCGTTGTGGTGGGCGGGGAGAAGTACGAGCTGAAGCTGCTTCCCGCCGGCGTGCTTAGTGAGAACGCCACCCCGATCCTCGGTAACGGCGTGGTGGTGAACCTGGAGGCCCTATTCGAAGAGATCGATGGGCTGGAAGCCCGCGGCGCCAACGCCTCGCGCCTGAAAGTCTCTGCCAACGCGCACCTGGTGGCCCCATACCACCAGCAGCTGGACCGCGTGCAGGAGCGCTTCCTGGGCAAGCGCGCCATCGGCACCACCGGCCGCGGCATCGGCCCCACCTACGCGGACAAGGTTGCGCGTGTAGGTCTGCGCGTGCAGGACGTATTCGACGAGTCCATCCTGCGTCAGAAGATCGAGTCCGCGCTGGACGTGAAGAACCAGATGCTGGTGAAGATGTACAACCGCCGTGCGATCTCCGTGGAGGAGACGATGGACTACTTCGGCCGCTACGGCGAGCGTCTCGCGCCCATGGTCATCGACGCGGAGCGTGTGCTTAACCAAGCACTCGACCGCGGCGAGCACGTGCTCATGGAGGGCGGCCAGGCCACCATGCTGGATGTGGATCACGGCACCTACCCGTTTGTCACCTCCTCCAACCCCACCGCAGGTGGCGCGTGCGTGGGCTCCGGCATCGGACCGACCCGCATCACCGGGGTGCTGGGCATTATTAAGGCATACACCACTCGCGTGGGTGCGGGCCCGTTCCCGACGGAGCTGTTTGATAAGTGGGGCGAGTTCCTTCAGGTCACCGGCGGCGAGGTGGGTGTGAACACCGGGCGCGTGCGCCGCACCGGCTGGTACGACAGTGTGATCGCGCGCTACGCCTCCCGCGTCAACGGCTTCACCGACTTGTTCTTGACCAAGCTGGACGTGCTCACCGGTATCGGGGAGATCCCCATCTGCGTGGCGTACGACGTGGACGGCAAGCGCTTCGACGAGATGCCGCTGACGCAAACGGACTTCCACCACGCCGAACCGATCTACGAAACCATGCCGGCCTGGGATGAGGACATTACCGAGTGCCGGGAGTTTGAAGACCTGCCGCAGAAGGCCCAGGACTACGTGCTGCGCCTTGAGGAGCTTTCCGGCGCGCCGATCTCTTACATCGGTGTCGGCCCGGGCCGTGACCAGACCATCGTGCGCCACGATGTGATGCAGCGGTAGCGGTTTCTTCGGGATCGGGGATTAAAGGGGGCATCTGCCTGGCGAGGTGCGCGAAAGGGGCCAGTCGGAAACCTCGCCCCGTGACGTAATGGAAATGTTGCGATATTTCTGCCGCGAAAACCGGCTGGGCTGAGCTAAGTTCCTCGGTTTTGGTCTGCCGCCGTTGACGCTGATCGTGGTCTGGCTGCCCAGGACGGGTTCCGGACCTGTCCGCCGCCAAACCCTGGGAGCCTTAGCCTGGGAATGCGCCAAAATTGGCCGATCCCAGGCTAAGGGTCCCAGGGTTTGTGTAGTGGCGGTGTAACACAAGTTCCCGGCCGTCCTCGCGCCCATGGCGCCGAACTTCCGCGGGGAGGTGTGTAACGAAAACCTCCGTGTCCAAAAACACCGCTGTCCGCCGAGGCCCCGCTTGCCCCCGTTGCCTCCGCGCAGGCTGAGGCCCAGATTGAGACCGACGCCGACGCTGCGAAGTAACCCCGTCACGCACTGCAGAGGCTGCGTGTTCCAGCACGCACAGGCAACTGTGGGATAATTAGCTCCCATGACTGTTCCGCACTCTGCAGAGCACCCCTCCGAGCACTCCGCCGACGACACGGGCGCTATCCCTACCGTCCCCGCCGCGCCCGCTACCAGCGAGGAGCCGCCGGAAATGCCGCGCCGTGCGCTGATTCTGGGCGAGTCCGCGATGGCGCTCGACCTGGAGCAGGCCTACAAGCGCATGGGCTTTGACACCCGGGTCGGGGCGGCGAGCATCGCGGAGGTGTTCTACCCGGGGATCATGGTCACCTCGGGCGATGCGGAGGACACGATCGAGACGGTTCAGGAGATCTCGGAGCGTGTCGGTGCGGTGGTGGCGCCGTCGGTGGACGCGTGCCGTCATACCGCGGACCGGATGGCGGTACGCAAGCAGGCTAACGAGGAGCTGGGGCTTCCCACCCTGGACTACGAGTTCGCCGCAACCCCGCAGGAGATGCAGGATGCGGTGGAGCGCATTGGCTATCCGTGTGTGGTCAAGGCCCCGACCAGTAAGGACGGCGAGGGGTTTAGCTTCGTGCATAGCGACGGCGACCTCGCCGACGCGTGGCGCGCCGCCGATCGCGGCCTGGGCCAGGGCGCAGTGGTGGAGCGCTTCATCGACTTCGACTTCGAGGTCACCATTCTCGCGGCTCGCTCGATTGACCCGAGTACGGGCGAGCTGGCCACGTGGTTCTGCGAGCCGATTGGCACCCGCCACAGGGAAGGCCGCCTCGTCGAAAGTTGGCAGCCCGCGCCGCTGCCTGAAGCGGCGATGGATAACGCCCGTTCGATCGCCGCGCGCATCGTCGGCGCGCTGGCCAGCTGCGGTATTTTCTCGGTGGAGATGTTCGTATCGGGCGACGATGTCTACTTCTCCCAGGTCACCCCGCGCCCGAGCCGCGATGGCCTGGTCACCTTTGTCACCCAGCGCATCAACCAGTTCGACCTGCAAGCGCACGCCACGCAGCGCTTGCCCATTGATTCGACGCTGATCAGCCCTGGTGCGGTGCGCTTTTTGGAGGGGCACCCGTCGCAGGCCGCGCTCGCTGCGGCCATGGCGGTGGAGGAGGTTACGGTGCGAATGCTTGGCGACGGCACGCTGGTCCTCGCCACGGCCGATTCCGCAGCCGAGGCCCGCCAACGCACGGAGGAGGCCGTCAGAGAAATTTACAAAATTGACGGCAAACCCAGCGAGAATTAGATCACACCATTCAGTTCGTCTTGGCGGGGCTCCCACCGGTAAACTGTTGCATGTTTGCCCACGACGAAAGGTGAAGCCATGTCTCAACGCCAATCAATGCTGGTAACCCTTGCTAACCGCACCTTCGACGGACTGGATCTGCAGCAGCTTGCCAGCCGTTTGGAGCTGCCCCTGGTGCGACTTTCGGGTGACAGCGTGCCGGAAATCTTCAACTCCGAACAGGTCACTGAAGAGCCGGCGCTGTACGCGGGTACCGGCGACTACAACTTCGATGCTCAGCTCGCCGCCGCGATTGGCGCCCCGGTGCTGCTCGCCGCAGGCGACGAGGCGGCTGCCAAGCTCGCTGTAGCGAGGATTGGGGAGTTGGGGGCGACCGTGGCGTCGACAAGCGATGGCGATCTTTCGGACGTTGAGATTGGCGGCACGGACGCCCGGCAGGTGATGAGCCCCGTGGTGTTCGAGCGCCAGCTGGTCGAGCAGGCCAAGGCCAACTGCAAGCACGTGGTGCTGCCGGAGGGCGAGGACGACCGCATCCTGCAGGCTGCGGACCAGCTGCTCAAGCAGGGCGTGGCCGAGCTGACCATCCTCGGCGACGTGGACGACATGAACCGCCGCGCGTCCGACCTGGGCCTGGACCTCACCGGCGCGAATTTGGTGAACCACCTCGAATCGGAGCTGGCCGAGGAGTTCGCCGCCGAGTTCGCGGAGCTGCGCAAGAAGAAGGGCGTGACCATCGAAGAGGCGCGCGAGACCATGAAGGACGTCTCTTACTTCGGCACCATGATGGTGCACAAGGGGCTTGCCGACGGCATGGTCTCCGGCGCCGCGCACACCACCGCGCACACGATTAAGCCGTCCTTCCAGATCATCAAGACCGCCCCGGGCGCGTCCGTGGTTTCCTCGATTTTCCTCATGGTCATGCAGGACCGTCTCTGGGCGTTCGGCGATTGCGCCGTGAACCCGAACCCGACCGCCGAGCAGATCGGCGAGATCGCCGCCGTGTCCGCGCAGACGGCCGCGCAGTTCGGCATCGACCCGAAGGTGGCCATCCTGTCCTACTCCACCGGCACCTCCGGCTCCGGCCCGGACGTGGAGCGCGCCGTGGAGGCAACCGCGAAGGCCAAGGAGCTCGCCCCGGACGTCGCCATCGACGGCCCGCTGCAGTTCGACGCCGCCTGCGACCCGGGTGTTGGCGCCAAGAAGGCCCCGGATTCCCCGGTTGCCGGCCAGGCCAACGTGTTCATCTTCCCGGACCTGGAGGCGGGCAACGCGGGCTACAAGATCGCCCAGCGCACCGGCGGCGCGCTCGCTGTCGGACCGGTGCTGCAGGGCCTGAACAAGCCGGTCAACGACCTGTCCCGCGGCGCGACCGTGCCGGACATTGTTAACACCGTTGCTATCACGGCGATCCAGGCGGGAGCGAAGTAAATGTCCTACGTACTCGTTATTAACTCTGGCTCTTCCTCCATCAAGTTCCAGATCGTCGACCCGACCTCGGGCGCCTCCGACGACCCGTTCGTCTCCGGCCTGGTCGAGCAGATCGGCGAGCCGCAGGGCCGCATCACCATCAAGTACGACGGCCAGAAGTTCGTCGTGCAAAAGGCCGTGCCCACCCATGCCGACGGCCTGCAGGAAACATTCAAGCTTCTCGACGCCAAAGGCATCGGCCCGACCCAACTCGACATCGTCGCCGCAGGCCACCGCGTCGTCCACGGCGGCATGGTCTTCTCCGAGCCGGAGCTGATCCTGGACCCGGTGGTTGACATGATCCGCGACCTGATCCCGCTGGCGCCGCTGCACAACCCGGCCAACATCGACGGCATCGAGGTCGCCCGCGCCCTGCTGCCGGACATCCCGCACGTGGCGGTGTTCGACACTGGCTTCTTCCGCGACCTGCCGCCGGCCGCCGCCCTGTACGCGATCAACGCCGAGGTGGCGGAGCAGAACCTGATCCGCCGCTACGGCTTCCACGGCACCTCCCACGAGTTCGTCTCTTCCCAGGTGCCGGAGCTGATCGGCCGCGACCCGAACCACACCCGCCAGATCGTGCTGCACCTGGGAAACGGCGCCTCCGCGTCGGCAGTGGCCAACGGCCACCCGATTGACACCTCGATGGGCCTGACCCCGCTGGCCGGCCTGGCCATGGGCACCCGCTCCGGCGACATCGACCCCGGCATCATCTTCCACCTGGTGCGCCAGGGCGGCATGTCCATCGACGAGATTGACAACCTGCTCAACCGCCAGTCCGGCGTGAAGGGCCTGTCCGGTGTCAACGACTTCCGCGAGCTGCGCGCCATGATCGAGGAAGAAGACGAAAACGCCTGGCTGGCCTACATGGTCTACCTGAACCAGCTGCGCCGCTTCATCGGCTCCTACATGATCGAGCTCGGCCGCGTGGACGCCATCACGTTCACCGCCGGCGTCGGCGAGAACGATCAGCACGTGCGCATGGACGCCCTGGACAACCTGAAGATGTACGGCATCGAAATCGACCCGGAGAAGAACGCCCTGCCCAA
This sequence comes from Corynebacterium afermentans subsp. lipophilum, assembly GCF_030408375.1. Lineage (NCBI taxonomy): Bacteria > Bacillati > Actinomycetota > Actinomycetes > Mycobacteriales > Corynebacteriaceae > Corynebacterium > Corynebacterium afermentans. The sequence goes on along the minus strand of NZ_CP046530.1, from coordinate 2,034,612 downwards.
CGACGGCCCGCGCATCATCTCCACCGACGACTCCAAGGTGAAGGTCCTTGTCGTGCCCACCAACGAGGAGCTGGCCATCGCGCAGAAGGCCGCCGCCGTCGCCGCCCGCGTGGGGTAGTGCGGCTTCTCAGCCCCGGCACCAGTTCGCGAGGCCTGGTGCCGGGGCTTTCTGCTGCTCTGTTGCCTGACCGTCTAGCAGCGTGCGGCGGGTGCTAGACGATCAGCCCCATACTGAAACTCAATGCCATCAACACCTGGGGAAATGCGGAGCCGGTTCGCGGATCGTCTAGCAGGTCGTGCAGTGCTGCTAGACGGTCAGCGATCTTGTTGTTGGTGGGAGCTGTAGGCGTGGTTGTCGGATGCGTCGATACGCAATGTGCAAGCTGCGACTAGCAGATCAAGCGTCCAAGTTTGTGTTGTCCCAGGTGATATTGAAAAGCGGGTTCGGTAGCGGCGTGATCTGCTAGTGCTCGAATCGACCAGGTCCCTCTCAAACATATGACGATTCCGTTTTTGTGATGGATTGCACAAAAACTGTCTGGGGCTCGGGCGTAGCAGGGTAGGGGACTGTGCTGGCCTCTACTGAGTTGACTAGCAGCTCTAGAAACCATAAATGTGTTGTCTTTATGGGTTCGCACGCTATAGATTTGCAGTTGCAAAAAATCGTATTGTTGGCTGTTGATTACGTCGGCGATAGATGAAAAGTTCCGAGAAGGGGTTTGCCATGACTGGAAAGCATGACCGCGCGATTGCGCGTCGGCGCGGGACATCGGTAGCCGCGTGCGCGCTCGGCCTGTCGCTTGTGGTGACGGGTGTCCAGCCGGTTGCAGCCCCGCAGGCCGCGTCGCAGGCGGTGGCGCAGCTCCGTACCGAAGCGCAAAGGTCGGGTGTGAAATACCCGTTGATCGCGACAACCGTGCGGTACGGAGAAAAGACCACAATCAACTGGAGGAACGACCTGATCCGCTCGCCTGAGCCAATTGCGTTCAGCATTGCGGAAGAGACGAATCCTGGCTGGAACGCCACAGTGTCCGAGACTGGTCAAATCACCGTTGAGCCACAAATAGAAGCTGACCTGGAGGAAAACGACTCGATTTTCGTTGAGGCCACCTATGGCGACGGCTCCAAGGCGGAGTTCGACGCGAAGGTCCGTCTTGCGGGTGGTCCGATCTACCTAGGGCAGAGCGACAAAATATTTTGGACCGGCAAGGCAATCCACGCTGTAAACATCCAAGCCAACAACGTCCCGCTCGGCGCTGATCTGGTGGTTGCAGACGGCTCCGAGTTGCCGGAAGGGCTTACGTATGATCCGCGACTCTTCGGTCGGATCAAACACATCTACATCAAGGGCACGCCGACGCAAGCTGGTACTTTCACGGTGACGACGAATGTCGTCGATAGGTCCGGCAAGGTTATGCAAGGCGCCAATGGCCCGCTTGAGCAGACCTTCACTATCACGGTGAACGACTCTGCAAACCTGCCAGCTCCGGTCGAAGAGGACTTTGTTGCGGATCCGGCGCCGGTCAAGCCCGGCGAGTCAGTGGACATCGATATCCCCACGGAAAACGCATCTTCCGTTGAGGTCACGGGCCTGCCGGAAGGTCTGACCTACGACGGCGAAAAGAGCAAGATCACCGGCAAGCCAAAGACTTCGGGCAAGGCGAAAGTCGAGATCATCACTAACGACGCCAAGGTCATCACCGACACCATCGATATCCAAGTAGAGGGGTCTGGTGATTCGACGACACCGGAAACGACGACGTCCGAGCCGACGACCCCAGCAGAGCCGACGACCGGTGCAACGACCCCAACCTCCGGCAAGCCGACTTCAGCAACCCCGACGTCTGGTTGGGCGACGACGCAGCCGGAGCCGACGCCCCCGACTTCGGAGGAACCGACTTCTACCGCGAAGCCGACGTCAGGCCAGAACACCCCGGAACCGACGACGAAGCCGTCTACGCCGGGTTCTTCCGAGCAGACGTCTGGTTGGGTAACGACGCAGCCAGAGCCAACGACCCCGATTTCGGAGGAGCCGACTACTACCGCGAAGCCGACGTCCGGTCAGCCCACCTCTGGACAGAAGACGTCGGAGCCGTCGACTCCGGCAACGACGGGCAAACAGACGTCCGGTCAGGGCACGCCGGAGCCGACGACCACGAAGCCGACTTCGGCGACCCCGACCTCGGACCGGCTGACGACTCAGCCGGCACCCACGTCGACCACCAAGCCGACTTCGGGTCAGGCCACCTCCGCACAGCCCACCACGACCAAGCCCACTACAACCAAGCCCACCACGGCCAAGCCGACCACCGCGAAGCCCGCCCCGTCGGTCGACGACTTCGCCTGGGACGCGCTGACCGTGCAGGCGGGCAGCACCAAGGTCGCCCTGCCTTCCCGCAAGCCGTCCACGACCGTCAACGTACGCGTCGAGGGAGACGCACCGGAGTGGCTGTCCGTGGCGTCGGACGGTCAGGTCGTGGCGGCGCCGGGCCGCGACGTCGAGCCGGATACGTACACCGTTGACGTGGTTTCCGAGGCAGGGGAGCGCGACACCGTTACGGTGAAGGTCACCAAGCCGGTGAGCGACGCGGACCGCATCAGCGGCATGGAGTACAAGGACTCCTACGTTCAGGCGGGCAAGACCAACTCGAGCCGCACGCCGATCGCGAACGTCAACCGCGACGGCATCAAGTACAAGGGCCAGCCGCTTCCTGCTGGCACGAAGTTCTCCACCGAGAGCGCTGAAGGAACCGTCGACCAGGACACCGGCGTTGTCACCGTGAAGGCGCCTCTGCGTACCCCGGCGGGCGAGACCATCGAGATCCCCGTCGACTTCACCTACCCGGACGGCACGACCGGCGAAGCGACGGCGGTTTTCCACGTTGATGCCGGCGCGCAGAACGAGACGTACAAGCCCGCCTACCAGGAGGGGCTCGGCGCGCAGCCGGGCAAGACTGTTGTGGTGCCGCTTCTCGACGGCACGTTCCCCGTCAACAAGGACGGCGAGAACGTCGGCCAGTACGCGCTGGCCCCGGTGTATGACGACAAGGGCAATGAGCTTGGTGCGGCCGAAGCCTACAAGGGCTGGGATGTCAGCATCGACCCGGACACCGGCGCGATCTACGCCGCTGCTTCGGAGGAGAACCCGGAGCCGATCGAAGTCCCGGTGACGGTGCTGTACTCCGACGGCACGGTTTCGGACAAGGACGGCGAGCCCACCGTCTTCGCTCGCATCGTGGCACTGACGGGGCCGTCGCTGGCGGACTCCTCCGAGCCCGCGGGCTACGGCAAACCGTTCTTCGACGCGGACGGCAACATCCGCATGTTCCCCACGGGCTCGATGCCCCCGGGCGCGACGTTCGAGCAGACCGGGCTGACGGCGATGCCGGTGGAGATCGATCCGGCAACGGGCGCGATCACCGTGAAGGTGTCGGAGGACGCTCCGGTTGGCGCGAACTTTGACATCCCGTTGAAGCTGACGCTTCCGGACGGTTCCGTGCAGGAAATCACGGTGCCGGTGGCCACACAGTCTGAGGCTGCCAGCCAGGTCGTGTCTTGGCGTCCGGTGCAGGTCACAGAAGCCGGAACCCCAGTCACGGTGCCGCCGAGCCAGGCCCCGGCTGGTGCCACGTTCGCGCTGGCCGCGTCCTTCGACGCAGATGGCTGGCAGGCGTCCGTGGACCCGAAGACGGGCGCGATCACTGCCGCCCGCAACGGCGACGAGGAGGCCCCGCAGGCCGCGCTGATCCCGGTGGTGGTGACGTTCGCGGACGGTTCGCAGCGCGTCGTCGAGGTGCCGGCAACGACCGTGCGCGGCACTGCGGCGCTGACGCGGGTGGAGTACCCGCGCGTGACCATCAACGCCGGCCAGATCGCCATTTTGCGGCCGAATGTCGCAGGCGCGTCGTTCTCCCTGATCAAGCCGATCCCGGGGCTGCGCACGAAGGTCGACCCGGACACAGGCGAGCTGGCCGTCGCCAGCTACGACGGCACCGTGCCGGGCCCGCGCGACATCCCGGTGCAGGTCACGTTCGAGGATTCCTCGCACACCATCACGTCCGCCCGGGTTGAGGTCCACACCAAGACCGGCAAGGGCACGCTCGCCGAGAGCATCGTGCTTAACGACGTCTCCGCTGTCGGCCGCCCCGACACCACCACGCAAGTCACCCTGCCGGTGCCCCGGGCAGCCGCGGAGTATCCGTTTACTCTGGGCGAGTTCGACGCCGACGGCTGGGAGGTCTCCCTGGACCGCACCCGCGGCGTGCTGGACATCCACGTTCCCGCTTCCGCCGCTGGCCAAGCCAAGGAGATCCCGGTGAACGTGTTGCTCGCCGACGGCTCCACGACTCAACTCAAGGTGGCTGTGGAGGTGGACGGCGTGGCGGCCGGAGGGTCGTCGCAAAGCGAAAATGGCTCCTCGAAGCCCTCGCCCTGGGTGTGGGCGCTCGCGGTGCTTGGGTTGCTAGGCGCAGCTGGCAAGGTTCTGTACGATAACCAAGAAAAGTTTCAACACTTTTTAGAGCGGTGGATGTAGGCGCATGATGCACACAGGTAAGAAAGCAATCGCGGCTGCAGTCGCACTCGGCCTCACCGCCGGCGTCACGCTGCCGGTTACCGCCGACGCAGCTGTGGACCTGTCGAAGAGCTACCAGGTCGGTGTGACCACAGGTTCAAACGAGGGTTTCCAAAACGTCGACGTGAACAAGGGCCGCGTGTCCTGGCTGATGTACAACAGCCTCTCCTCCGGCCTGATGCCCACGGCGTTCTACCTGGACGTCTACGCGGACGGCCAAAAGGTCGAATTCGCAGGCGAGAACACCAAGGTCCAGCCCGCCTCCAACAACGAAGGCGACGTTGTCACCCTGACCCACACCGACCCGAAGCTCGGCGTGGAGCTCGTGCGCACTTTCACCGTCACCTCGAAGGAAGTGGACGTGCGGGTGGAGCTGAAAAGCACCAGCGGCAAAAAGGATCTGAAGCTGGTGCTCACGGACGGACTGATGGCCTACGACTACCCGATCACCTCCGATGCGGCGGGCGCGAAGGGCTACACCATCGACGTTGGCGGCCGCTACCAGCTGCACACCAAGTTCGAGGGCGCCGATTCCACCGGCACCGGCAAAAGCCAGCATTCCGCAGAAGCAGGCGCGAACGACGGAGACAGCTACTTCGCGGGCGTGTGGGAGCGCCACGGCAAATCGCTGAGCGCGCGCATGACCATCGCCGGCGACGCGAACGAGGCGCTGAAGGATTCCGACGGCGACGGCCTGCCCGACGAGTGGGAAATCAACGGCTACACCGACGCCGACGGCAACCAGTTCCCGCTGCACCGCTGGGGCGCGGACCCGAACAAACCGGACCTTTTCCTCCAGCTGAACTGGATGAAGTCCGAGTGGGAGACCAAGGGCTGCTCTGAAAAGCGCCAGTACGCTGCCACTGAAGACGACTTCGGTCAGTTCCTGGAGTGCGCCGACGCGAACGTGAACGTCTACCGCCCGTCGCGCCAGATCCTCAACGACCTGGTGGACCTGTTCGACCGCCGCGGCTACAACCTGCACATCGACGCCGGCGACTACTACAGCAACATCCCGGGTATCGAACTCCAGGGTGGCGACACCATCGACTACGCGCCGATCTACTTCAAGGACGCCAACGGCCGCGCGGAGGTGCCCGGTGTGCGCCTGGTCAAGGACCGCAAGAACCTGCTGGGCGCGCGCCAGTCCGTCTTCCGCGTGGGCATCATCGGCGACCAGCAGGAGGTGGGCAACCTGTCCTCCGGCAACGGGCTGATCTCCGACGGCGCGTTCTACGTGGCCAAGAACTACCTGATGACGTCCCAGGAGCAGATGCGCAACACCATCCTCCACGAGTTCGGCCACAACCTGGGCCTGACCCACTCCGGCGCGTCTCAGGTGAAGAAGCCGGACAGCGCCTACGTGCCCAAGTACAAGTCCGTGATGAACTACCTGTACCAGTTCAGCCACTTCGACTACTCGGACAAGAACTCCACCGCCAACGACAACATCGGCATCCCGAAGTCCTGCTACGACGGCACCGCGCAGTGCTTCACCGGCAACTACAACATCGCCGCCGACTGGGACAACCTGGACGTGGTCAACGGTGAGATCGCTAAGGCCACCGGCTCCACCGGCGTGTCCGAGGACCCGTCGGAGTCCGGACACAGCCACCCGCGTGTGGACGAGCTCGTGGTCATGGCGGCAGAGGAGAACAACGGCAAGGCCGGCATCCGCGTTTTGGGCGAGCGCGAGGGCATCAAGAACGTCATCATCGCCAACCGCTCCGACTCCAAGGTGCACCTGGAGCTGTCCAACCTGGGCATCGACCTGCACGAATTCACCCTGCAGGTGGACTACCCGGGCGGCAAGTTCCGCGAGACGTACCCGGTGGAAGGCGCGCTGAAGGAACAGAGCAAGCTGTCGGTCGAGGTGCCGATCGCCAACACCGCCGGCTACAAGGATTCCTCCATGCCGGTGAAGTTCCGCGTGTACAACGCCAACGGCCACCTGGTCGCCGAGGAAACCAACGAGTTCTCCGTGCTCAACTACACCACCGAGCAGATGGACGAGCTGGTTAAGGAGCTGGAGAAGAACAATTCCGAGCACCTCCAGGCCGCGCGCGACACCGTGGGCAAGAAGGACCCGGCGAAGCCGACCCTGGCCAAGCCGGCACCGGTGCCTACCACCGCGAACCAGCCGGTGCAGCCCGGCACCCGCGGCCCTGCCGTAACCGAGCTCAACGGTGCGACTAAGTCCAAGCCGTCTTCGGCACCCGCTCCGAAGACGGGGGCGTCCCCGAGCCAGGAGGAGCCGACCCCGAAAACCAAGGGTGGCAAGGAGGCCGGCAGCAGCGCCGGCACGATCGTGGGCGTGATCATCGCCATCCTGGCGGTTGTCGGTCTCGGCGGCGCGGCAGCTGTCATGGGCGGTTTCATCTAAACCCGCCACCGCTGGAACGGCTGCCGTAATCCTGACAGATTACGGCAGCCGTTTGCGCTGACCTGGGCCGATGGGGGCCGGCTGACAGATTCCGCCGTGAAGTGTCGGCGGGCCAGCGGCCTCGCTCGGTTCCCGCCGCCCCGGCGGATTAATTCACCGCGCGATGAATAGATCTGCCTCAGGTTTTCGGCGACCTGCGGAAAATGAACAAATCAACCGCCAAAAGGGGATTTGTTCACCGACAGCACCCGGCCGGGGTGAACAAATTTGGGAACGGCGCCCAACCCCCTAGAACCAGGTGGCGGGGCGGACCTTGTTGGCGAGGTCCACCAGCGCGTACCGGTGCTTCGGGTACGGCGCCACTCGGGCTTGGTCCCGCAGCGTCTGGGCGAGGCCGCGGCGCAGCCCCCGGATGGTGAACGGGTACTCGAAGAGCGCCACGTTGGTCGACGCCTCGTGGGAACGCAGGTACGTCAGGCCGGCCTCGATGACGGCGACTTTGATCTGCAAAAACCGCGGTTCGGTGGAGGGGATCTGCTCCAGCCTGCGGGCGGCGAGCCGGATGTGGTCTTCAGTGGCGCCCTCCGTAACCAGGCACAAAATGGCGGTCAGCTGCGCCATGCGGTAGTGGCGCGACGCATTGGGGACCTTGTCCAGAGCCTTGATGGCCAGACCCACTTCGCGCTCGCACATGAGCATCCGGGCCAGGCCGAATGCGGAGGAGACGGTGGTGGGGTTGGTCATCCACACCAGCGCGTAGAGGCGGGTGGCGTGGAAGCGCAGCCCCTCGGGGGAGGTCACGGTCAGCGACCAGGTGCCGTCGGTGACGCCGTCGGCGGCCATGTGCTCGAACACGTCGTCCGGCACGTCGCGGAGGTGTTGGCTAAGGCCGGCTGCGGCGGGCGCGAGCTCGTCGTGAAGCAGCTCGCTCGATTGATACCCGCCCTCCTGCAGGAGGAGCTCGCTGACTGCGGCGAGGGCGAGTTTCGGTGCGGCCTCGCCGGGTAGCTGATTGAGCACTTCGGAGAAAGAGGTCTTAGCGGAGTTGAAGTCGCCCAACAGTGTCTCCACAACGCCCGCGTACCAGAAGTAGCGCCAGTTGTCGCCGAAGCGCTCCGAAAGTGAGCGCAGCCAGGTGCGCGCCTGGGTGGTCAGACCGAGGTCGAGCATGGTGCGCACGACTCCGAAGGGGATTTCCACGGAGTGCTCGTACTGCGGTGTGGTCATGGCTTGACGCAGCGTCTCCAGCGTTTCGCGCGGCTCGGCGTAGGAGGAGCCCTGCAGCATGGCGGCGCCGACGTCGTCGCGGTTGACCAGCGGCGACGGCAGAGCGGCAACGACTTCCTGCGGGGTGATGTCCACGCTACGGGCGATTCCGTCGATGAGCTGGTCGGTGCGGAAGACGAGGTGCTTTGTGCCGAACGTCGTACGTTGCGGGGAGAACAGGGAGTGCTGCGCGGGGTAGGTGCGCCCGTCGCGCACGGCGACGATTTCTCGCAGCACGCCGAGCATCTGCGCCTCCAGCTCGATCAGGCTGGTGAAGCGCTGCGCCGGGTCCTCGTTGCAGCAGCGGGCGAGCAAACGGTACAGGGAGGTGTATTGGCGAAACAGCGGCTCGTCGATGGGGGAGGGCAGGCCCGGGTCGTACACCCCGTCGGTCTGCGGCAGGTCCACCACCAGCGAGGCCAGCGTGCGGCCCACCGTGTACACGTCGGAGGATACGGAAGGCCCTTCGGTTGCCACCTCCGGCGCCTGGAACCCCTTCGTGCCGTAGATGAACCCGTAGGCGCCGATGCCGGAGACCGCGCCCATGTCGATGAGCTTGACCTGGTCTTCGGTGACGATGATGTTGTCCGGCTTCAGGTCGTTGTACACCACGCCGCGCGAGTGCAGGTAGTCCAGCGCCGGCAGCACTTCGAGCATGTACGCGATCGCGATGTCGGGTTGGAGCACCTTGCTTGTCGACGCATTCCGCCATGCCCGCAAACTCGGCCCGCCCACGTACTCCATGACAGTGAACCCGCCGGGCACGCGCGGATCGTCGATGAAGTTGAAGATCTGCACGATGCCGGGGTGGGCCATTTCCGCCAGGAACTCGCGCTCGGCCGCGGCAGCCGCCGCTTCGTCCGGGTTGTCTGTGGAGTGCAGCCCTTTGAGCACCACCACGCGCCCGGCCACGTGGTGGTCTTGCGCCAGGTAGATCCAGCCCATGCCGCCGTGGGCGATCACGCCCATGATTTCGTACTGGCTGGCCACCACGTCGCCCGGGTGCAGTGTCGGCGGGGCGATGCCCTTTTCCACCACGGCCGGCTCCGGGTCGATCAGCGCCTCTTTCGGTTCGGTGGGCTCCACCCAGGGCAGCTCAACCATGCCGTCGGCGACGACGCGGGTGGCGCGGCGGGTGCCGCGGCGCTCGCGGAACGTGTCGAGGGCGAGCCTGCGTGAGCGCTGGGAGGTGTCCTCGCGGTTGCTGCCCTTGCGCAGCTCGTCCAAGTCTTTGAGTAGGCCGGCCATTTCGCCCATGGCGGAGTAGTCCGTCTCGTCGTCGGCGAAGGGGTCAAACGCTACCGCCTCGGTGCCCGGCTCGGCGTCATCCTCATCATCCGCGAAGGGGTCGAAGGCCACCGCCTCGGTGTGCTGCTCCAGCGGGTCCTGTTCATTGCGTTCCGTGCTCACTGCCCCTCCTTGCGGTACATCAGCGGTGGCGGGGAGGACTCCGCGATGGAGCCTCCGAGCCAGGTGGAGTAGAGCTGCGACCACGTGCCGTCGTTACGCATCCGCTCCAGCGTCGTGTTGACCTGCCTCACCAGGTCCGCCTGGCCCTTCGGGATCCCCACGCCGTAGTACTGCGAGGCCAGCGTGCCCGGCAGGATCTTCGCGTACGGGTCCTGCGCGGACAAGCCCGCCAGGATGGAATCGTCCGCCATAATCGCGTCCGCCTGGAACTGCTGCGTAGCCATTAGGCAGTCGGACCAGGAGCGGGTGCGCAAAATCTCCGAATGCGGTGTGAACGTGCGCGCGATCTGGGTCAGGTTCGTGCCGTCGACGATGCACACCGTTTTGCCGCCCAGCTGGTTGATGTCGTCCACTCCCCGGTCCCGCGGCACCAGAACCCGCACGCCAGAGGTCAGGTACGGGGTGGAAAAATCGATCGACTCCGCGCGCTCCCGGGTAATAGACATGGTGCGGATGACAATGTCCACCTCGCCGTTGTTCAGCGCCTCGGCGCGCGCCGCCGAGTCCACAAACCGCAGGTCCAGGCGGTTGATCCCGGTGCTTTCCTCGTCGAAAATGTCCTCCGCGATCGCGCGGGCGAGGTCCACCTCCAGCCCGCGCAGCTCGCCGCTGGCGGTGTCGCGGAACGCCAGCAAGTACAGGGACTGGTCGATGCCCACCACCAGCCGGCCGCGGCGCTTGATGCGGTCTACGTTCGGGGTGGCTTCCTCGGCCTCGCGCGGATTGAGCGAGCCCTCCCATTCCAATTTCGACGACACGTAGGGTTCCGCCGGCACCCCCTGCGCGCCTTCGAGTGTCGCGCCGGGCGGCAGCGGCAGCAGCTCGCGGGTGGTGGAGGTTTCCTGCTCCGGGGCGATGGTGGCGCGCACCGGCGACGGCTCCTCGGAGCAGCCTGCCAGCGCCAGTACCAGCGCCGTTACAGCCGCCGCGCTCGCGGCCCACGTCGTTCTCATAAGTACTCACCCAGCCTTCTGCGGATGCCCAGCCACGTGCAGACCACAGCCAGCATGGACAAAAGCGCCACCACCGCGGAGACCTGCCGCGTCGCGTCCAACGAGGCGTCGATGTAGGCCTGCGTGCCTTCCCGGGAGGAGGCGATGAGTTTGGACAGCGCCGCGTCCAGGTCCCTGAACGGCGCCTCGCCCGCCCCGCCGCTGGAAACCAACAGGTCCGCCGCCTGTTCGTAGCTACCGGAGTTCAAAGCGCCGACCAGCTCGTTGTGCTCGTAGGACCAAGTGCGCAGGGCGTCGCGTGCGTCGTCGATAAGCTGCTGCTCCCCGCCGTACTCCTCAGCCGTTGCGAGCGCCGCGCTCACCGACGCATACGTCCCGTCAAACGCCCGGGACGAGTGCACCACCGACTGGCGGCGCAGCAGCGCGAACGTCTCGTCCGTGCGCGTCTGCAGCGCGTCGAAGCGGGCGACGGTGAGTTCCTCCCAGGGCTTCGCCGCCCGCTCATACTCCACCGAGCCGTTGCGCCAGGACTGGTAGTTCGACACAGAGGCCCAGCTCAGCGCCACCACCACCGCGAGGGTGCCGGCGAGAAAACCCTTGTTCAGGCGGCGGCGGAACACCCGCCACAGCCACCACTGCGTGAGCACGAGGAACCCGAGTGCAGCGACCAGGCCGGACAACGGCACCCACTGCGGCTCGGACAAGCGCCGCATCTCCTTCGCCACGTCCTCGCGGGTCAGCGCGTTGATCTCGGAGGCGGCCACCAGCATGCGGGTGCGCATGATGCTGGATGCCTCGGACATGTAGGCCACGCCCACCGGGTTGCCCATGCGCTGGTTCACCCGGGCGCGCTCGTTTAAGCCCGCGTAGACGGGAAGGTCCCGCTGGATTTCGCTGACCAGCTCCTCGATACGCTCGCTGGTGGCGGTGTCGGCCTCTACCGCGCCCTTGTAAATCTCGCTGGCGGAGCTGACCGCTGTGTCCAGCGCGGCGGAGTAGGCCTGCACGTCCTCGTGCGACAGCGGCCCGGGCTGGACAAACCCGCCCGCCGCGATGGTGTCGGCGCGCAGCAGGGAGGTGGAGAGCAGGTGGGCGGCCGCGCTCATCGGCTCCGTGGCCTCGCGCACCGTGTCCAGCGACTGGTTGCGGCTGGACATGGACTGGCTCATGGACAGCCCCGCCGCGAGCAGCATGGCGGTCAGCAGCACCATCACCACGATGAGCTTGCCCGGGGTGGTCTGCGCGAACGCGTGGCCGCGCCGTCCCATTCTTAAGGGGCCGGCGAGCGGGCCGTGGAGGACGCCGTGCAGCCGCGGGTGCGCCGGGCGCGCTTCGAGCTCGTCGAGCCACGCGTCGTCGCTCGGCCTGCTTTGCGTCACCATTCCGCAATGATAACTGTTCCCACCTACAGTGGGGGCCATGCTTGGCGACGGAAACGGCTGGGTCACCACACCCGACGGCACAAAACTCTGGGGGCGCTTCGGCGCCGCCGGCCTTTTTCTCATCGCCGGTCAGGGAGCAGACGCGAAAGTGCTGCTGCAGCATCGCGCCACCTGGACCGCCCAGGGCGGAACCTGGGGCATCCCCGGCGGCGCCCGCGACAGCCACGAAACCCCAGCGCAGGCGGCGGTGCGCGAGTCCGTGGAGGAGTGCGCCATCGACCCGGAGCGTATCAACGTAGTCGAGGAAGTAGTCACCACGGAGCTGCCGGAGTGGAGCTACACCACCGTCATCGCGCTGTGCCAGGCGCCGCTGGCCGTGACCGCCAACGAGGAATCGGAGGAACTGCGTTGGGTTGGCCTGCATGAGGTTTCGGGGTTTGAGCTGCACCCGGGCTTCGCGGCCTCGCTCAGCAGTGTGCTCGCCAAAGCCATGGTGCATACTGAACCGCATGATTGAAGTGCAAGGCCTGACCAAACGGTACGGCGCCGTCCAAGCGGTTGACGACCTCACGTTCACCGTCAAACCCGGCGTCGTCACCGGCTTCCTCGGCCCCAACGGCGCAGGTAAATCCACCACCATGCGCATGATCTTGGGCCTGGACCGCCCCACATCCGGCACCGCGCTCATCGACGGCGTGCCCTACCGCCAGCTTCCCAACCCCGCGCGCAAAGTGGGCGCGCTTCTCGACGCTAAAGGCGTCCACCCCAACCGCTCCGCCCGCGCCAGCCTGCTCTGGCAAGCGCAAGCCGCCGGGCTGCCGCGCACCCGCGTGGACGAAGTGCTCGAGCTGGTGGGCTTAAGCGACGTCGCCGGCAAACACGTCGGCGGGTTCTCCCTCGGCATGGGCCAGCGCCTCGGCATCGCGGCGGCGCTGCTCGGCGACCCGGAGTACCTGATCCTGGACGAGCCCGTCAACGGCCTCGATCCTGCCGGCATCCGCTGGGTGCGCGGGCTGTTGCAGTCCCTGGCGGCCGAGGGGCGCACCGTGCTCGTGTCCTCCCACCTGCTCGCCGAGATGGCGCAGACCGCCGAAGACCTGATCATCATCGGCCGCGGCCGCCTGGTTGCCAACACGTCCATGGCCGAGTTCATCCGCGCAAACTCGGGCGTGACCACCATCGTGCGCACACCCACAGAAGACGCCGCCGCCTCCTTGGCCGCCGCGCTGCAGCACGCCGACACGGCCATGCCCTTCACACGGGCCGTGGACGCCGACGGCCGCGCCGTGTTCGAAATCCCGGACCGCACCTCCGACGACGTCGGCCGCGTCGCCTTCGCCGCCGGGGTGCCGCTGTCCGAGCTCGCCGAGCGCCGCGCCTCCCTGGAAGAGGCCTACATGCAATCCACCGAGGGCCACGCCCAGTACGTCTCCGGAGGTACCAATGCTTAACCTGTTTCCCGCCGAGTGGACCAAACTGCGCTCCACCGCCTCCTTCTGGTGGACCTCCGCGCTGATCATCGCCTTCGGCGCCTTCTACGGAGCCCTGTTCGGCACCGCATCCAAACTCGGCGGCATGCCGTACGCGCCCTTGACCGTCGCCGCCACCATGGCGCTGACCACCGCGATCATCGTGATCGTGCAGGCATCCATGACCGTGACCACCGAGTACCGCTTCGGCATCCCGTCGACAAACTTCAGGGTTGCTCCGAAGCGGTGGCAGGTGGCCGTCGCAAAGCTTGTGCTCGGTGCTGCGCTGGCCGCTTTGCTGACCTTCTTCGGGCTTGTCGTCGCCTTCGCAATCGGCGATCTCACCGCGCCCGTGCCCGCGAACTGGGTGAGCAACACCGCTTCCCGCCGCGCCCTGTGGGCCATCCCCCTCGGCATGGCCCTGATCACCCTGTTCCAGCAGGGGGTCGGCTGGATCGTGCGCAACACCTCGGGCGCCGTGGTCACCGGCATGGGCATGATGCTGCTGGTGGAATCTATCGTCAGCTTCATCCCGCGCTACGGCGCCGACGTGGCCAAGTTCCTGCCGTTTGGCAACCTCATGGCGTTCATGACCAACAGCCCCACCCAGGACTGGACACTGCCCGTGTCGCTGCTGATCTTCGCCGTGTGGGCTGTGGTGGCTTGGATCGTCGGCGTGGTGCTGCTGGAGACCCGCGACGCGTAGCGGGGTTCTGCGCTTCGGGCTTGGGCTCCCGCCCCTCCACGCACTCCCGCCGCCCCTCCTCCCGTAAATGGTGAAAGGCCGATGGTGAAAATCCGCTAATCCGCGCGGATTCACCATCGGCCTTTCACCATCTGTGCGGGGCGCGTGATCCTCAGCTACGATCACCCTGGGAACAACGAACGGGGGGTTCGAAATGGATGGCGCTCGCAAAAATGAGCTGCTGGAGATGCTTGTCGACGTCCGCAGGGTCACCGCCCACGACCACACCACGCATTCCCGCATCAGAAGTGGACAGCTGCGCCAACTGACCAAATCGCTCTACGTCGAAGCGTCAGAGTGGAAAAAGCTGGAGCCGTATGAGCAGGAGTTTCTCCGGTGCTGCGCCGCATCCAGGCAAAGCACCAAGGCCGTCCTTGTCGGCTTTTCCGCAGCGCGGGTCTGTGGAGTGTGGGTGCACTACGACACCAAACCAGGCGTGCAGGTCGCGCTTCCGAGCGGAAAGCCACCGTCGGCGAAGGCGCAGAGCCCGGGCATCGATTACAAACGCATGGCCGTCCCGGATGAGGACGTGTTCGATCGTGCGGGTGTAAGGTTCACCAACGCAATCCGTACCGCCATCGACATCGCGCGAAGCTCCGGGGAACGGTCCGGCATCGTTGCCTTTGAAAGCCTGCTGACGCGGTGCTCAGACTCCGAGGCCGACCTCATCCGTGAGGAATGCGCCGCAATGATGCAGCGTATGAGGGGGACGAAGGGCATTGGAAAGGCGCGACATGCGCTTGCCAAAGCGACTAACCGCTCAGAGTCGACCTACGAAACGCTGCTGCGTCTCATCTTGGAGAAGTGCGGTATCAAGTGCCACGCCCAGGTAATCATTGGCCCGTACCGGGTGGACCTCCTCTTTGGTGACCTGATCATTGAAGTCGACGGTTGGGAGAAGACGAAGAAAAAGCCAGCAGAAGCGTACGCGAAACAGATCAACCGCGAGAACTGGCTGAAGGAGCAAGGGTACAAGGTCATTCGAGTAACCCCTAAAGAGATTGACCGCAACGAGGTGCTTGTAGTGCGCCGCGTCCTGGACATGCTCGAAGTGGAGTCACAGACCCTGCGCCAGGTTCCGCGCCTTCACCAGCCGACGGGGCCGAGCCGGCAGGAGTTCTTTCCCGCAGCTTTGGCGGCACGGCTGGGGGTCTAGCCGCAGATGGTGAAAACCAAGTGGTGAAAATCCGCCGATCTGCGACGGATTCACCATCGGCCTTTCACCATTTGCGGGCTGGGGCGGTGGGGTGAGGCGGGGCACCACCACGCGCCACCGAGCACCACCAAGCGCGAAACCCCTACTGCAGCGCGGACGTCAGCTTCAGCACGTTGTCCACGTACCGCCGGTACCAGGGCCTGCGCGACCACCGCTCCAGCGTCAGCTCGCGCGAGACGGCCTGGTAGTTCGCGCCCAGCTGCTCCAGCGCCGTAATCAGCTCGCCGGAGGCGACGAGCAGGGAGGATTCGTAGTTCAGCGAGAACGAGCGGATGTCCATGTTGGAGGATCCGAGCACGCCGACTGCGCCCTCGCGCCCCGGATCCGCCAGCACGAACTTGCTGTGCAGCACGTACGGCGCGGGGAATTCCCAGATGCGCACCCCGGCCTTCAGCAGCGACTCGTAGTAGGCGGATTGCGCGTGCTGCACCATGAACTGGTCGGCCTTTTCGCCGACGAACAGGTCGACGCGCACGCCGCGGTAGCACGCGGAGGTGATGGCCTCCAGCAGCGACTCCTCGGGGACGAAGTACGGCGAGCACAGCGTGAGCTGCTCTTTCGCGTTGTGGACGATCGAGTTGAACATGCGCAGGTTCGGCTCGGTGAGGTAGCCGGGCCCGGAGGGGACGAGCTGGAGCACGTCGCCATTGCTTGTCGACGTTTCCTCCGACGTCCTCGCCATATCCAAACGTTCGCCGGATTCGGTGTACCAGTCCACGGCGAACATGGACTCGATGGACTCCACGATCGGCCCCTCCAGCTCCGCGAACGCGTCCACCCACTGGCGGCCCGCCCTCACGTGCCCGGGCATGAGGTAGCCGCGGTCGATGAGGTTGAACGAGCCGACGAACGCCACCTTCGAGTCGATGACCACGACTTTGCGGTGGTTGCGCAGGTCGGGGCGGCGCCAGCGCCCGCGCAGTGGGGCCAGTGGCAGCATCATGTGCCAGTCCACGCCGATGTCGGTCAGACGCCGCTTCAGTTTCCTAAACCCGGGGTATTTGGCGGAGCCGATGTGGTCGAAAAGCAGACGCACGTGCACACCGCGTGCGACGGCGCGCTGCAGCGCCCGGAACACCACGTCCGTCGTGTCGTCCCAGGCGACGGCGTAGATTTCGATGGAGATGGAGGCGGATGCTTCGTCGATAAGCTTGGCAATGCGGAGCATGGTCTTGCGGTAATCCGCCCACAGCGCGCGCACCTCGCCGCGGACGGCGGGGTAGCCGGTGAGCTCGCGGTTGAGGCGGACCAGCGAGGCGGTTTCGGGCGGCAGGTGCGCGATGGTGCTGTCGGGGCCCGCCCACGCCCCGTCCAGCACGCGGCGCGCCTCAACTTGGATGCGGTGGCGGCGCCGGGAGACGAACGTGGAGCCGAACAGCAGGTACAGCGGCAGGCCCACCACCGGCAGGAGCAGAATCAACAGCAGCCACGCGTTGGCCGAGGACGGCTTGCGCCCGCCGGGCACCACGCCGATCATCACGAACTTGATGGCGTAGTCCACGACCATCGCCGCGAACTGCCACCAGGAAAGATCCAGGCTCATCGCACCTCGTCGTAGGCCAGGCCGCGGGTGTCGTAGTCCACGATCACGGGCGCGTGGTCGGACGCGCCCTTGCCCTTGCGCTCCTCCACGTCCACGAACGCGCGCTGGACTCGCTCGAACATGGGCTTGGTGGCCAGCTGGAAGTCGATGAGCATGCCCTCGTTCTTCTGAAACCGCATGGCCTTGTAGTCCCAGAACGAGTACTGGTCTTCGTGCGTGACCTCGTGCAGTCCGGCCTCGAGCAGCATCTGGAACGCGGCGCGCTCGGGCTCCGTCACGTGCGTTTTGCCCTCGAACCACGACACGTCCCACACATCCTCGTCGCGGGGCGCGACGTTGAAGTCGCCCATGTACACCTGCAGCTCCCCGGGCTGGACCTGATCGGCCAGGGACCAGAGGAACTGCAGTTTGTAGTCGTAGTGCGGGTCGCCGATTTCGCGGCCGTTGGGCACGTACAGGCTCCACACGTCCACCCCGCCACACACCGCCCCCACGGCGCGCGCCTCCACAGACGGGGCGCCTTTTTTGGCAAACGCGGGTTGGCGCTCGAAGCTGTTGCGGACGTTGTCCAGCCCCACGCGCGAGGCGATGGCCACGCCGTTCCACTGGCTGACCCCCACGTGCGCGACCTCGTAGCCTGCGGCTTCAAAGGTGGCGTAGGGGAATTTGCTGTCTGCGGTTTTGGTTTCCTGCATCGCCAGCACGTCCACGTCCTCGCGTTCGAGGAAGGCGGCGATCCGCTCGGCGCGTGTGCGCACCGAGTTGACGTTCCATGTGGCGATTCGCATGCGGCCTAGCCTAGCGCCAGCCGCCTACGGTGGTGCTCCAGCGCCCCTTCGGGCACATTGCCTATCGACGTCACACCAAAGGCCTCCCCCGCAACCCACACGACCTGCTCGTCCTGGAGCTCCCACGCGTGGTCGAGCACTTTCAACGCCGGTTTGCCGATCCGCTCGGGGATGGTCAGCCGCACCGGCAGGCCACGCTGGTCGTAGAAGGACCGGATGGCGTCGATAGGCAACGGCTCGAAGCCCGCCGAAGGTCCGAGCGGGACTGCGGAGTTGGCCTCCTCGGTGTCGCCGGTGCGCATGAGCCAGCCGCTGGCCCACGCCCAGTCGCGCACGTTGAGGCGGTCTGCGATGCGTTTTTCCAGCTCGCGGATTTCGGAATTACGCACCGTGCGCGGCGAGAGTTTCTTGATGATGTGCAGGTCCGTGACCTCAATCGCCTCCTTTGAGGAGGGAAAGCCGCCGACCTCCTGCGGGCGGATCACCAGCGGGTCGAGGCTGAGCACGTGCCCGATGATGTCGCTGGCGTGCTCGCCGCGGCGCTGGCGCACCACGACGCGGTCGCCCACCGCCACCTCGTCCGAGCGAAAAATCCGGGACACGTCTACTTGCGGGCCCCGCGCGGGCGGATCGCGCCGGTGAGCACCAGGGCCGCGCCGATCATCAGCGACAGCATGCCGATGGCGATCAGGGCGCGCATCGGGGTGCCGGTGTCGGCGAGGTCGCCGTCGCGCTCGTCGTCATCCTCGGTCGTGGTGGTCGACGACGTCTTTGAGGAGGACGAGGTCGTCGACGAGGAGGAGGTTGTCGAGCTGGACGTTGCCGACGTGGTGCGGTTTTCCAGCACCGAGCGGGCGGAGCTGCTCGAAGTCGACGAGGTGGCCGTGGTGGTCGCCGATGAGTCGGTGGTGGTCGACGTTGCGGACGTTTCAGTCTCCGTGGCCGTACTCGTGGTTTCCGACGTCGTTTCCGGGGTGGTGGTCTCGGTCGTGGTGGACTCGGTGTCGCTGTCCTGGAGGCGCTCCACGCGGTGGGTCACCTCGGGGGCGAACGTGGCGGAGGTGGTGCTCGACGGGGTGGTGGTCGGCGGGGTGGTGGTCGGCTCCTCGACCACCGTCGGCTTGGTCACCGACGGCACCACCGTCGGTTCAGCGCGATCCGCGTCGCTGCCGGGGATGCCGTACACGATCGGGGCGTCGCCGGCCTCGGAGCGCTCGAACGCGTCAAACGCGGTGGTGCCCAGGATCCCGTCGAGGCCCTCGATGGGTGCGGGCACGACCACTGGTGCGTCGTCAGGCAGAAGCTCCGCGCGCAACTCGCGCACGCCGGCGCGCTCGCGCTTGAGCGTTTTCGCGGCTTCGTCGAAGGTGGCCTTTTCCTCCTCGGTCAGGCCGTCTTCCGCGGCTTCTTCGCGCAGCTCTGTCAGCTCGTCTGCGGCTGCGATGAGCTCCTTGCGCCAGGCGATGAGCACGTCTCGGACCTCGTCGTCCGTCTCCGCGCTGTTGATGGCGGTGATGGAGGACTCGTGGGTGGCGGAGACGTCGTCAAGCAACTGCTCAACTGGCTCCGCGGGCGTCGCGGGGGTGAGGGTGAGCGACGCGGCGGCGATGGCGGCGGGGATACGCATGGCGAATATCTTAGCGCGTTAATCGTCGTGGCCGAACGGATCTTCGTCCGTGCCCGGAAGCCAGGTGTGGCCGGCTTCCTTCCAGCCGTTATCGCGGATCACGCGTTTGGCTTCCTTCTTGTAGCGGCCGGTGAGCACGTCGGTGTACAAGAAGCCGTCCAGGTGGCCGGTCTCGTGCTGCAGGCAGCGGGCGAAAAAGCCGGTTCCCTCGACCTCGATCTCGTTGCCGTTTTCGTCCAGGCCGGTCACCTTCGCCCAGTCCGCGCGGCCGGTGGGCCAGCCGTAGCCCGGCACGGACAGGCATCCTTCGTCGTCTTCGCCGGTGTCCGCGGGCATGGTTTTCGGGATCTCGGAGGTCTCGAGCACCGGGTTGATCACGGTGCCGCGGCGCATCTGGTCGCCGTCCGGGCAGTGGTAGACGAAGATGCGCAGCGGCACGCCGATCTGGTTGGCGGCCAGGCCCACGCCGTGGGCGGCGTCCATGGTTTCGTGCATGTCAGCGATGAGCTCTTGCAGCTCCTCGACGGGCTGCGTGACTTCCTTGGTCGGTTCGTGCAGCACCGGGTCGCCGTGGATAACGATGGGTCGGATGGTCATGCCAATATATTAGGCATGCTTTCAGACACCGACCTTTCCGTGCTCCGCTTCGCCGCGCGCGCCCCCAGGTCGATCGGTGCGCGCGAGGACGCGGTGCGCTCTGAGCTGGGCATGCAGCCCATCCGCTACTACCAGCATTTGAACCGGTTGCTGGACTCGCCCGAGGCGCTCGCGGCCGAGCCTCAGCTCGTGAGGCGTTTGCAAAGGCTTCGCGACGGCCAAAGGTCCCCCAACCTCTAGTTCAACTTTACGGTGTGTTGCCCCTGCTTCCCGCAGCAGTGTGGTTAGAGTTGCCGATGTGACTAACGACAACTTTGGCAACAACCGCCCCGACTCCGGCTCCACGCGCTACACAGGAAACTCCTACGAAGGCGCGTACGACGCCGAGCCGATCGACGCTGAAATCGTCGACGATTACCCCGCTTCCGGCGCCGACACCGAGTACCGCGGTGCCCACCGCCGCGACGACGACTCCGAGTACATCGAGGACGTCGATTACGCCGCTGGTGCAGGTGCCGCAGCAGGTGCCGCTGGTGCTGGCTCCCGCTCCCGCAACGCCGACGACGCCATCTACGAGGAGCCCTACGACGAGGAGCCGAAGGGACGCGGTAAGGCAGCTGCTGCTGGCGGTGCCGCGGAAGGTGGCCTGCCAAAGCGCGGCCTGGCGATGATCCTGATCGCCGTGGCGGCGCTGCTGGCGCTGTGGGGCATTTGGAAGATGACGCAGGACGGCAACGGCGGCGACGGCGAAGGTGAAGGGGCCGCGCCGACCTCGTCGACCGTGGTGGGCACCTCCCAGGCCGCCCCCGCCGGCGACGGCGCAGGCTCCCCCGCCGCCCCGGCCCCGGCGGGCGACCCGAACGCGCAAAACACCGCAACCGTCACCGACACCGTCCGCGCCGACGACCCGAACGCCCAGGACCCGAACGCCCAGGATCCGAACGCGCAGCGTCCGGAAGACGCCGAGGCGCAGGGCGAAAACGGCCAGCCGGCACCGGCACCCGCTCCTGCGGACGCGGGCCTCGACAACGCGTCGGCCCAGGTGTACGTCTACAACAACTCCGGCACCCCGGACCTGGCTAGCCGCACCGCCGACCAGCTGAAGGGCCAGTACAACGTGGCCAACAACTCGACCGACGCCGCAGTGATGAACATGCCGGAGCAGGTCTACGGCATGTTCCCGGAGACCTACGTCTTCTTCGACCCAGCCGTGCCGGGTGCCGAGCAGGTTGCGGCCGACATCGCCCGCCGAGTCGGCGGTGCGGCCCGCGCGAAGGGTGACCTCCCCGAAGGCGCGACGGGCATCCCGGAGCAGGCCGCGAACAACAGCGCTGCCGTGGCGGTGGTCCTGGCGGGCTAGCTCTGCGGAGTCTTCCCCGCAAAACCGGCTACCTAGAACCGGTTACCAAGCGAAAATGAAGCTGGTAGCCGGTTCCAGGTAGCCGGTTTCGGCATTTTGACTGCGTGAGCCGCCGCAAACCCAAAACCAACCAACGCCGCCCGCGCATATAAAACAGCTTCTGGCACCCGCCCAGGGCCCGGCAGAGGATAGGCTCGTCGTCTATGGATCCATTCCGCGATTTTGCCAGGTCTGACGGCCCCACCCTCGGCGTCGAGTGGGAGATTTGCCTCGTCGACCCGGTCACGCGCGACCTGGTGCCCCGCGCCGCAGAGGTGATCGAGGAGGTGCAGGCCCGCCACCCGGACATCCACCTCGAGCCGGAGTTCCTGCAGAACACCATCGAGTTGGTCACCCCGATCTGCGCGAACACCAAAGAGGCCATCCAGGCGCTCCAGCGCGACCTCAACGCGGTCAAGGAGGTCGCCGACGAGATGGGCCTGAAGCTCTGGGCAAGTGGCGGCCACCCGTTTTCGGATTTCCGCACGAACCCGCTGAGCCCGAAGCACACGTACGAGGAGATCGTCAACCGCACGCAGTATTGGGGCCAGCACATGTTGTTGTGGGGCATCCACTGCCACGTGGGCATCAGCCATGAGGACAAGGTGTGGCCGATCATCAACGCGGTGATGACTAAGTACCCGCACTTGCTCGCCATTTCCGCGTCGAGCCCGGGCTGGGACGGCATTGACACTTCTTACGCGTCGAACCGCACGATGCTCTACCAGCAGTTGCCCACCGCGGGCATGCCGTACCAGTTCCAGAGCTGGGACGAGTGGGTCGATTTCATGCGCGATCAGCAGACGTCGGGCGTGATCAACCACACCGGGTCCATGCATTTCGACGTGCGTCCGGCCGCGAAGTGGGGCACCGTCGAGGTGCGCATTTCGGACGCCACGAGCAACTTGCGCGAGCTCGCGGCCGTCGTGGCGCTGACGCACTGCCTGGTCGTCCACTACGACCGCATGCTCGAACGCGGCGAAAAGCTGCCGAGCCTGCAGCAGTGGCATGTCGCGGAGAACAAGTGGCGAGGCGCCCGCTATGGCATGGACGCCCTGGTCATCACTAGTCGTGCCACCGACGAGGACTGGGTGAAGCACGAGTTGCAGTTGCTTATCGACGAGCTCACGCCCGTCGCCGCCGACCTCGATTGCGTCGACGAGCTGAACTTGGTCCGCGAGATCATCGAGCGCGGCGCGGGCTACGAGCGCCAGCGCGCGATTTACCAGCGCACCGGGGATTGGAAGGACGTCGTGGACGCGACCTGCGCGGAGATGTGGGAGCTTAGCCTTTAGGGTTGACGCGGCGCGGGTGGTAGCTGGCGGGGCGGTCGTTGCGTGTGAGCTGCTCGTCGTCGCCGTAGAGGCCTTCGCGTCGCGCGATGCGGCCGAGGCGCTGCGCGGTGACGGGGCTGGTCATCAGGGCGAATATCACAAGCAGCACCATCATGCCGATGTCGCCGCGTTCGTGGACGCTGAAGCCCTCGGCGGTGACGACGCGGATGATGGTGCCGGTGATCATGAGCACCAGGCCGGTGGTCTGGGGTTTGGTGATGGCATGCACGCGCGCCAGCGTGGAGTTGAACCGGGCGGTGCCCACGGCGGCGGAAAAGACCATGAACGCGCCTGGGAGAATAAACAGCAGGGAAATGACGTCGGCGATCATAGGGAACCGTCCCTCTTGCGGAAGCGGGCGACGGACAGGGTGGCAACGAAGCCGAGCAGGGCGATGACGATCATGACGTTGACCACCGTGGTGTCCAGCGTCCAGCAGATGTACAGGGCGAGGGCGCATTGGAGGGAGGCGGTGATGCCGTCGTTGGCCAGCATGCGGTCCATGGAGTCGGGGCCGACGATGGCGCGCCAGGCGAAGATGAAAAATCCGGCGACGAGGAACACGGCGGCCACGGTGAGGCAGACGGTGTAGGCGGTGCTGTGCATGTCAGCGGCCTCCTTCGAAGATGGCGATCATTTGGCGCTCCAATTTCTGCACGTTGGCGATTTCGCGGGTGATGGCGGCGTCGCTGTCGGCGTCGAGGATGTGCACGGTCCATTCGCGGTTGGCCAGGTCGATATCGGTGACGGTGCCACCGGGTTGCAGGTTGTAGGCGCACGTGGCCAAGTACAGCACGAGCTCGTTGCTCAGGCGCATGGGCACTCGCAGCACGGCGTTTCGCGGCTGCGGCGCGCGGCGCAGCGACAGCCACGCCACCTTCGCCGAGGCCACCAACAGGTCGTAGAACCACTCGGCGATAAACGCGACCAGTTTGACCCAGTTGACGGGGTTGCCGCTGCGCGGCACGGGCGGCAGGGGCAGCGCCAGCACGATGAGTAGACTCAGCCCCAACCCGGCGATGAGGTTGCCCCAGCTGAGCTCCCCCATGAGCAGGATCCACATGAACGTCAGCCACACCACGGTCAGCGGGCGGAGACGGTGGGCGACTCCGGCAAACATCAGCGGCTCACCTCGTTCGGCTGTTTGTTGGACTTAGCGTCCGCGGGCTCGGGCACCATCTCCGTGGTCACGCCGGTGCTGGTGGGCCCTGCGGGGCGGGAGGAGTCCCGGTGGTCCAGCGAGTCCCAGCCGCCGCCGGCGCCGGTCTGTTCGCGGAAGGCGTCGAGGTCGCGTGTGGGGGCCGAAGGGTCGTCGCTAAGCACGGCGCTGCGGTAGATGGACAGGTCCTGGGCGGACTGGGCGGCGCGGTCCGTGATGTTGGAGATCGGGCCGGCCAAAAATGTGATGCCGGTGGACGCGAGCACCAACAACGCGGTGGAGAGGAACATGCCGGTGGGCACGCGGCCGACGTCGTCGCGGTCGCCCGAGGCGACGGTTTCCTCACGCGCGGCCAGGTTCGCCGGGCGCGCCAGAACCACGTCGCCCTCGGGGGCGTCCGCGCGGTCGCGAAGGAAGCCCTTGGACCAGACGTTCATCATGGCGTACAGGGTGAGAAGCGAGGTGATCACCGCGCCGCCGATGAGCACCCACGCCAGCCAGGAGCCGTCCTCCGCACCGGCTTGGATGAGCATGACCTTGCCCAAAAAGCCGGAAAACGGCGGGATGCCGCCCAGGTTGAGCGCGGGGATGAGGTACAAAAGCGCAATCACCGGCGCGGTGTAGAGCAGCGAGCCCAAACGGCGCAGCTGCGCGGAGCCTGCCTGGCGCTCCACCAGGCCCACCACCAAGAACAGGGAGGTCTGCACCAGAATGTGGTGCACCGCGTAGAAGATGGCGCCGGACAGGCCCGCAACCGAGCCGAGGGCGATACCGAAGATCATGTAGCCGATGTGGCTGACCAGGGTAAACGACATCAAGCGCTTGATGTCGTTTTGGGCGATCGCGCCCATCACGCCCACGATCATGGTCAACAGCGCGATCACCATCAGCGTGGAATCTAAGGCGCCGTCGGTGAACACGGTGGAGCGCACGCGGATGATGGCGTACACGCCCACCTTGGTCAAAAGGCCCGCGAACACGGCGGTGACGATGGAGGCGGCGGTGGGGTAGGAGTCCGGCAGCCACGCGTCCACCGGGAAGATCGCCGCCTTGATGCCGAAGGCAACGATGAAGGTGGCGAAGATGGCGGCGCGGGTGCCGGTGGGCAGCTCCTCCATGCGGATGCCGGCTTGCGCCATGTTCACGGTGCCCACTGACGCGTAGACCAGCGCGAGCGCGAACAAGAAGACCATGGACGACGCCATGGAGACCATGACGTAACCGATGCCGGCGCGCACGCGCTGCGGGGATGCGCCCAGGGTGAGCAGCACGTAGGAGGCCACCAGGAAGACTTCGAAGCCGACGTAAAGGTTGAACAGGTCGCCGGCGAGGAAGGACAGGTTCACGCCCATGCTGAGCAGCATGTAGGTGGGCAGGAAGACGGCGACTGGGTCGTCGTCGTCGCCGTCGCGAAGCCCCTGCGAGATGCCGTACCACATCACCGCGAACAGCACGATGGATGAGACGAACAGCATGATGGAGCTCAACCGGTCCGCCACCATCGTGATGCCCACTGGCGCGTCCCAGCCGCCCATCTGCACGGTCTGGATGCCGTGGGTGTCGGCCACGATGATCATCACCGCCGCGATCACGGTCAGCGCCGCCAGGGTGCCAAGCGCGATGAAGCGCTGCAGGTTCACGCCGCGGAACAGCACGATCAGCCCGGCGGCGAAGGCGGGCAGGATGATCGGCATGACAATCAGGTACGGCATCGCCGGCAGCACCCATTCGGCGAAGGCCGTGAAGTTACTTCGCATCTTGGCCTCCCTTGACTTCCTTCACCGGGTCCTCGAATGGCTTCGGCCCGAACTCGTCGCCGGAGGGGCTGGCTTTGCCGGTTTGCGCGTCGTCTGACTTGTCGCGGTCCGGAGAGGCGGACTTGGGCCGCGCGGCGATTGCGCGATCCTCCTCGTCGCGCTCCACGATGTCGTCCGTGCGGTAGCGGTATTGGCGGTACGCCAGGGCGAGCATGAATCCGACCATGGCCATGGAGATCACGATCGCGGTCAGGATCATCGCCTGCGCGAGCGGGTCGGCGCTATCGGCCGCCGCTTCGGATTCGCGTCCGATGATCGGCGGGGAGCCAGCGGGCCCGCCGGATTGCAAAAGCAGCAGGTTGGCGCCGTTGCCGATCAGCGTCACGCCCATGATCATGCGGGTCATGGACTTGTCCAGCATCAGGTACACGCCGCACGCGATCAGCACGCCGGAGCCGATGAGCAGGAACAGGTTCGCTTCCATTTACTCGCCTCTCCTTTCGCGTTTGCTTATGGACGATCCACTGGCCGCCACCGCTCTGCGCTCGTTGTAACGCGCCCTGCGGTTTCTGGACATGAGCCTGCGGCGTTGCTCGTTTTTGGCCTGCAGCTCGCGCGCGCGGTCGCGGGCGCGCTGCTTTCGGGTGTCCTCCTCGCGGTCCAGGTAGGCGCCCATGGAGGCCAGCACGTGCATGATCAGCCCGACGACGATGATGTAGACACCCGCGTCGAAAATCAGCGCGGACGGCACCGTCACGTCGCCGATCAGCGGCACGTCGAACTCGGCGTACGAGGAGGTCAGCGGCGGCATCCCGAAGAACATCGGGGCGACCGCGGCCGCGGTGGTGAACATGATGCCGATGCCCAGCACCTTGCCCGGGTGCACCGGGAGCGTTTCTTCTGCTTCTCGACGTCCTCCCGCCAAGTACCGCAGCGTCAGCGCAAGCGCGGCGACGAGCCCGCCGGCGAACCCGCCGCCCGGGGCGTTGTGGCCGGAGAAGAAGAAGTAGGCCGACAACAGCATCATCGAAGGGAAGAGCAGGTGCGTGACCACATCCACCAGGATGGAGCGGTTCTGCGCGGTCTCCGTCTCCACACCGGAGGCGAGCCAGCGCGCCTTGGTGGTGGACAGGGTGGGCCGGCGCGACTCCGGGTCGAAGTGGAAGGTGCCGAAGATCAGGCTGGCGATGCCGGTGGCGGCGACCACCAGCACCAGCGTCTCGCCGAACGTGTCGGCCGCGCGCAGGTCCACCAGCAGCACGTTGACGGTGTTGCGGCCGTGGCCGATCTCGTAGGCCAGCTCCGGCATGTACTTGGAAATCGGCTCGGCGACGCGCGCCGACATGGCCGTCATCGCCACCGTGACCACGGAAACGCCGGTGCCGATGGACAGCCAGGCGCGCAGGCGGTTGTCCTCGTTGCGCTGCTCCGTTTCCGTGGGCATCTTGCGCAGGACCAGCATGAACACCACCATCACGATGGTTTCCACCAGCGCCTGCGTCAGCGCCAGGTCCGGCGCGCCGTGGAGCACGAAGATCAGCGCCATGAAGTAGCCGGTCAGACCCACAAGGATCACGCCGGAGAGGCGGTTGCGCTGCACCGCGGCGAAAAACGCCAGCCCCGCCATGATGGTGACGGCCAGGCCCTGCCAGACGTTGTCCCACACCTGCATGCGGATGTTGTTGGAATCGCCCAGGATCAGCGCGGCCAGCGGCACCACGGCCAGGAAGGTGAAGATGACGGCCAGGTTGATGGTCAGCGAGCCGCGCTGCGTGGACGCCGTCAGCTTCAGCGACCAGCGCCGCAGCGTGTTCATGATGGTGTCCCACACCGCGTTGGCGTCGCCGAGCGCGGGGCGCTCGAACTGGGCCTTGGCCACCACGTCGCGCTGCCAGAACATGATCGCGCCGGCGAAGATGATCACGCCGGACAGCGCCAACGGCACCGTGAACCCGTGCCACAGGGCAAGATCCGAGCCTTCGACGTCCGGGAAGCGCACGTTGAGGTATTCGTTGATCGGCGCAGACAGACCAGCCGACACCAGGCCGAAGCCGACCGTGCAGGCGGTGAGCACCGCGGGGGAGAGCCATAGCTTCGGGCCGGGGGAGTGCATGTCGCGCACCGCCGGGGACTGCCCGTCCTCCCAGGGCTGGCCCTTGGTGGCAAAGGCGCCGTAGACGAAGTACAGCGAGTACGCCATGGTCAGGATCGAGCCGGCCACCAACACCACGAGGGTGATCTTGCCGGGCATGCCGGTGAGCAGCTCCTCGTGCAGGATGGCGTCCAGCGCCGTCTCCTTGGCCACGAACCCGAACAGTGGCGGGATGCCTGCCATGGAGGCGGCGGAAATGATGGCCAGCGTAGCCAAAAGCGGCTGCTTTCTGCCCAGTCCGGACAGCTCGTGGATGTCGCGGGTGCCGGTGGTGTGGTCGATTGCACCGACGATCATGAACAGCGTGGCCTTGAACAGCGAGTGCGCGAACGTGATGGCCAACCCCGCCATGGTGGCCTCCCGCGAACCCACGCCGATGACGGTGGTGATAAAGCCCAGCTGGCTGACGGTGCCGTAGGCCAAAATCAGCTTCAGGTCCCGCTGCTTCAGCGCCATCCAGCCGCCCAGCAGCATGGTGAACCCGCCGGTGGACAGCACCACCAAGTGCCAGGTGTTCACCGCCGACAGGTCCGGCGCCAAACGCGCCACCAGGTAAATGCCGGCCTTCACCATCGCTGCGGAGTGCAGGTAGGCGGACACCGGGGTGGGCGCGGCCATCGCGCCGGGCAGCCAGAAATGCCAGGGCGACTGGGCAGACTTGGTCAGCGCGCCCAGCATGATCAGCACGATGGCGGCGGAGATCGCCGGGGTGTTTTCAATGTCGGTGATCTGCGGGATGTCCGACAGCTTCCAAATCTGCGCCTTAAAGCCGAGCAGGTTGATGCCCACGAGCATGGCCAGCCCGCCGAGGGTTGTCACCATCAGCGCCTGCATGGCGGCCCGTCGAGAAGATGCGCGCTCGCCGTAATAGGAGACAAGCATGTACGACAACACCGACGTCAACTCCCAGAACACGTACATGAGCAGGAAGTTGTCGGCGATGACCAGGCCGTACATGACCGTGGCGAAGAATGTCAGCTCGAAGCCGAATTTGGCCAGGCGCCGCGGGTTGGAGTCGAAATACCCCCAGCAGTACAGAAGCACTAACGCGCCGATACCCAGGATGATCAGGCTGAACAGGCCCGCGAGGGCGTCCAGGCGGAATTCTAGGTTGAGGTTCGTCGACGGCATCCACGTAAACACCGCCTTGACCTCGCCGCCGTCGCGGAACATTCCGGTGGCGAACAGGCGCGCCACCCAGATGAACCCGCTCAGCGGAACGAGCGCGAGAAGGCCAAACGCGGCGCGGCCCACCGTGCGGATGAGCACAGGGGCGACCAGCGTGGCGGCGGTGAGCGCGATGAGCAGTATCAGCACGAGGTGCGCGGCCCTCCTCTGGTTGCGTGCGTGCAGGGCACACCGCGCCTCAAGCGGGGGAGCTCATTGAGTTCACACAGAAAATACTGACTCCAGCGGTAACTGGGTATCTACGCGTCAACACCGGTGGCGCGGCCGTTGGGAATTAACTGTAGCGATTTTTGGTGCTACTTGCCGAAACGCTGCAGGAAAGCGGCCTCCGCTGCCGCGATGCGTTCGATCTCTGTCGGATCCACGGATTCGTCCACGCCGTGGATGCCGCACATCGGCTCCTCCACGCCGTAGAGCGCGATCTCCGCGTCCGGGAAGGTGTTCTGCAGCGTGATAGTCAGCGGGATGGAGCCGCCGGAGCCGACCACGGACAGTTTGTCGGCACCGTAGGCCTCCTTGAGGCACTCGCCGAGCGCGGCCACGGCGCCCGCCGAAGGATCCGTCGCAAAGGGCTCGTTGACGCCGCTGACCTCAACCTCGACCTTGGCGCCCCACGGGGTGTGGGATTTGATGTGCTGCTCCATCTTCTGCGCGATCTCGGCGGCGCTCTGGTCGGCCGGCACGCGCAGATTGAACTGGGCCTCCGCGCGGGCGTTCACCGCGTTCATGGCCTCGGCCACCGGGGTGGAGGTGAAGCCGATCATGGTCACTGCCGGGCGCGCCCACACCAGGTCTGCCGGCTCGTCGTCCGCGGTGCCGAGCAGCTGCACGCCCTCGAGCACGGTGGCGTCCTGGCGGAAGGACTCGCGGTCGTACGAGTCGCCGTCCCACTTCGCGGTGGTGTCCACGCCGTCGATGGTGGTGCGGCCGTGCTCGTCGAAAAGCGAGTTCGCGATGACCACCAGGGCGTGCGCGGCGTCCGGGGCGCCGCCGCCGTAGCTGCCGGAGTGGACCTGGTTAGCCAGCGTCTCCACCGTCACCTTCACCTGCGCGCCGCCTCGCAGCGAGGTGGTCAACGTCGGTACACCGGCAGCCACGTTGCCAGAGTCCGCGATGAGGATCGCGTCGGACTCGAACACCTCGGGCTTTTCCACGATGAGCTTGCCCAGGCCGTCCTTGCCGCCGAGCTCCTCGGAGCCCTCGACCACTACCTTCAGGCCCAGGTCGGTGCCGCCGTTTTCCTCCAGCAGGCGCAGCGCCTCTAAGTGCATGGCTAGGTTGCCCTTGCAGTCAGCGGCGCCGCGGCCGTACCAGCGGCCGTTTCGCTCGGTCAGCTCAAACGGGCTGTTCGTCCAGGCGTCCGGGTTGTTCGCGGGGACGACGTCGTAGTGGGAGTACAGCAGGACTGTCGGCGCGCCGTTTTTGGGCTCCCGCTTGGCGACGATCGTGTCCGCGTCATCCACCGTGGGGTAGCGAGTCACATCCAGACCAAGATCCTTCAGGGCGTTCACCGTCCAGGCACAGGCGTCCTCGTGCTGATCCGCCAGCTCAGGGGTGGAGTGCACCGAATTGAAGGAGACCAGTTTGGACAGGTCGTTGAAGATGCGGTCGCGTTGCGGGGTGTAGTTCTGCGTAGTCATGGCACCACGCTAGCAGCGTTGGCAGGGTCGGTTCTGCGGCTGTGTTCGGCGGTGTTTCTGGGCGGTGTTGTTCGGCTAGATGCTTACCCCAGGATGCTTACCCGGCTAGATGCTTACCCCAGGATGCTTACTGTTCGAGTAACCCCCGGCGTTCTCGCCCGTGCTACTTGAGAAGTAAGCATCCTGCAGTAAGCATCCTCGGACAGGTAAGCATCTAGCAGTAAGCATCCTCACCCCGGCATCCTCCACGCCCTTGCGTTCCTTGCACTCAACCCCGTCGAGTGCTAAAAATGTGGCTGGCACTCACGCAAACCGAGTGCCAGATAAAACGAATAGAGCGGGTGAGGCTGAGACCACTCGTCAGCCGTGCCGTCGCGGGCGCCTGCTTGCACCGACGACCTGAGTGATCGTCCATGAACGCCTATATACAAGGAGTGACACACTCACATGGCAAAGATGATTGCATTCGACGAAGAAGCACGTCGTGGCCTCGAAACCGGCCTGAACACCCTGGCTGACGCTGTGAAGGTCACGCTCGGCCCGAAGGGCCGCAACGTGGTGCTGGAGAAGTCCTGGGGCGCCCCGACCATCACCAACGACGGCGTGAGCATCGCCAAGGAGATCGACCTCGAGGACCCGTACGAGAAGATCGGCGCCGAGCTGGTCAAGGAAGTTGCCAAGAAGACCGACGACGTCGCCGGCGACGGCACCACCACCGCCACCGTGCTCGCTCAGGCGCTGGTGCGTGAGGGCCTGCGCAACGTCGCGGCTGGCTCCAACCCGATGGGCATCAAGCGCGGCATCCAGGCCGCCACCGACAAGGTGTCCAAGTACCTGCTGGACCAGGCCAAGGAAGTTGAGACCCAGGAGGAGATCGCCTCCACCGCTGGTATTTCCGCGTCTGACCCGGAGATCGGCAAGAAGATCGCGGAGGCGATGTACGCCGTGGGCAACGGCGCCGTGAACAAGGAATCCGTGATCACGGTTGAGGAGTCCAACACCTTCGGCGTGGACCTCGAAGTCACCGAGGGCATGCGCTTTGACAAGGGCTTCATCTCCGCCTACTTCGCCACCGACATGGAGCGCGGCGAGGCAGTGCTCGAGGACCCGTACATCCTGCTGGTTTCCGGCAAGATCTCCAACGTCAAGGAGCTCGTTCCGGTGCTGGAGCAGGTCATGCAGTCCGGCAAGCCGCTGCTGATCATCGCCGAGGACGTCGAGGGCGAGGCTCTGTCCACCCTCGTGGTGAACAAGATCCGCGGCACCTTCAAGTCCGTGGCTGTGAAGGCTCCGGGCTTTGGCGACCGTCGCAAGGCCATGCTGCAGGACCTGGCTATCCTCACCGGCGGCCAGGTCATCTCCGAGGAGGTCGGCCTGTCGCTGGAGACCGCCGGCATCGAGCTGCTCGGCCAGGCCCGCAAGGTTGTGGTGACCAAGGACGAGACCACCATCGTCCAGGGGGCTGGCGACCAGGCGCAGATCGACGGCCGCGTGAAGCAGATCCGCGCCGAGATCGACAACTCCGACTCCGACTACGACCGCGAGAAGCTGCAGGAGCGCCTGGCCAAGCTGGCTGGCGGCGTTGCGGTGATCAAAGTCGGCGCCGCCACCGAGGTGGAGCTGAAGGAGCAGAAGCTGCGCATCGAGGATGCTGTGCGCAACGCAAAGGCTGCTGTTGAGGAGGGCATCGTCGCCGGCGGTGGCGTGGCCCTGCTGCAGGCCGCCAACGAGCTCACCGACGACCTCGGCCTGGAGGGCGACGAGGCAACCGGCGTGAAGATCGTCCGCGAGGCCCTGTCCGCTCCGCTGAAGCAGATCGCGCTGAACGCTGGCCTGGAGCCGGGCGTGGTGGCCGACAAGGTTGCCAACCTCCCGGACGGCGAGGGCCTCAACGCCGCAACCGGCGAGTACGTGGACATGCTGTCCAGCGGCATCGCCGACCCGGCCAAGGTAACCCGTTCTGCACTCCAGAACGCAGCGTCCATCGCCGCGCTGTTCCTCACCACCGAGGCTGTTGTGGCTGACAAGCCGGAGCCGGCTGGTGCTGCCAACCCGGGCATGGACCCGGAAGCTATGGGCATGATGTAAATCAGCCTTGAGGCTTGAGAGCGCGTCCTTCGGGGCGCGCTTTTTTCTTGCCTATCGACGTCCCTTCGGCGCACCCCCGGATTGGTGTAAAAGGTCACGACCGTGCTGGATTTTTGGACGCGTACACATCGTTCGGGAAGTCGCGTGAGTTACACGTTCCGGCGGGTATTCAATTGGTGTTAACTTTCGGGAATTGGTCGGGCCAGGTTATCGTCCCAGTCGCGAAAAGGTTACGTTTTGGTGAACGCATACCAGCTTGAAGCTTCCTGTGTGGCGCAAGTCTGATTTTTAGAAAGCGCTTGACGTGGCTGTTTGATGTGGCAAAATTCTTTCTGTGACGCCCATTGGGTGTCAGTACCTGTCAAGTTTTGCCAGACAACCACTGGCACCTATCGAAAAGGGGAAAATAATGCCTTTCGATCTCAAGTTCATCCAGAAGCAGCTGAAGACCTTCAAGACCTTCGCTACCAACCTGGCTGATCTCTTCCAGAACACCCCGAAGTCCATCAAGAACTTCGCTGACAAGGTCGCTCCGGCTAAGTAAGCCTTCGCCTCAACCAGACTTTAATTTTCTTAAAGGAGAATCATCATGAACGCACTCACCAACTGGTACGCACTTTCCTCCGGTAGCGGCGACAACGGCGTCACCCAGGTTCCGGGCGCTCTGCTCGACCTGCTGCGCGAGCTGGGCAAGCTGGCAGGCAACATTGCCGACCTGATCGGCTTGGTCGCTTAAGACCGGTTTTACCGAAGGCCTCGTCGCAAAGCGGCGGGGCCTTTTGCATTCCTGCATACTTCTCCGGCATACCTCGCCTCCGCCGAATAGACTGGTAGACATGGCTGACAATAAAGACGACGAACTGCCGATGATCGACCTCGCTCAGACCGAAGGCTGGGTTGTGGACGACACCGACGAGGACGACCCTGTCCTGCTCATGCCGGACGGCACCGCCATTCAGACGTGGCGCGAGAACTACCCCTACGACGAGCGTCTTTCTCGCGACGACTACGAGAAGGAAAAGCGCGCCCTGCAGATTGAGCTGCTGAAGTGGCAGAACTGGACCAAGGACACCGGCCAGCGCCACATCATCCTCTTCGAGGGCCGTGACGCGGCCGGCAAAGGCGGCACCATCAAGCGCTTCAACGAGCACCTCAACCCACGCGGTGCACGCACCGTGGCGCTGGAGAAGCCGTCGCCGCGCGAGTCCACCTCCTGGTACTTCCAGCGCTACATCGAGCACTTCCCGGCCGCCGGAGAGATCGTCTTCTTCGACCGCTCCTGGTACAACCGCTCCGGCGTCGAGCGCGTCATGGGCTTCTGCACCGAGTCCCAGCACGCCGAGTTCCTCCGCGAGGTGCCGATGCTGGAGAATATGATCCTCGGCTCCGGCATCTCCCTGACCAAGTTCTGGTTCTCCGTGACCCAGAAGGAGCAGCGCACCCGCTTCGCCATCCGCCAGGTAGACCCGGTTCGCCAGTGGAAGCTTTCCCCGATGGACCTGGCCTCCCTGGACAAGTGGGAGGACTACACCCGCGCCAAGGAGGAGCAGTTCCGCTACACGGACACCGACGAGTCGCCGTGGATCACCATTAAGTCCAACGACAAGAAGCGCGCCCGCCTCAACGCCATGCGCTACATCTTGTCCAAGTTCGAGTACACGAACAAGGACCACGAGGTTGTCGGCCAGCCCGATCCGCTCATTGTGAAGCGCGGCCGCGACCAGATCGGCGACTAGGGGCTTATCGCTTTTCGACGCCCGGCTGATTCCGTCAGCCGGGCGTTTTGCTGTCTATCCGTGGGGGCGGCTACCCAAAGGTTTCGAAGAGCGGATTTCGAAAACCATGGAAATTGGGCTGATCCTCGAAAGGTGGAACTCGAAATCTTCAGTGTGGTCAGCGGGTAGTGACGGAAAACACGTTGGCGGCGAGGGTGCGTGCGGAGAGCTTTTCGCTTTCGCACCAAGGCCCTGACATGAGTTGCATAATCTTTTAACGTGCGAAAACGGGTTGGACAACGCGAAGGCTGGGGAAAGGCTGTGGGCAGGCAGTGTGTCCAACTTTTAAACGCTGGTTTCGCTGTGTTTTCATCCTGACGTTTACCGCGTAGCATCCATGACGCAATAAATAGGTTCACAATGATCCGAGGATGCATGTCCCAGACTGTCCACCCCACATCCAGCCGCCGCCAGCATGGCGCAGTGGCGGTTTGGGCAGCGCTGATTCTTGCCGCGCTGACGCTTGTCGCGGGTGTCGTGTCCCCGGGAGTGCAGCAGGCGGAGGCCCAAACTACCTCAAATGACGGCGTGAACTTTGGGGACTGCTCGTTCCGCAGAGGTACGGGAGTTGCCGAGACATGGGCCAACCAAATGTGCTGGCTGGATGTTTCGGATTTGACCACACCGGGCGCAAAGACGAAGAGGGTGGGCGATTACACCATCACCTTCAACCTCGGGATTGAAACGAAAAACACCAGCACCCGGTTCACCGCCAATTCCAACCCCAGCTGGTCCGGCACGGCATTCGCTAAAACGAACACCGGGTTCTTCGAGCGGTACCCAAGCTCGACGTCGCAGGACATTCTGCAGATGGAAGGTGCGGGTGACCCGTTCGCCCGTTTCACACTGTCGGACATTGTGGTGAAGCGAAACGGGGTGGCCGATCCGCTCGCGTCGTACCGCTTCGCCGTGGTGGACGGCGAGTCCACCGGTGCCGGCGGAAACGGCGAGATGATCAGCGTCGATGGCGGAACGGTGGGACAGGCGGTCCGCCTTACCCCGCCGAACGCGAAAGATGCTTGCACCGGCGGCAGGGACCCGCAGTTCGGTCCCGGGAACGAACCGAAGAACTGGGGCAGCATGTCCGACGGCCGCTCCCGCGGGTTCGTGTGCTTCTCCCGCTCAACCGGCACGTACGGCACGTGGGTGGTTGGCGTTGACAACCCGAAGACGCTGCAGGTCAGCATGGGTTCCAACAGCACCGGAACGCAGGGCGTGGCTATCGGCATCGCGCTGAGCCGCATCGCCTTCGACAAAGAAGGCTCCGCCACGGTGCAGAACGCCTTTGAAAAGGTGGCGGACCCCACCGCGCGAACTGCCAGCTACTCGGCGTTTTTGCAGGACGGCTCCAACCGCACCACGTTATCCACCCCGGCGGGTGGTTCGACCACGGCGCTTCGCCGCGTCGGATCCGACGGCGTCCCACTTGACCAGCTGGGCTACACCTCCACGCTCGACCCAGCAGACCGCGCGTTCGACCGCTACGACCCAGTGTGGAAGTGCACCCTCACCTCGGGCGGAACGAACAGCGAAACCTACCTCATCCGCAAGGGGGCGGTGCCTACGGGCTACACGCTGACGGAAAACGCCCAGACTGGCACGTCGACGCTGCTGATCCCTGCGGCCGAAACCCGTGTCCCAAACTGCTCCGTCACCTGGGAATCGAAGTTTAAACCCGCCAAGCTCAACCTGGCTAAGACAGTGGACGGCAACGCCGCGAACTTCGCGGAAAACAGCCTGCAGAAGTACACGCTGCACTACAAGTGCACCGTGCCCGAAGGGTTCAAAACTGCATATCCAAGCGTCAAGCTCGAAGACGACGTTGTTGTGGAAAAGGGGCGCTCCGCCAGCGTGGACAACCTGCCCCAGGGCAGCACCTGCACCATCACGGAGAAGGTCCCGGCGCCGCCTGCCGGAACGAAACTCACCCTGTCGTGGAACGGCACGGCTGCGCCGTCCGCTTCGGCACCGGTGACGGTCCAGCTGCCAACCACGGCGGCTGCTCCCACAGCTATCGGCTCGGCAAACGCCAACAACTCCTACACGTACACGCCGGGCAAGCTCGTCTTCAGCAAGACGATCGTCGGCGACCCGGTCACAGACGGCAAGGTTGGCGGGACCTACCGCTTCAACCTGACGTGCGCCGGGACCAACATCAGCCGAGAATTCACGCTGGATCTGACCCAGGCGAAGCCGTCCAACGCCGTCACCCTGGACAGCATCCCGGTGGAGCGGGACTGCTCGATCACGCCGCTGACGGACCTCACCGAGGAGCAACGCAAGACCATCGAGTTCACCGGCCGCGATGCCCAGCTCGCCGGCGCGCCGCTGAACCCGTCGGGCGCGGAATACCACTTCACGCTCCACGAAGGCACGACGCCGGAGCTCCACTTCACCACGAGCTACGCCTACCTCACGTTCCCCCTGCACATCCGCAACCAGGTCAACGGCCTCGCCGCCGGCGACCCGGATGTCGCCAAGCTGACGTACACGGTGCACTACCGGTGCGAGGTGGCCGGCCGTCCCGCGAAGGAGGGGACCGTCACACTAACCGGCTCCGACGGCGAGGCGGCTATCGACAGCGTCCCGGCCAGCGCCGCGTGCAAGGTGTGGGAGGACGAACCCGGCGAAACCGCGAACACGAAGTTCGTCGGTGCGCAGGTCAGCGCGTCCAACGCTGGCGACCAAGTGACCACGTTGACCAACGCGGAGGCGAAGAACCGGGCCATTTACACCATCCGGCCGGTTTCCGGCACGGACCGCAACCTGGTCACTGTGATCAACACCTTCGACCCGAAGCTGGGCACGGTGCAGCTGAACAAGGTGGTCAACTCCACCGTCACGGGCAAGCTCCCCAGCACGTACGCGTTCTCGTTCCGCTGCGGGACGCGCAATGTTGCCACGGGCGTGGCGGGGCAGTCCCGTTCCGTGGAGCTCACCGGCCGCGCCACCGTCGCGGCGAACGGTACCGTCACGCTGAAGGCGGACGACGCCGCGGCAAACGACCTCGGCGGCAGTATGGGAGTGCCTTACGGCAACACGTGCACCTTCACGGAGGAGACCCCGCAGGTCGCGGGCGGGATCCTGTTCAGCACGGACGTGCAGAGCATCACCCCGACGATCTCCCAGGACACCACCACTGCCACGGTGACCAACACGTTCGCTCCGGCGGGCAATGGGTTGACGGTCAATTTGCGCACTGGTGGTCGGACGACGCTGGCGCCATCGTCGTTAAGCTATGAGCTCACCTGCGACAATGGCTTCACCGACCGCTTTGACCTCGCACCCGGCGGAAGCGCCGAGTTCACTGCCGGGCAGGTGCCGCAGGGCACGCAATGCACGCTCGCGGAAAGCGGCGACAGCGCGACCCGGACAACGAAGGACGGGCGGCAGTACCCGATCAGCAGCACGTCCGAGTATCTCTACGCCGCTGACGCTGGTGGCAGCAAGGATGTGGGGGCGAATGGGCAGTTCACCATCGGCAAGCAGTCCACCATGGACGTGCACCACGAGTACGACCTGATCCAGGCGCCGGTGCAGGGAACCAAGGAAGTGCGGTTCAACGACCCGAACAACCTGATCTCGCAGCCGCGCCGGGACATCAAGACCAACCGCGTGTTCCCGGTGACCTTGACGTGCACCAACCCAGACGGCACGGAAGGCCCGCGCCTGTCCACCACGGTGCAGCAGGGCCAGGCGCCCGGCGGCACGACAGCGGCGGTCGGCTCCAGCTGTACTGCCACCGAGGGGGAGACCTCCACCGCGGTGGGCATCACGTTGGACAAGTCCATGGCGGTCAACGGTGCGCAGGTAAACGGCGGCTCCGCCGACTTCGTCGTCAGCGACGGCGGCACGACGCTGCTGTTCATCAACACCTACTCCCGCCGAGTCACCCAGATTCAGCTGGACAAGAAAGCGATCCTGCCCACCGACAGCATCCGCACCCAGTACGCGAATGCCGGAAAGGACCTGCAGGACGCGCTGTACAACCACTCGTTCACCCTCGTGTGCCGCGACCCGGAGACGGGTGACACCGCGGTACTGCAGGAGCAGCAGAAGTCCATCAAGGGTGAGGGCACTGCGCTTTTCGACGGCGTCCCGGTCGGCGCCGACTGCCAACTCACCGGCGACAAGTTCGGCTCCCTCGCCCTGGCGATGAACGACGGGCAGGACGACCTGAAAGCGTTCTTGCGCCCGGCCTTTGTGGATTGGGTTGTGGACCGCGAAGGCGGCAACGCCTACCCGGACCAGAAGCTGGACAACGACACGACCACGTCGCCGGTGTTCCTCACCGTGGACGACCCGGCGAAGAACCACGTCCGCCTGGACAACCACTACGAGTACGAGACCTCCGCGGTGCGTCTGCGCAAGGACCTCGCCGGCGCGGCGGGCAACCTCAGCGAGATCCCGGACGACTACACGTTCAACTTCACGCTGCAGTGCAAGGCGATCGGCTATCAGACCAGCTCGGTGGGCGAGACCTCCTTCATCCCGGAGAAGCTGCGCCCGGCGGACGGTTACGTCATTCCTGCAAGTATCCGCAAGGGCGACTTCACCGACGGCGCGTTCGTCTCCGGCGAGGCGAAGGTTCCAGCCGGGTCGCTGTGCACGTTCAACGAGCAGGATGCGACGAACGTGCCGGAGGCGCTGACCATCGCCCCGGAGCAGAAGGTCGTGCGCGGCTACGCCCCCAACCCGGGTGAAACCGCGCCTGCGGACCTCCACTTCGTGAACAAGGTGGAGCGGCGCACCACCCCGGTGCGTCTGGCGGTGTTCAACTCCGGCTACCTCGTCGGCGCGGATGAGGCGGGCTACACCGCGCAGCTGCGTTGCGACGACCCCGCGCAGACCGCCGTGACCAGGCAGTTCCCGCTGACCGCCCTGTCCGGATCGGAGATGCCCCGCAGTTTCGAAGCCCCGGCGGGCGGGCAGGTCGTGGACCTGCCGGTGGGGGCGAACTGCACTCTCGACTTCGCCGGCAGCGCGGCGCTCGCCGCTCGCGGCCAGCTCGAGGTGACCGACGGCGCACGCACCCCGCTGGCGCAGTACGCCACGTGGGGGAGCGGTTCGCCCGCGCTGCCCACCGGCTCGCTGTCCAACCTCGCCCCGGACGAGGTGAACGGCTCCGACAAGGCGTACTCGTACACCTTCGCCACCGCGGCGAACCTGCCGTCGGCGGAGACCGCGCTGACCGTCGGCGCGGACATCTACCACCCGCGCGCCCACTACGACGTCGCGTTCACCAAGACTGCCGCCGGCCCGAACTCCGGCACGTTCACGTTCCACCAGTCGTGTTCGTCGCGGAGCGAGGAGTTCCAGCTGCACGCCGGCGAGACGCACACCATCGCGGACGTGCCGGTGGACAGCGACTGCGCCGTTGACGAGGTCGACGACGGCAACCCCGACGCCGCGTCCGTGTTCCAGGTGGTGTCCAACGGCGAATTGGTCACCCCGCTCAAGGGCGACGCGGACTCGGTCATGTTCACCGCGCAGCCGGTCTCCGACCCCAAGGACGTGGCGCGCTCCGGCGACCGGTGGTCGCTCACGGCGAAGAACACCTTCCCCGGGCTGAAGGTGCAAAAGACTATCGACGGCACTCCGCTGGGCCAGCTCACCGGCGACGCCTTCGGCACCACGCTGCTGCGCCACGACGCCACGTCCATGCGGATGACCTACACCGTGACCAACACCGGCGAATTCCCGCTGAAGGATTTCACGGTGACGGACCCGTCGCTCGCCGGCCTCGACGTCACCCGCGGCGGGGTGGTTACGCGCATCGGCGACGACGGTGCCGTGCCGGACAGCATCTGCCCGACCACCGAGCTGGCCGCCGGCGAGGAGTTTTCCTGCACCTTCAACGTCTCCATCCCGGCAAGCGCCGACGAAACCTGGCGCTACCCGTCCGAGGGCGACGCCGCCGTGACCGTCACCGCCGCCGCGAACGCCGGCGGGGCGACCCAGACGGTGACGGCGAAGGATGCG
The DNA here is from genome assembly GCF_030408375.1 of Corynebacterium afermentans subsp. lipophilum. NCBI lineage: Bacteria > Bacillati > Actinomycetota > Actinomycetes > Mycobacteriales > Corynebacteriaceae > Corynebacterium > Corynebacterium afermentans. The sequence goes on along the minus strand of NZ_CP046530.1, from coordinate 1,994,126 downwards.
CAGGGGGCGTTGAAACCTTCGGCGTCGATAGGCATGCTGCTCCCCGAAACCGGTGAGCAGACCCTCGTGCTGTTCCTGCTGCTCGGCCTGGCGCTGTTCGGCTGGGGCGCATGGCGGGTCAGCCGCCGCGACGAGCGCGCGGAAGGCGGTGAGCTCGTTGAGATGTAGAAAATTCGCCCGCTACAAGCGGACGGTGTACGGGCTTTCATAAACCGGCACATGTAATTCCGAAAACCAACTCCACACACACCACCCCTCCAGAAAAGGACTTGCAATCATGTCGAACCTTTCGAAGAAAACCTTCGCGCTGGCCGCCGCGGCCGCGTTCGCAACCGCCACCCCGCTCGCCGTCGCCCCGGACCTCGCGCCGGTTGCCGTCGCGCAGAACAACCAGGCCGTTGACGTGAACAAGACGGCGAGCCTGACCATCCACAAGCAGGAAGGCGACCCGGGCGATGCCACCGGCAACGTTGAGGGCACCGAGTTCATCGTCGAGCGCGTGCAGATGCAAAACGGGCTGAACACCGCCGCGGGCTGGAAGGAAGCCGGCGACATCGTCAACGCTGGCGCCGATGCAGCGACTATCGACACCACCTTCACCGCCCAAAACGTCAAGACCGGTGCCGACGGCATCGCTAAGTTCGACAACCTCAAGGTCGGCATCTACAAGGTCACCGAGAAGACCAACGGCAACTACACCGTCGCCGCCCCGTTCCTGGTCACGCTGCCGCTGACGCAGGACGGCGAATTGAACTACAACCCGACCGTCTCCCCGAAGAACCAGAAGCTGGACCCGACCAAGGCTGCAGACGACGCGAACGCCAACATCGGCGACGAGATCACCTACACCGTCAAGGCACCGGTGCCGGCGGGTGACGTGCTGCAGGACGGCACCCGCACCATCAGCCAGTTCCGTATCACCGACGACCTGCAGAAGGAACTGACCTACGTCGCTGACTCGGCGGCCGTCACCCTCATCGGCGCCAAGGACGGCGTGGACGCTTCCCTGCAGTCCGGCGACTACACCATCACCAACAACGGCCAGAACCTCACCGTCGAGTTCACCGAGGCCGGCCTGCAGCGCTTGGAGAAGCTGCGCGGCGAGAACCCGGGCCTGACCGCCCAGGTGGTGTTCAAAGCGAAGGTCAACGCGATCCCGGCAAACGGCCAGATCAACAACACCGCCAACGTCTACGTGCCCAACCGCGAGGATCCGATTCCGACCAAGCCGGAGACCACCAAGGACGGCGACCAGGACACCAACAACACCACCACGCAGTACGTCAACGTCGAGGTGACCAAGAACCTCAACGGCAATGCGGTGGAGGACGAAAAGACCGGCAACGGCGCCGAGTTCGAGATCTACCCCTGCGCACCGGACGGCAACAAAGGCTACGCAGTAGCCAAGGACGCCGAGGCGATCAAGGGCACCGCAACTGCCAACTCCACCGAGCTCGCAACCTCCTTCACCGCCCAGGGCGGCGACGTCGCCTCCGCGAAGGCCGCTGTGGCCTCCGGCTTCGGCATGCAGCTCAACCCGACCGTGCAGTACTGCGCAGTTGAGACCAAGGCGCCGCAGGGCTACCTGGTTAACCCGGACCCGCAGCTGCTTACCCGCACCACGGAGGGCACCGACACCACCCGCCCCGTCTACACCGTCGCGGTCAACGACGTGAAGGACAACATCTGGGGCCGCCTGCCCGCGACCGGTGAGCGCACCATGCTCTACATCCTGGCGCTCGGCCTCGTGCTGTTCGGTGGTGGCGCTGCGTACCAGCTCAGCCGCCGCAACGCTTAAACCGCGCAGATGGTGAAACACCGATGGTGAATATGCCCGGCGAAGGCGCATTTTCACCATCTGCCATTCACCATCTGTGGCCCACGCAAGCCCCCACCACGACAAGGAAGGACACCATGCACTCACGCAGGGCACCCAGGCTTGCCGTCGCGCTCGCCGCTGCCTTCCTTGCCTGCGCGCCCGCCGCATCCGCCGCCGACCTCCGGGTCGATCTCCGCGAAAGCGTCGGCGCGGACTGGTTCGCGCGCATCGGGGACCGCGACGTCGAGCTCTTGCTTATCGACGACCTCCGGCCCACCCCCGATACCCTCCAAGCCCTGGACATCCCGGCGATCACCCGCGACCAACCCGAGCGCCTGTACAAGGTGGGCACCAGAACGACCTCGAACGGCACCGCCACCTTCACGGGTCTGGATACCGGCGTGTACCTGGTGCGGGTGGCGGACAACCCGGATACGCAGGACGCGCGCGTGTCCTACGCCCCGTTTGTGGTGGCGGTGACCCCGGACAAGCCGGCGCAGGTGGTGTCGCCGAAGGCGCAGGAGCTGGGGATCAGCGTGGACCCGCTGACGGCGTGCAACACTCCGGAGTGGCGCGACGCCGCCGCACCGGGGACGTACGTGGAATACGACTTCGTCTCCACCGTGCCCAACCTGTCCACCGACGGCACGCTGAACAAGTACGCGCTGACCTTGGAGTTCTCGCGCGGTCACACCGTGCAGTGGGACAACGACGGGCCCCGCAGCGTGGTGGCGCGAGGCGAGCAGGTGCTCCGCTTCGACGCGGCGTCGGCGACCACCTCGAAGCAGGTGCCGGGCACGGCGCGCAAGGACCAGCCGGTGACCAAGCTGCAGGCCCCGCGCCTGACCATCCACGGCGCGGGCGAGAGCACCGAGCTGAAGCGCGGCGAGGACTACGACGAGCAGCAGCACGGCAACGACGAGGCGACCTTCACCCTGACCAGCGCTGGCCTGGCCAAGCTTGCCCGCGCGAAATCGCTGGATCCGGCCACCACGGTGGAAACCTGGGTGCCTGCGAAGGCGAACGAGAAGAAGCCGTGGGGCAGCGGCCCGGTGCGCAACGCCACGCTCGGGGACCTCGAAGCCACCGCGACGCTGACGGCGGACGGCATGGACGCCACCCGCGCGCCCGTGACCGTCGAGCACGTCAACCACATCAACGTGGTCCAGCGCGGCAAGTGCTTCGACGCAGCCGCCGCAACCACGACCGTCACCGACGACGACCAGCGAAGCACCGAGACCGAGACCGAAACCCAAACCCAGACCAGCGCCGCCCCCTCCGAAGCGACAGTCACCGAGGTGGTCACCCGGGAGACCACCCGGGCGGACGGGTCCACGTCCACTGTGACTGAAACCGTGGTGAGGGAAGGTGAGGGGGACGGGACGCCGTCGATAGGCGAGCGTGTTGGCAACCTCGCGTACACCGGTGCGGGCGTCATCGGCATCACGGGCGTGGCGCTGCTGCTGATCATCCTCGGACTCATCTTGCGCAGGCGCAATGGCGAAGAAGAGTAAGCGCAGCAACGCCGTCTCCTGGATCGTGCTGATCCTGGGGGCGCTGCTGCTGCTGTACCCGATCGCGTCCACGCTGTCCGCGCAGTACCGGCAGATCAAGCAGAACGAAGAGTACGCGGGCGCGGTGCAGGAGCTCAGCGACGACACCAAGGCCCGCGAGCTCGCCCGCGCCCACGAATACAACGACCGGCTGCTGGCTGCTGGCCCCCACGCGCGCGCCCCGCGTGACGAGGACCCCGGCTTCGATGACTACATGTCCCAGCTGACCCTGCCGGAGAGCTACCACGTGATGGCACGCGTGCGCATCCCGCGCATCAATGTGGACTTGCCCGTGTACCACACCACCAGGGCGGACGTGCTTTACGACGGCGCCGGCCACATGTACGGCTCCACCCTGCCCGTCGGTGGCGACGGCACCAACGCGGTGATCTCCGCGCACACCGGCATGGTCAATGCAGCGATGTTCGATCAGCTGCCCATGCTCAAGCCCGGCGACGACATCTTCATCGACGTAATGGGGCAGCGCCTGCGCTACCGCATGACCTCGCGCGAGGTGGTCAAACCCGACGACTACGACGCCGTGACCTACGAGCCCGGCAAAGACAAGATCACGCTGATCACCTGTACCCCGTACGGGCTCAACACCGACCGTCTGCTTGTGCACGCCGAGCGCGCGCCCCTGGACCCGGACACCCCGGAGCCCACCGTGGACGCCTTCGTATGGTCCTGGTGGATGATCGCGGTGCTCGTGCTCATCCTACTGGTGCTCCTGCTGATCCTGTGGAAACGCTGGCGGGACCGGCGGAAGAATCAACGCGGACGCGGCCCGATCGGTAGCTAGGCAACTGCCCGGGTCGAGTTCGCGCTGCGGGATCTCTCAGGTGGCGCTAATTTTTGACGCATGATGTCCCGCCGCGCACTCGCCGCCACCACCGCTGCCCTCCTCGCCACCGCCACCACCGCCGTTCCCGCGAACGCCGCCCAGCCGGAGGCGTTCCCCGAATCCACTCGTCCGTACCTGTACTTCCAGAGCTTCGACGGGGTGGACAACCCCGCCCACTTCACGCACGACCTGCCTGAGGGCTGGTCGCAAGACGTTGAGGGCGTGACCTCCGGGGAGGCGCGCTGGAACGGCTGGACCATCTCGGATGTGCGCCACTGGACCTGGGCCGCCGGCACCGACGAGCGGCACTTTTTCACCCAGGGGCACGACCAGTTCGCCATCATCGATTCGAAGCAACAGCGCCTCGCCGAGCGCGACTCCATGGACGCGCGCATGACCACCGAGCCGATCGACATCGCAGGCCAAGACAAGGTCGCCCTCGAGTTCGATCAGCACTACCGGCAGGGCAAGAAGGGTCAAACCGCACTGGTTGCGGTGGGGTTCGATGGTGGGGAACCGGAGGTCGTCGATAGGCTAACTAGCGATCGCTACTCCTCCCACGAGTACTTCGAGCTCGACGTGCCGGAAGGCGCGAAGACGATGCAGGTGACGTTTAGCTACCTCGGCGGCAACGACGACTACTGGTGGGCCGTGGACAACGTCGCGGTACGCGCGCCGTTCACCCAGGCCGCGGAGACGCCGAACACCGTCATCGACGTCATCTCCGATACGCAAGACGACCCGGAGGACTTCAAGCTGGCCGTCCGGCGCCTCAACGCCATGCCTGAGAAGGCGAGCGCGCTGGTGATCAACGGCGACTTGGTGGATAACGGCAGCCAGGAGCAGTGGGACAAGTTCCTCGCCGCGCGCAAGGAGGTCCCGCATGATTCGGGTGTGGAGCTGTGGACCATCGGCAACCACGAGATGTACGGCAAGGAAACCTCGGAGGTGCACATGCAGCGCTTCCTCAAATACTCCGGGCAGGACAAGCCGTGGAACGAGGTGGTGGTGGACGGCACCCCGCTGATCTCCATCAACACGGAGTACTACTCGGACGTCGACCGCGGCGGCAAGGAGCCGTTCCAGCGCATCTCCGCCGAGCAGCTGAAGTGGCTGGATGAGCGCCTCGCGCACTGGGATAAGCAGGGCGTGACCGCGCTGGTGTTCACGCACCCGCTGCTGCCTGGGACGGTGTCCATGAGCCATTCCGCCTGGTATCAGAACGATTTCGAGGACGAGCAGGCCATCTCCGACGTGCTGTCCAAGTACAACGACATCGTCGCGTTCACCAGCCACTCGCACTCCTCGCTGAAGCAAAACAACTGGTGGGGCACCAGGCGTTACGACGGCACCCCGCAAGGCGCCATCGGCTTCCCCGTAGTGAACACCGGCGCGATCCTCAACGAGTACCTGCCGGACGGCGACCACGACGAGGAGATCGTGGATGACAACGCCGCCACCGGCCTGCGCGTGAAGGTCTACGACGATCGCATGCGCGTCGAGGCCTGGGACTTCAAGGACGGCCACAGCCTGCTCAACCCCGACGGCGAGGCGAAGCTGATTAAGTTCCAGGACTTTGCCAAGCAGCACCGCCTATCGACGCCTCCGGTGCAGCCCCCGGCAGAACCCACCCCGGAGACAGATGCTGATTCTGCTTCGGCGGAGGGATCCTCTGCCGGCGCGAAAGCCGCCCTGGTCATCGGCATCGTCGCGGCGCTCGGCGGGGCCTTCGCGTTTATCGCCTCGCAGTTTGGTGACCAGTTGCGCGGGTTGCTGCCGGCTCCGATCGCGGGGCTCCGGTAGCGCTGAGTTAGAAGACACGCGCGCGTTTCGACGGAACTGTCCGGGGTAGCAATGCCCGAATCGACGGCATATGCTCACACTTAGTTGAACTGGGCTATAGGGAGGAGGAGTTCCGTGAGACTTACCATCGAACAAGCCGCATCTGGATATCGCGTGGATGCGTCGCTGCTGCAAGGCATCGTAGATAAAGGGTTGGTTGCGCTAGATGCGAACGGAACGGTCAACCACCTTTTAGCCCAAGCGATGTCGCGTTATGTATCGGACGAGTTCGAGGCTTTGTTCGGTGCTTCGGCGACCTTCCTCGGCCGCGACCTCGTGTTCACCGGAATGACCCACGTGCCCTGCGCGCAATTTGTGCAAGCTGGAATGGGGCTGTTGGGTAGCGAGAGATTCGGAATCGTGCCTGGGGGACGGCAGTTTTACCAGGTGTCTGATATCGGGGCGCTTTATTCCGCTGGAATTACCGAACTGTCTGATCAAGTTAGCTCTCTCGGTTTTCTCATCCGGGAGGAGGACACCAGCGAAATCCAGGCTCTTGCGGATGCCTACATGCTTGGAGATGCACGCGTTCAGACCGCGATTCGGACTCACCTCGCTTCAGCCTCCAATACTGCTGCTTAACAATGGCAGCGAATATTTTCCAGCACGTGGCCGAAGCTGCTGAAATCCTCGACGGACAAGATTGGTTGTTAGTCGGAGGGGCGATGACCCAGGTGCACTGCGTTTTAGGGGAGGTCACCTACGAGCGCCCCACATCCGACGTGGATATTGTCGTGGATCCGGTTAACGAATCGACACTCATCGGAGTTGCGGCATGCCTTGAAAAGAACGGTTTCGAAAGAATCGAGCAGTTGCATAGCAGTGGGGCCCTCCATCGCTTCGAACGGGAAAACGGTTTCGTCATCGATGTTATGGGGAAAGACAGTGACCTCACGCCTGATCGGTGGTTGGGGTTTCGCGTCGTAAAGTGCCCGGGGTCAAAGTCCGCTCTGGGGCGATATTCGGACGGCAAGCAAAAAGAGATTCTTGAGGTAAATGTGGGCGAGGGCCGGAGCGTCCGTATCCCCAATGTCTGGTCCGCTCTAGCAATCAAAGGGTGGGCACTACGCCAGCCGGACGTCAACCGTGAGCGGCACGTGCAAGACTCCCTAGCGCTTCTCGCTTGCGCATCAGTCACTGAGCCGAAGCGCAATCTCACCAAGTCGGAGCGCAAGGCGATCAATTTCGTGCTCTCCAGCGACTACCTCAGTCACATGGAGAATTGGGGACCGCTTTCTGACCGCCACTGGCAAGCGGTATTAACCGAAATCCGGAGACTACGCCCTCAAGGCGAAATCGGAGTTCCTGATCCTTTGAAGCCGATGCTCCCGCCGCCGAAGCTCTAGAACGCCGAAAATTGTCTTGGTGCCCAGCAGGACTACTATCGCGTCATTGAACTGGGAAGGAGTACGCCGTGACATCACATTCTGGGCGGTCCGTGATAGGACCTTTGGTCGTCGTTACGCTGCTGGCCCTCGTATACCTGTGGTGGACCGGCAACGACCAGCCCGGCGACGAGCCCGCGCCCGAGCCTCCCACCGCCGAAGCGCCGGCGCCGCAGCAGGAGGCGCCGTACATCGCGGACAGCCGCCCGCTGGAGATGTACGTCCCTGCGATTGGCCTGGTCGCAGGATTCGAGCCGAACGATTGCCGCGCGCACGACGGCACCATCGACCCGGCCACGCTGGACCTCGCGTGCGCGTACACCTCACCCGACCGCCCGTATGCGTTGCCGGGCTCGCAGGCCGAGGACATTGTGGTCATCGCGGGGCATACGGGTTCCGGGGTGGAGGCAGTCTTCGACAAGCTTTACGACGGCTCCGCCGACCACCACACCGTCCGCGCCGGCGACGTGCTGTACCTGCGCACCGAGGCGTCCGGCGAGGCGTGGCTGAAGTACACGGCGACGGACTTCCACGACCCGGTGAAAGCGTCACTCAGTAGCGACACCTCCATCTGGGGTGAAGGCCCCACCCCTGGCAGGTTGCTGACAATCAGTTGCATCCAGCCGCCGTTCTACCAGCAGTCGGTGCGAAATGCGGTTGTGGGCTGGCAGTTTGCAGGAGTCGCCGGGCCTATCGACGGCTCCGCGGAGCCCGCCCCCGCCATCCCCCGGGGATAATTTTCCGCCCCTTATCTGCGGGCATTTCGTACCGTTCTGACAGGGGATGTAGAGGGGCCGGTTGTAACGTAACCCCGCCACCTGGCCGATGCACTAGGCGGGTGGGATGAACAACCGAAAGTGAAGGAGCAGACAATGCGTTTGAACAAGACTGCAATCGCACTGACGACCGCCGCCGCACTTGGTGCTGGCGTAATCCCGACTGCGGGTGCTCAGGAGAGCAACGCGCCGAAGCTCGACGACGGCGTGCAGCAGGCCACCGACAGCCCGAACGATGCCGATACGGGCATCTTCGGCAACGGCACTGGCGACGGCGCCGCGCAGGCGACCGGCAACGCTCCGGAAAACCCCAACGACCAGCTGCTTCCGGGCGCCCCGGAGGGCTCGGAGCCGGCCTCGTCGAACTCCCTGGGCACGAATGAGCAGGCTGCGACCGAGACCGAAACCGCCACTGCCACCGCGACGGCCACGGAAACGGCAACGGCGGGCGACTCGGGCGCTGCCGCGGGCACTGAGGGCACTGCCACCGGCACCGCGACGGCAACTGCGACGGAGACCGCGACCGGTACCGCCACTGCCACCGCCACGCCGACCACCAAGGACAACACTGCCGCGATCGTGCTCGGCTCCCTGGGTGCACTCGCCGGCCTGGGCCTGATCATCGCCGGTGTGCAGTACTTCGTGAACAAGGACGGCGACCTGGTCAAGGACCCGAACCGCGTCGACCAGCCTGCCTCCCCGGAGGAGAAGGCCGAGTCCGACCAGGTGAAGAAGGACCACGGCGAGGAGATCGCCCAGCAGGTCGAGGCCAACGGTGGCGCCCCGGCCGCAGGTAACGCAGGCACTGGCAACGCTGGCGCCGCAGCGAACGGTGCCGGCAACGCCGCCACAGCGAACGGCGAGCGCGGCATGAACGCCTCCACCGGTGTGGCAGAGCTGCCCGCTGGCCTGGTCGCGCTGCTGATCCTGTCCATCGTGGGCGCTGCGGGCTACGCCTTCAGCCGCCGCGAGACGGTCTAGGGCCCTATAGCGCCGAAGCGCTCTGAGATCGTCGGCCCCGCTTTGCGATTCGTCGCAAAGCGGGGCCTTCGCTTGCCCAAGCAAGTAATCTGTTGCTCATTAGGTTGATTGACCTCGGTGGAAGGAGGTGTGGTTGTGGAACGGCACTATTCGTATCCCAAATTCGCGGACTGGTTGCGCAACGAAATTCAGACCGAGAACGACCCGTCTTTCGCGGTTCGTGTGCTCAAACGGGTGGTCTCTGACATCCGAGATATACCTGAAGACGAAGAGTTTTTGCTCGCGCACTCTGCTCCACAATCGACTGGAGACACCGATTGGGATCGATTAATTAGAGCTGCAGCTGAGATGACGTACTCCGACCGATTCGCGGGATCGAAACTGGAATGGTTTGAGGAGCAGGAGGAACCTCCGCTGCAGTGGTTTTACCCAACAAGCAGGCGTTCGAGGTTTGCTTTTAACCTTGAAAGGACGCCTGCGCCGTTCCGGGATAGGAAAGTATGTCTGGGGGAAGGCAACCTCCGTACAGCCAAGGACCATGACCGGCCATGGAACTGACGAAGAAACAGCCATACACAGGAGGCAACGATGGAAGAGAAACAGATTTTCCTCTCCGAAGAGGACTTTCGCCAAGTGCAGCAGATTCTGGACGAGCCAGCTACGACGACGAAACTTCAGAAGTTGTTCGATGGAGAAAGTCCGTTCGGCAAACCGATGAGTTTCGGGAGCTGAGCGCGGACGAAACCGAGCCGTAAACCCCTACTGCGGCTCCACGGGGTTGCCCTGCCACACGGTCATTGCCGGCACCTCGTCGCCGCGCATGACCAGCGAGCCCGGGCCCACCGTCGCGCCGGCGCCGATCGCGGACCCCGGCAGAGACACCGAATGCGCTGCCAGCGTCGCGGAGTCCAGGATCGACACTGTGTCCAGCGACATCACGCGGTCCTGGAATAGGTGCGTCTGCACCACCGTGCCCGGGCCGACCGACGCCCCGCGGCCCACCACGCACAGGTCCGTCTCCGGGAACCAGTAGGACTCGATCCACGCGCCGCGGCCCACGCGCACACCCAGCGCGCGCAGCACCAGGTTCATCTCGCCGGAGCCGGAGGCCCAGTTGAAGAACCACGGCGCGGCGACGACCTCGACGAACTGGTCCTGCAGCTCGTTGAGCCACACGAACCAGGAGTACAGCGGGTGCTCACCCGCGCGGTGCCGCCCGACCAGCACCCACTTCGCCACCACGGCGGTGAGCACGGCCAGCGCGCCCACGGCCATCCACACTAGGCCGCCGAGGAGGTACGTCCAGAAGCCGAAGCGCTCCAGAAGCGTCACCACAGATGCGGCGAACACCGCGGCCAGCACGGCCTGCGTCATGGGCGCGAGCAGGCGCAGCGTCTCCACAAACCCGCGCTTGCGCATCAAGGACGCGGACGGCTTGTAGGTCGCTTCGCCGGCGGCCTCAACCTCGACGCGGCGCATGCGCTCCGGCGGCGAGCCCCACCAGTTCGAGCCCGCCTTCGACTTCTTCGGCGACGCGGACAGCACCGCCACCAGCGACTGTTTCGCCAGCTTGCGGCCGGGCGCGACCATGCCGGAGTTGCCCACGAAGGAGCGCTTGCCCACCACGGTGTGGTCGGTGCGGATCCAGCCGTCGCCGAGTTCGTAGGTGCCGACCATCGTGTCGTCGGCAAGGAATGCCCCGTCGCGCACCTCGGTCAGCTTCGGCACCATCACGGCGGTGGACACCTCGGCGCGCTCGCCGATCTGCGCGCCCAGCGACCGCAGCCACACCGGGGTGGCCAGGCCTGCGTAGATGGGGAAGTAGCGGGTGCGGGCGTCGTCCATAAGCCTGGTCACAGTCCACAGCGCCCAGCCATGCACGCTGCGCACAGGGAAGACGCCGGGCTTTACGCCTATCGACGCCACCCTCACGGCCAGCCACGTCAACAGCAAACCAGCCCCGATGTAGACCAGGCCGCCGACCGGGGCGAACACGAGCAGGCCCCACACCGACGAGGTATGCGCCACGCGAGCCAGCCCCACCGTCGCGGCGGCGCCGGCGACACCGGCAGTAGCCGGCAGCAGCGCGAGGAACAGTGACGTCAGGCCGTAACCCAGCGCCCACAGTGGGCGGCGCGGCGGGCGCTCGTCGGGGAAGCGGTGCTTGGAGCGGCCCACCTTGCGCGCGGGCGAGCCCGCCCAGCGCGAGCGCTTCTTCACGGGTTTGCGGCCGGTGACGGTGGAGCCCGGCTCCACGTGTGCGCCGTTGCGGATCTCGGTGCCGGGCATGAGCGTGGAACGCGCACCGACGCGCGCCTCCGCGCCAATGGACACCTCGCCGATGTGGAATTCGTCGCCGTCGAGCCACACGCCCGACAGGTCCACCTCCGGCTCGATGGCGGAGCCCTCGCCGACCGTGAGCAGGCCCGTCACCGGCGCGAACGCGTGCATGTCCACACCCTTGCCGATTTTTGCGCCCAGCATGCGGGCGGTGATTTTCGCGGCGTTGGCGCTGGAGATGTTCAGCGCGCCGGAGGCGACCAGCCAGCGCTCGGCCGCCCATAGCCGCACGTGCTGCGCGCCGCCGCGCTTGTACACGCCGGGCTTCACGCGGCCGCGGATCAGCCGGGCACCCAGTGCGCCGATCGGGATGCGCCCGAACGGGGTGCACAGCACCAAAAACGCCGCGGCCAGCCAGGACCAGCTCAGATCCGTCAGGCCCAGCAGGTTCGCCGCGATGGCCACCCAGGTCACCGCCGTGGCTGCCTTCAACGTCATCACCGGCACCATCAACGCTGTCTGCGCCACGCGGGTGCCGGCGCCGACGGGCGCTACCTCGCGTTCGCGTTTGGCGGTGCGGTTGGCAAGCGTGAGCTCGTCGATAAGCGAGGCAAGCGTTTCTAGCCTGGGGTGGTCGTAGAGGTCGCGCACCGCGATGGTGGGCACGCGCTCGCGCAGGCGGGTGATCAGCGCGGCGGCCGCGAGCGACGAGCCGCCGAGCTCGAAGAAGTCCGCGTCGCGTCCCGGCACGTCCAGGCCGAGGACCTCGACCCACTGCTCGGCCACCCACGTTTCAGTCTCGGTCAGGCCGACCGCGTCCACGCTGGCGGGCAGCGGCCACGGCAGGGCCTTCTTGTCCACTTTGCCGGAGGTGCGGATCGGCAGCTCGTCCATGACGTGCAGGCGCGGCACCAGCGCCGCGGGCATGGTGTCGGCGAGGCGCTCGCGCATCTGCTGCACGTCCAGCTCGGTGCCGTCGTTGGGGGAGACGTAGCCCACCAGCACCTTGTCGCCCGACGGCAACTCCTGCACCGCCACGGCCGAGTTGTACACGCCCTCGAGCGCGGCGACGTTGGCCTCCACCTCGCCCAGCTCGATGCGGCGCCCGCCGATCTTCACCTGGTCGTCCGCGCGGCCGATAAAGGCAAGGCCGTTGTCCGTGAGTTTGACGTGGTCGCCTGTGCGGTACGCGCGCTCCCAGTCGCCCATCGGCGCGTACTTCTCCGCGTCCTTTTCCGGGTCCAGGTAGCGGGCTAGGCCCACGCCGCCGATGATGAGTTCTCCGTCGTCGGCTACTGCCAAATCCCAGCCGTCGAGCGGCCAGCCGATGGTCACGGCCTCGCCCGGGAACAGTTGCTTCGCGCTGGCCACCACGGTCGCCTCGGTGGGGCCGTAGGTGTTCCACATCTCGCGGCCGTCCGCCAGGCGGTCGGTCAGTTCCTGCGAGCAGGCCTCGCCGCCCACGATGAGCAGGCGGATGTTGTCCAGCGCCTCCTTCGGCCACAGGCCGGCCAGCGTCGGCACCGTGGACACGACCGTGATGTCGCGGCGGATCAGCCACGGGCCCAAGTCCTGGCCGGAGCGCACCAGCGCGCGCGGGGCCGGCACCAGACATGCGCCGTGGCCCCAGGCCAGCCACATCTCCTCGCAGGACGCGTCGAAGGCCACGGACAGCCCGGCCAGCACGCGGTCGTCCGGGCCGAGCGGGTTGTCCTGGCAGAACAGGCGCGCCTCCGCGTCCACGAACGCGGCCGCCGAACGGTGCGTCACCGCCACACCTTTCGGTTTTCCTGTGGAGCCGGAGGTGAAGATGATCCAGCAGTCGTGGTCCGGGGTGACCTCGCCGAGCGGGGTCGGCTGCGCAGGCTTGAGCACCCGCAGGCCGTCGTCGGTCCAGATCGCGTCCACGTCCGCCTCTCCGAACACGGTCTCCGCGCGCTCGTCCGGGTCGTCCGCGTCCACCGGCACGTACGCGCAGCCCGCGCGCATGGTGGACAGGATCGCAAGGTAGAGCTCCCTGCTTCCCGACGTCATCCGGATCCCCACGCGGCCCCCATCACGCACGCCCATCTTGCGCATGTCGGCGGCGCGGCGCTCGATTTCCTCCACCAGTTCGGCGTAGGTGAGCACGCCGTCGTCGGCGGAGTTCGCGCCGCCGTCGTCGATGGCGGCGGCATCGGGGTGCTCGGCGGCGGTGGCCGTGAGGACGTCGATGAGCGTCCGCGCCGGCGGGGCCAGGTGGCTGCGAAGGAGGGGGTTGTCGGGCTGAGACATGCGGATAAGGCTAATAGCGCAACGAAAAACCGCAAATTATGGGAAACGCCAACTATTTGCGCCCGCCCACGTTCTAGTCGTCGCCGTCCAGCGCCTGGGAGAGCTTGCGCAGGCTCTTCAGTTGCTTGTTGGAAGACGCCTCCAGCGCGCGGTCCTCCGCCTCAGCCACGTCCGCGGCGAGTTTCGCCAGCACCTTGGTGCCTTTCTTGGTGGCGGCGACGATCTGGCGGCGGCGGTCCTTCGGGTCGCGCTCGCGGGTGACCCAGTTGTTGTTCTCCAGGTTGTCGATGAGGCGGACCATGTCGGACGCGTCGATGGTGAGCAGCTCCGACAGCTGGCGCTGGCTCATCGGCTCCCCGTCCACGCACGTGAGGATCCAGTACTCGCGCATGGTGGAGTCGTGCTTGGCCAGGGTGCGCTCGACCTCGTCTTTGGTGTGCCTGCGCACGCGTTCAACTTGGAAGTGGGGGGACTTGGCCAGTGTGGACGGCAGTTCGGGGAGCGTGGGCATGGCCTTCATCATAACTATGTTTAGGCGCCCAACAATTGGGAACGCCTAAGACTGCCTAATTCTGGTGTGGCAGGCCCTGCTCCACCCAGGCAGTGGTGCCGCCGGCGACGTTGATGACGTTGTCCCAGCCGCGGGCCTGCTCCAGGTATTCGCCGGCTTGCGCGCTGCGGCCGCCGGACTTGCAGATCAGGTAAATGTCGCGCTCCGGGTCGATCTCGTCGGTGCGTGCGACGAACTCGGACAGTGGGATGTTCACGGCGCCCTCGGCGCGGACGGCGGCGTACTCGTCGGGCTCGCGCACGTCGATAAGCTGCGCGCCTGCGGGGACTTTATCTACGGAAACTTCCTTCATGGCTCGTATGATAACTGCCGTGAAGTACCACGTCCGCCGCATCGTCGCACTGCTGATTCTGTTCCTTCTGGTGCGCGCAGGTTTCAAGGCACTGCTTCACGACGAACCTTCGGACCCCCCAGCGGCAGCACCGGAGACGTCGGTGTCGGCGGAGCCCCGTCGGCAAGCTGCTGCTTCGATCGCGCAGGGGCGACCGGTGGAGATGGTGGTGCCGGTGCTGGGGCTGCGCGCCGGGTTCGAGCAGGCGGATTGCCGCGTGGTGGACGGCAAGATCGACCCGAAAAGCATGGATAAGGCGTGCGCGCTGACGGGGGAGGGCTACCCGTACGAGCTGCCGGGCACGGACGCCGGCGACATCGTGGTCGTGGCGGGGCATACCGGCGCGGGCGTGGATGCGGTGTTTAACAAGCTTTACGACGGCAAAGCCGAACGCCACACCGTAGCCAAAGGCGACACGCTGTTCCTGCGCACGGAAACCTCGGGCGACGACTGGCTGAAGTACACCGCGACCGACCTGCACGATCCGGACAAGGGCGCGCTGGCGAGCAACACTGAGATTTGGGGGACGGGGCCGATGCCGGGCAGGTTGCTGACCATTTCCTGCATCCAACCGGCCAACCTGCTGGCGGACAGTGTGCGCAACGCCGTGGTTGGGTGGCAGCTGGCCGGGACAGCGACAGACGACGAGGTTGAGATGGCCTTCGAGCCACGGTGACCTGCGTGTTTTGAGTGTTTTCAAAAAAGTCTGAAGTTTTAGTTGAGACTTGTGTGAAACATGTTTACTGTTGGGGCGTAACCTTCGACTTGAGGTTTAGACTTTCCGATAGGAGCCCCCAATGAAGCGCACCATCCACACGCTCGCCGCAGCCGCAATGGCCGGCGCGATCGCAATTTCCGTAACCCCGGCCGCCGATGCACAGACCGAAATCGACAACGCTGCCGCGTACAAGCAGCTGACGACGGTTCTCGCGGACGAAATGCCGACGGTCTTTACCGACGGCAACGGCAACTACTACCAGCTGGTAAACGGCGAAATTGTGAAGACCGAGCTGCCGGCTGGCTCGGACAATGTGCCGGTGGTCAGCGGCACCGAGAAGGGGGAGCTGAAGATCAGCTACCCGGATGGTTCTAAGAAGGACGTTGTTGTCTCGCTCGTTGGCGGCGTCGACGGCACCACGGGTGACACTGTGAACGTTGCTATGCCGGAGCAGCCGCAAGGCACGGGTACCACTCTGACCGCGGATGCGCCGGCCCCGGAGGGCGAGGTTCGTGTCGAGGCTGACGCTGACGCGCAGGCTGACGCCGACGCTGACGCGCAGGCTGGCGCAGGCAGCTCCAACGGTGCTGCCGGCGAGGTCGACGCTGAGCTTTCCCCGGGTGCGATCGCAGCGATTGCTGTTGCCGCCGTGGGCATCCCGATCGTCATTGCTGGCGTTACCTACTTCCTCAACCAGGACGGCGAGACCCTGGTCGGCTCTTCCGACCGCGTGAACCAGCAGCCGACTCCCGAGGAGAAGGAGAAGTCCGATCAGCTCCGCTCTGAACACGCGGACGAGATCGCCGCACAGCAGGTTGCTGCGGCTGCGAACCGTGGTGTCGAGGCCGAGACCGGCTCCAACACCATCGCGCGCACCCTGTTCGCGCTGGTGATTGCATCCGTGCTGGGCGCTGCCGCCTTCGTGGCTGGCCGACGCTTCCTGGTCTAACTTCAGGCGCCCCTGAAGGCCCGGTTACGCGACGGTAACCGGGCCTCGTCTGTATTTTCCGGCAAGAAACTCGTGTTACTGGAGTGAAAAGTGGGGGCAAAGTGTGTAAACTCTCAACCAATGCTTGAGGTTTGGTTCCTCGAGTTTCTCGAACTTCCTAGGAGTCCGTCATGTACCGCACCACCCGCGCCGCCGCCGTCGCTACCGCAGCAGCCGCAGCACTACTTGCAGTGCCGGTTGCCGCCACCGCTGAAGACCTGCCGGCCGAGACCACTGATGTGAGCGGCGAGCAGTACTTCCTCAACGAGGAAGGCTCCCACTACGTGCGCACGCTCCAAGAGGCGGCGCAGCCGTACGCGCAGCTGGACAGCGGCCAGCAGGAGCGCGCAGTCGCCGTGGCGGACGCCGCTGTTGCCGGGCTGATCGGTTCCGGCGTGATCCGGGACCAACCCGCCGACCAGCCGACGGGCGAGCCGGTGCCGACGGATCCGGAAACCACCGAGACCCCGACCGAAGCTCCCGCCGAGACTCACGTCGAAGCCCCGTCCCCGGACAACGCACCGGAGGAGCCGCTTGGTGCCGAGGACGTGAACCCCGCAAGCGACACCCCCGTCGCCCACGGCCTGGTGAAGTTCCCGCCTGTGTTCACCCTGGACGGCAAGACGTTCTTCCTGAATAAGGACGGCCACACCTTCGTCGCCGATGTCACCCGCGTCAACGCGGACGTCACCCCGGAGGAGGCTGCGGACTCTGAAGCGATGATCCGCGAAAACGCGGGCGAAATCGGGCGTCAGGGCCTTGAGGCGGCGCGTGCTGCGGGCGAGGCTGCCGTCGAGAGCCAGATCGCGAGCCCGTACGCCGCACCTGCCCGAGGTCTGGAGGCGGAGACCGGTTCCAACACCGTCGCCCGCGCACTGTTCGCGCTGGTCCTGGCGGGCGCCCTGGGTGCGGGGTTCTTCGCGTTCGCTCGTCGCCGCCTGGTTTAAACGCGCAGATTTGCACCAGCTGGGAGAATAGTGTTCTCTGGTCTGGTGAATTATAGACAACTGATTGCAGCGAGCTGTGCGGCCGCAGTTGCGGCGGGCACGCTCGCCGCTCCGGCCCAGGCAGCCGTCGACCCGCTCGGCCGGGAATGCCGCGCCGCCACCGCAGCCGCGAATATGGGCCAGCCGATCCCGAACATTGGCAACTACCTGCTGAGCAGCAACGAAAACGCCATCGACAACGGCGTCCTGCGTATCTATGCGCCGGAGAAGTACAAGCCGTACATCACTCAGGCGACCGACCAGTGGGCAAACGCCACCGGCGGCCTGATGCGCTTCGAGTACGTGGACCAGCCGGGGTACAAGGTGGTCACGGTACGCGAGGCTGATCTTGGCGCCTACGTCGTCGGCCGCGTGCAGGGCAACGTGGACAACATGCAGCTCCTGCTCAACCCCAACATCCTGGCCAACGGCTACATCGAGAGCCTTGTCATGACGATCACGCACGAGCTCGGCCACGCTATGGGCCTGGCGCACTCCTGCGACGGTGCGCTAATGAAGGACGGCACCAACCGCGGCAAGGTGGCCAAGACCCCGCAGCCGCTGGACGTGCAGGTGCTCATCCAGGCCAACAACCTGCGCGAATACGCCAATCGCCCAAGCCTATCGACGTCTACTTCGCCTTCCACCACAACCACCCCACCACCGTCGCCGGAGCCTACGCCGACGGTGACGGTGGTGCCGTCGACCACACCGGCTGTGTCCTCCACGACTGCTACCGAGGCAACCACCGAAACAACGCCGCCGAGCATCATCACGGTCACGGTTGTTCCGGAACCGACCACCGAGGCAGCGGCGTCGACCGAGCCCACCACACCTGCAAGTGCTGTGACCACTACTGCGCAGGAGGTGGGGGAGGCGAAGCCGGCGTCGCTAAGCGAGGCCCAAGCTGCAGTCCGCGATGCCGAGCACCGGTACATTGCGGCGCTGTCGCAGGGCGATGACGCGGAGATCAACGCGGCGGTGGCCGCCTTGGTGCGGGCGCGCGAGAACTTGGCGGAGTACCAAGCAGCGCACCCCGAGGAGCTGTCGAAGCCTTCGACGACTCCCACCAGTGAAACAGCACCGACGACGTCGACTACTTCTACGCCGATCTCGACTACATCGACCTCGACGGTACCGGTTCTGAGCTCTTCTGAGACCTCTGCGGAGGCAACGACGTCGGTGAAGGCAACCACGTCAGCTCCGTTGACCACGGTAGCTACCTCGCAGCCGTCTACGTCCCAGGTCACGGCAGTGCCGACGACTTCGGCGACGGTGTCTTCTGAGACGACTACGTCCAATCCTGCAGTGGTGTCGTCAACTACTTCTACGCCGATCTCGACTACATCGACCTCGACGGCACCGGTTCTGAGCTCGTCTGAGACCTCTGCGGAGGCAACGACGTCGGTGGAAGCAACCACGTCAGCTCCGCTGACCACGGTAGCTTGGCCTCAGCCGTCTACGTTGACGTCTACGTCCCAGGTCACGGCAGTGCCGACGACTTCGGCGACGGTGTCTTCTGAGACGACTTCGGCCACAGTGTCAGCGAAGACGACCACGTCGAAGCCGGCGCCTAGCTCGACTACATCGGTGCTGAGCTCGGCTGCTACGTCTGCGGAGAAAACCTCGACGGCACCGGTCTCGAGCACGACGGCGCGCGCCACGAGTGTGGCATCTACCTCGCCCGCTAAGCAGGTCATCGACGTGACTGGAGAGAACCACGCCACCACGGTCAACGCTTGGCCGACAAAGGCCACCCAGACCACCCCGACTACGGAACCGGCCACCCCGGCCGCCCCGCCCCTCCAGACCACGTCAACCACGTCAACCACAGTGTCGGAGGGGGATGTTGAGGGGGCGGCTACGGAGTCGTCGACAAGCGGAACTGCCCCTGTGACCACGACGGACGCCGAGTACAACCGTGTCAACGTGCACATCGGTGTGGTGGGGCCGGCGCAAACCGAAAAGGCTGAGGCGGATGAGGCCGAAAGCGTCGCCGGCTCTTCTGCGGCTGCGGTGTTGATCCCGCTTATTGTGCTGATTCTTGCGGCGCTTGGCGCGGGCGGTTGGGCCTACATGAACGGGATGATTTAGCGCTCACAATCACCCGATCGGTCGATGACGGCGGTGTTCTGAGAGGAATACGGTCAGAAGGGTCGAAAGGAAAATTGTGAGCACAAAGCACCCCCATACCCCAGTGGATGCAGGCCAAGAATCCACTGACGAGTTCCCAGGCCGTTGGAAAGCGCTCGGGGTTTTGGCCGCGGGCCTCGCGCTGATCGTCATGGACGGCACCATCGTCGGGGTTTCGCTGCCGACGATGATCTCGGCGCTGGACCTCAGCCTCACCAACGCGCAGTGGGTCAACGCCATCTACAACGTGATCTTCGCGGCCTTGCTGCTAGGCTCCGGCCGCCTCGGCGACCGCGTCGGTCGCAAAACCACGTTCGTCGCCGGCGTGATCCTTTTCGTGGCTGGTTCGCTACTCGCCGCCACAGCCACCGGCGCAACCAGCCTGATTTCCGCGCGTGCGGTGCAGGGAGTCGGTGGCGCACTGGTGTTGCCGGCCACGCTGTCGTCTGTGAACTCCATGTTCCACGGCAAGGACCGCGCGGCCGCCTTCGGTATCTGGGGCGCGGTGATGAGCGGCACGGCGGCGCTCGGCCCGCTGCTCGGCGGCGTGCTCACCCAGTACGCGTCCTGGCAGTGGATCTTCTGGGTGAACCTGCCGTTGGGCATTCTTGTGCTCATCGGAATTTTCGCCTGGGTTCCGCAAACCCACGGCAAGCAGAATATGCGCGGGGTGGACGTTGACGGCTTGCTCACCTCTGCCATCGGCTTCGGACTGATTGTCTTTGGCCTGATCGAGGCCACCACCCTTGGCTGGTGGGATAAGAAGGAGACGCTGCGTATCGGCTCCTGGTCGTGGCCGGAAAGCTGGTCCATCTCGCCGGTCCCGTTCGCCATCGGCATCGGTGTGATCTTCATCGCGCTGTTCGTCCGTTGGGAGCTGCACCGTGCGCACAACGGCCGCGACGCGCTGCTAGACCTCAGCCTGTTTAAGGTGGACACCTTTTCCTGGGGTAACCTCACCGCGGCGACGGTGGCAATCGGCGAGTTCTCGCTCATGTTCGTCCTGCCGTTGTTCTTGATTAACTCCATCGGCCTGTCCACGGTCATGACCGGCCTCGTGCTCGCCGCGATGGCGCTGGGCGCTTTCGCCTCCGGTGCTTCCGCTCGCCACCTGGCCGCGCGGCTCGGCGCGCCGGGTGTGGTGGTGCTCGGCCTCGCGTTAGAGGTTGTCGGTGTGGCGCTGCTGACGGGGATCGTGGCAGTGCAGGCCTCCACGTGGTTCGTCGTCGGTGCGCTGGTGATCTACGGCGTTGGCCTCGGTCTCGCGTCCGCGCAGCTGACGTCTACCGTCCTCGGGGACATTCCGGAGGAGCTTTCTGGCGCCGGTTCCGCCACCCAGTCCACGGTGCGCCAGCTCGGCTCCGCGTTCGGCGCCGCCATCGCAGGTTCCGCCCTCGGTGCAGCAATGGCGCGCAAGATCCCAGACGCACTCTCGCCTATCGACGGCGTTCCGCAACCCGCCCTCGACGGCCTCTCCGAGGCGACGCAGGCATCGGCCGGCTCCGTAATCGGCCAGCTGCGCGATGCCGGCCCCGACGACCAGATGGTCACCGCACTCGGCGATGCCCGTGGCGCCGTGGTAGACCAGCTCTCCGCCGGCTTCGCGGAATCCGCCGCCTGGTCTATTGGTTTCTCCGCGCTGTTCCTCGTGCTTGGCCTTCTCGGTTCGTTTATGGTGGCGCTCCAGGCCAAGCGCCAAGCATGGTAACAAGCACAGCAAAAAGCCGGGCTAGCTCAGTAAGCTGGCCCGGCTTTAGCCGTCGACAAGCAAATTAGTTGACGGTTTTGGTGTCCTTGTCGGCCTCGAGGCCCTCGCGGGAGTTGTCGCCGACGCGCTTGAACTCGTCGAGCGCCGCCTGCAGGATCTTCTCTGCCTCAGCCTTGTCGCCCCAACCGGAACCGGAGACTTCCTTGTTCGGCTCGAGGTCCTTGTAGTGCACGAAGAAGTGCTCGATCTCGTCCTTGACAAAGTCGGAGACGTCGGAGATGTCCTGGTAGGACTCGTAGCGCACGTCGTCGATGACGCAGAGCAGCTTGTCGTCGCCGCCGGCCTCGTCGGTCATCTTGAACACGCCGATCGGACGCGCGATCACGGTCACGCCCGGGAAGACGGGCTCCGGGGTGATCACGAGGGCGTCGAGCGGATCGCCGTCATCGGCAAGCGTGTTGTCGATGAAGCCGTAGTCCGCCGGGTACGCCATCGGGGTGAACAGGTAGCGGTCGAGGAAGACGCGACCGGTCTCGTGGTCGACCTCGTACTTGTTGCGGGAGCCCTTGGGGATCTCGATGATGACCTCGATAGCCATTACTTCTCCTTTATTCGGTGCCTGAATTTGGTGAATGTCCGCACGCCATCATACTTCGGCTACCATTTTGGCCGATGAAGGTATGGACTTGGGTCGCGGGCGCCGTCGCGCTCGCCGCGGTCGGCGGTGTCGCAGGGTTCGGCATCGCGGCGCACGAGCAGCTCTCCGAGATCACACATGCGCCGCCGTATGAGCTGCAGTCGGCTCCGCAGGCGCTCGAGCCCGCGACGCCTTCGCCTATCGACGACGCTTCGCTGAGAACCACCCTGGCATCGCTTGCCGACAACCCTGACCTGGGCGTGTTCCACGGCCACGTGACGCAGGCGAGCAGCGGCGACGTGGTGTTTGACCGCGCCTCCGACGAAGCACTGAAGCCGGCGAGTGTGACGAAGGTGCTCACCGCGTCGGCGGCGCTTTTGAGCCTGGGCGCGCAGGACCGCATCGCCACTGAGGTGGTGCGCGGCGCGAACCCGGGGGAGGTGGTGATCAAGGCCGCCGGCGACGTGTGGCTGGACGATGACGCCATGGACGAGCTGGCGCAGCAGGTGGGGCAGGCCGACACGGTGCTCATCGACACTTCCGCCTGGGAGGGCATGCCGGAGCTGATGCCGGGCTGGGACCCGCTGGACATCGACGGCGGGTTCGTCGCACCCCTGCAGCCGGCGATGCTTTCCGGGGGTCGCTTAAACGGCGAGACCTCCGGCGACGTGGCCCGTTCCCACAGTCCGGCGCTTGAGGTGGCGCAGGCGCTGGCGGAGCGCGTCGGCGCGCAAAACGTCGCTGTCGGCCAAGGTGACGGCGAGGTTGTCGCCGCAGTGGAGTCGCCGACGCTGGTGGAGCGCCTTGAGCTGATGATGAAGAACTCCGACAACGTCTACGCCGAGGCCATCGGGCGCGAAGTGGCGCTGGCGCGCGGCACCACGGACGCGCCGGGAGCGACCCTGAGCGTGCTGGAGGAGCGCGGCTTCAACACCGCCGGGCTCGTGCTGCGCGACAACTCCGGGCTCTCCGCTGACAATCTCATCGCGCCGAAGCTTTTGGACGCGGTGCTATACGACGCCACCTCCATGCCCGAGCTGCGGCCCCTGCTTTCCGCGCTGCCGGTGGCCGCCGGCGAGGGCACGCTCTTGGACCGCTACGGCGACCTCCCGGGCCGCGGCTGGGTGCGCGCGAAGACCGGCACGCTCGACGGCACGGCGTCGCTGGCCGGCACCGTGACCAGCGTAAACGGCAACGTCTACACCTTCGCGCTGATCTGCAACGACGCCGACGTCCTCGCCGCGCGCCGCGCCATGGACGAATTCACCTCCGCGCTGCGCGAGTTCTGATGGAGCCGTTCTGGCCGCGCCGCTCGCCGCACTTTCTCGCCTGTCGACGAGCGCTCCGCCCCTTCGACGGCCCCGCCATCATCGGACTGTCCGGTGGGCCCGACTCGCTGGCCTTGGCCGCCGCGGCAGCGGCAGAAAACAAAGACGTCCGCTGCGTGGTGGTCGACCACGGGCTCCAGGACGAGTCGGCGGAGGTGGCCAGGCGCGCAGCGGACGTTGCTCGGGGTTTCGGCCTCGAAGCCGAGGTTGTCCGCGTCGAAGTGGGCGAGGGCAACCTGGAGGCGGCCGCGCGCAGCGCCAGGTACGAGGCGCTGCTGGCGTACGGGCACGATGTCTGGGTCGCCCACACCGCCGACGACCAGGCGGAAACGCTCCTGCTCGGCGCGTTGCGTGGCAACCCATCCGGCATGGCCCCGCGCAACGGGCGCGTCGTCCGGCCGTTTCTAGGCATCCGCCGCGCGAATACCGTCGGCGCCTGCGGGGAGCTCGGCCTAAAGCCGTGGCACGACCCGATGAACGCCGACCCCGCCTTCCGCCGCGTGGCCATGCGAACACAGGTGCTGCCCCTGCTCAGCGAGCTCATCGGCGGCGACGCCGTGCCGGCGATCGCCGCCACCGCTGACCGGATCGCGGCGGATCAGGCCCTCATTGCGTCACTGACGGACCTCACGCCGACCACCTCCTGTGCGGAGTTGGCGGAAGATGCGGGGCCGATCCGGAGGCGTCGATTAGCTGCATGGCTTGTGGGGGAGGGTGTGCCGGTGCAGGGGGATCAGCTGGATGCGGTGGAAGCCTTGGTCGTCGATTGGCATGGGCAAGGGCCCGTGGCTGTCGCGGGCGGGCGCGAGGTGGTGCGTGCGGGCGAGCAGCTAGCTATTTTGGGACCTTAAGCACACAAACATTTGGGGGCGAAATGACGCAGGGGGAGATCCGGTATCCGGATTACATGAAATTCAAGCAGCAACGCCAAGACATCAATACTGCGATGATGGCTTTGCTTGCTGGGTCCCAACTAGCCGCAAACACGCTCAACCTCACTGCCGGGTCGGATCGGACGCTGAGGGAAATCTTCCCGCGCGTGAATCACATCGAGAGGTTTAACCTTCGTTCCGATGTAGCGCAACGCAACCTTCAAGAGGCGGAAGCACATCTCGCGCACATTGGAATCCCGTACATTCTCGCGTTACAGGAGGCATACCTTAAATCTGTCCTCGACCTACTTCGTCAAGACGGTAAGAATATTGTTCACCCGAACGGTTCGGCGAACCGAGTGGTCAGGATGGTCAACATGCATGAGATTTTCATGGCCACGTGCGGGATTGGGGCTCTCCCGGGGCCCGCAGGGATGCTGGAACTCTTCCACGCGCTGCGTCTTATTCGAAACGGGGTCATCCATGACAACGGGACTTACAGCAAGACGCTTCACGGAGTGTTGAACGGATTGTCGGCGGACGCATTGAAGTATTGGCAAGAAGCAGCAGGGCATTCGGCGACTCAGGTACTCGGAAACAACGGTCAACTTGCTCTCAACTCGGGCGAGCTGGTCTTGGCTTTCGGCGTCAACAAGTCACTGGCATTGAGTGTTAACGCGATCTTGGGTGCGACATTATCCAAGCAAAAATGGGCAGAAATTGCGGTGGAGCATTTTGCGAAAAATTCCACTGCACCGAAGAACTCAAGCAGCTGGGCCCGTTCGCTGAAGGGATTCGCCCGGCACAATTACGGGCCAGTGCAGATCACGTCAGACCAGTTGCAAACGGCAGCAGTAACTGGTGGGTTCTGGACAATTCCACAGTGGATATAAGTAAAGAGGGGCTCTGCCACTGAGCTACACCACCAAGGCGGGCCGGGAATCGAACCCGAGTCTCCCTCTTTCGTGGAAATCTTGGTCGTGAACCAACGGAGTCTCTCTCGGAATTCCTGCACGTGATCATCGCATGCAATCACGAAGTTTGCAATAGCTGGTCGGCTCCCGAGCCAAAGTGAGAATTGACCATTGTGGATTAAACCCGCTGTGTATATGGTCTGCATACAAACGGGAGGTGCTGATGGAAAAGGAAACAACGCGGGTTTTTCAGATTCGCCAGCAGATTCGCCGCCTGAGCGAGTTTCAAGCTGCGCATGGCATTGAGGGTGGCATCCTTGAAGACTGCGACGGGCTCTTCGATGACGCGGTACTCAGCGACGACGAGGCCGAGCTGAACTGATTGAAATGTTGCGGCTGACCCGAACCCCGCAGATGGTTGTACCTACCGGCTGGCAGGTGGCAAGATGTGGAAGTTACGCGCACGTGAACAGAACACGTGAACGGAAGCTGACGCGCAGAAACCGCGAGAGGGAAGGGCCAGCCCATGACCGAGTTGCACGACAAGAAGGACTTCGACGTCCCAGCGAACCGCTACGGCGATGACGTCGAGGCGATTTTGATCCCGGAAGATGTGCTCCAGGAGCGCATCCAGGAGCTGGCGGACATGGTCTCGGAGAAGTACCGCGACTCGGACGAAGACCTGATCCTGGTGTGCGTGCTTAAGGGCGCGGTGTTCTTCCTCACCGATTTCGCGCGCAAACTGACCATCCCGGCGGAAATGGAGTTTATGGCCGTGTCGTCCTACGGCAACTCCACCACGAGCTCCGGCGTGGTGCGCATCTTGAAAGACCTGGACAAAGAGATCGCTGGCCGCGACGTGCTCGTGGTGGAAGACATCATCGACTCCGGCCTGACCCTGTCCTGGCTGCTGCGCAATCTGCGCAACCGGAACCCGAAGAGCCTCGAAGTCGTTACTCTTCTGCGCAAGCCGGAGGTGCAGACGGCCAAGATTGATCTGCTGGACATCGGCTTCGATATTCCCAACGAGTTTGTCATCGGCTACGGCCTGGATTACGCCGAGCGTTACAGGGACCTGCCGTATGTGGGCACGCTGCACCCGCGCGTGTACTCGGACGCTGACTAGAACAAAGGTTTATGAGCAAAAATAAAAAGGTTTTGCGGTGGGGCGTCATTGGCGCCATCGCGTTGATCGTCCTCTATCTGCTCACGTTGATCGGGGACGATTCCCGCGCCTACCAGCGTGTGGACACTTCTGTTGCCATTGAGCAGCTGCAGAACCACAACGCGGAAGAGGTGCAGATCGACGACCGCGAACAGCGCGTGCGCATAGACCTGCGCGAACCGATCACCGTGGATGAGCGCGAGGGTGTTGAGGCGATCTCCGCGCAGTACCCGGCGCGCACCACCCCGGAGATTTTCGGCGCGGTGCGCGAATCCGGCGCGGACAAGTATGAGACGAACGTGACGCAGGAATCCTTCCTGATGTCCATGCTCGGATTCATGCTGCCGATGATCCTGGTATTCGGCCTGATCTTCTACTTCATGTACCGCATGCAGGCGGGCGGCGGCGGGCCGTTCGGCATCGGCGGCTCGAAGGCGAAGCAGCTGACCAAGGACAACCCGACCAACACGTTCGCGGATGTCGCCGGCGCCGACGAGGCGGTGGACGAGCTGCACGAGGTGGTGGACTTCCTTACCGACCCGACCGTGTATGAAAAGCTCGGCGCGAAGATCCCGCGCGGCGTGCTCCTATACGGCCCGCCCGGCACCGGTAAGACGCTGCTCGCACGCGCCGTGGCAGGCGAGGCGGGTGTGCCGTTCTACACCATCTCCGGCTCCGACTTCGTGGAGATGTTCGTCGGCGTGGGTGCCTCCCGTGTGCGCGACCTGTTCAAGCAGGCCCGCGAGAACAGCCCGTGCATCATCTTCGTCGACGAGATCGACGCGGTGGGCCGCCAGCGCGGCTCCGGCATGGGCGGCGGCCACGACGAGCGCGAGCAGACCCTCAACCAGTTGCTGGTGGAAATGGACGGCTTCTCCGGCCGCGAGGGCGTGATCCTGATTGCGGCGACGAACCGCCCGGACATTCTGGACCCGGCGCTGCTGCGTCCCGGCCGCTTCGACCGCCAGATCCCGGTGACCAACCCGGACATCGCAGGCCGCGCGCAGATCCTCAAGGTGCACGCCAAGAACAAGCCGCTTGCAGACGACGTCTCGCTCGACGCCCTGGCCAAGCGCACCGCCGGCATGTCCGGCGCTGATCTGGCCAACGTGCTCAACGAGGCCGCGCTGCTGACCGCCCGCATCGGCGGCAACGTGATCACCGCGGATGCCCTGGAGGAGGCCACGGACCGCGTCATCGGCGGCCCACGCCGCTCCAGCAAGGTCATCTCCGAGCACGAGAAGAAGGTCACCGCCTACCACGAGGGCGGCCACACCCTCGCCGCGTGGGCGCTGAAAGACATTGAGCGCGTGTACAAGGTGACCATCCTCGCCCGTGGCCGCACAGGCGGCTTCGCCATGACCGCCGACGAGGACGACAAGGGCATGTACACCCGCGACGAGCTGTTCGCCCGCATGGTGTTTGCCATGGGCGGGCGCTCCGCCGAGGAGCTGGTCTTCGGCGCGCCGACCACGGGCGCGTCCAACGACATCGAGCAGGCGACGAAAATCGCCCGTGCGATGGTCACCGAATACGGCATGACCTCCGCGCTCGGTCCGGTGAAGTACGGCCAGGAGCAGGGCGATCCCTTCTCCGGCCGGGCCTCTGGCGGCTCCCTGGAGTACTCGCCGGCGGTGGCGGCCAAGATCGACGAGGAGATGCAGATGCTTCTCGACGAAGCGCACAAGGTCGCCTACAGCACCCTCGAGCGCTACCGCGACGAGCTGGACACACTGGCTTCGAAGCTCCTGGAGAAGGAAACGCTGCGCCGTGGCGATCTGGAGGCCATCTTCGACACCGTCGAGCCGGTCCGGCCGCCACTGCCGGCGCACGACGCGCGCTTCGGGCGCCAGTCGGACCGCGAGCCGGTGAAGACCCCGGTGGAGATTGCCAAGGAGCGTGGCGAGGAGCCGCCGAAGCGCTTCTCCATCCTGGAGGCATCCAAGGCCACCCGCGAGCGCCGCCGGAAGGAACGCGAGGCGGAGCAAAACCCGGCGCCGAGGAAGGGCTCCACCCGTTGGCAGCAGCCAAAGCACAACCCGCCGCAATACGGCGGCCCGAAACCGCCGGAGGGCTGGACGTACAAGGGAGCGCCGAAGGAGCAGCACCCGGGCACCCGCAACTACCCGACGGAAAAGACCGAACAGATCGGCTTCCGCCTGCCGGAAAACGAGCGGCCGGACCACGCCGCCCGCAGCCCGGAACCGGAGACCACCCCGGATGCGGAGACCACCCAGTTGCCGCGCGAGGAGCGCGCGCCGAAGCACAGGAGGGACGATGACTAAGGCGAACTTCGACCGAGAGCGCGCAGAGGCAGCTGTGCGCGAGCTGCTCATCGCGGTCGGCGAAGACCCGGACCGCGAGGGCCTGGTGGAAACCCCGGCCCGCGTCGCGCGCGCCTACGAGGAGGTCTTTGCGGGCCTGCACGAGGATCCGAAGGTGCACCTGGAGAAGTCGTTCTCCGAGAACCATCGCGAGCTGGTGCTGGTGCGCGACATCCCGATCTATTCCACCTGCGAGCACCACCTGGTGCCGTTCTACGGCGAGGCGCATATCGGCTACATCCCGGGCCCGGAGGGCAAGGTCACCGGCCTGTCCAAGCTGGCGCGGGTGGCGGACATGTACGCGAAGCGTCCGCAGGTGCAGGAGCGGTTGACGGCGCAGATTGCGGACGCGATCGTCGAGAAGCTCAATGCTTCTGCGGTTATCGTGGTCATCGAGTGCGAGCACCTGTGCATGGCCATGCGCGGGATCCGCAAGCCGGGCGCGACCACGACCACCTCGGCGGTGCGCGGCGGCTTCCAGAACAATGCGGCTTCGCGCGCGGAAGTGCTGAGCCTGATTAGGGGATAGAAGATGACTACCGTTGCCGATCTGACCGTGCCTGGGCGCACGAGTGTGATGGGCATTGTCAATGTCACGGAGGATTCGTTTTCAGACGGCGGCAAGTGGCTCGCAACGGACGACGCCATCGCGCACGCCCACGAGCTGGTGCGCCTGGGAGCGGACATCATCGACGTCGGTGCGGAATCGACCCGCCCCGGTGCCACCCGTGTCCCCGCGGAGGTGGAGGCAAAGCGTATCCGCCCCGTGATCCGTGCTCTGCACGCCGACGGGATCCGCACCTCCGTGGACACCATGCGCGCCGCCACCGCCCTGGCAGCGGCCGAGGAGGGCGTGGACCTGATCAACGACGTCTCCGGCGGCCTGGCGGACGCTGATATGTACCGCGTGATGGCTGAGATGCAGCTGCCGGTGTGCCTGATGCACTGGCGCGCGGACGCTTTCGTCAACGCCTCCGGCGCGGCGGATCACGGCGGTGACGTGGTGGGGGATGTGCACGAGGTGCTGGCGGAGCTCGTCGATAAGGCGACCGCTGCCGGCGTGGACGAAAGCCAGATCACCCTGGACCCGGGCCTGGGCTTTGCCAAGACGGCCGCGGACAACTGGGCGCTGCTCAACTCGCTGCCGGAGTTCATCGCGAGCGGGTTTCCCATCCTCGTCGGCGCCTCGCGCAAGCGCTTCCTCATGGAAATCCGCCAGCAGCGTGGCCTGGAGCATTCGCCTATCGACGCCGACCCGGCCACCGCGGCAGTCACCGCCCTTGCCGCCCAGGCTGGTGCCTGGTGCGTGCGGGTGCACGAGGTGGCGGTCTCGCGCGACGCGGTAGACGTGGCAGAAAGGTGGAGAAATGGCTGACCGGATCGAACTTAAAGGCCTTGCATTCCACGCCAACCACGGCGTGCTCGACCACGAAACCGAGTTCGGGCAGGCGTTTTCTCTGGACATCACGTGCTGGCTCGACTTCGCGGGCGCGGCTAAGGACGACGACCTGACGCAGACCGTCAACTACGCGGAGCTGGCAGACACGGCTTTAAAGATCGCCACCGGCACCCCGCGCCAGCTGATTGAGACGGTGGCGGTGGAGATCGCAGAGACCGCCATGCGCAGCTACGACGCGCTGCACGCCGTGGAGGTCACCCTGCACAAGCCGCACGCGCCGATCCCGGCGGTGTTCGACGACGTCGCGGTGGTGGCCCGCCGCTCCCGGAAGCGGATGTAGCCAATGCGTGCCGTGCTGTCTTCCGGGTCCAACATGGGCGACGCGCGCGCCCACCTGCAGACGGTGGTCGACGAGTTCGCCGGCGAAACCCTCGCCGCGAGCTCCATCTACGCCACCGCGCCGTGGGGAAACACGGACCAGCCGGACTTTCTCAACCAGTCCCTGCTGGTGGACGTGGACGACACCCCGCACGAACTTCTAGCCCGCTGCCAAAAGCTGGAGCAGCGCGCCAACCGCGTCCGCGATCAGCGCTGGGGTCCGCGCACGTTGGACGTGGACATCATCTGGATTGCGGGCTACACCTCGGACGACCCGGAGCTGACCGTGCCGCACCCGCGGGCGCATCTGCGCCAGTTTGTGCTCGAGCCCTGGCTCGAGATGGATCCAGGTGCGCGGTTGAACGGAGCGTCGGTAAGCGGGCTGCTCGACAACCTCGAGGACCAGGGGGTGCGCAAGCTATGAAGCGCACGCCGTACGAAGGGTTGATCGCCGTCGCCGGGTTCTGCGCGGCTGCGGCGGTGATCCTGGTGCGCCGGTTCTATAACCTGCTGGAATCGCTCAGCATGGTGGTGCCGCTGTCGCTGTGGGTGATGGCAGTCATCGCCGCCTGGCTCGCGCTGGTGGTGCGCAAGCGCCGCAAGGAAGGCAAGGTTGGGCTGGACCGCAGCCAGCTCAACCCCATGCAGGCGGCGAATTTCATGGTCTTCGGGAAGGCGAGCGCTTGGGCCGGCGCGGTCTTCGGCGGCCTGTACGGCGGCACGCTGAGCTTTGTGGTGACGAAACTCGGCGTGCTCGAGGCGGCGCCCGGCGACGTCCCGCCGCTGACCGCCGGCACCCTGGGCGGAATCGCCCTGTGCGCGGCCGGAATCTGGTTAGAGAAAAACTGCGAGGTGTCGCCGCCCAACGAGGGCCAAGGCGTTAGCTAGAGTGTTGGGCATGAGTGCCCAGAATGCGTCCCCAGACCGCGCGAGCCTGTGGGTCATCGTGCCTTTTGTGGTCGCTGTCATCGGCACCGTGGTCATGCTGTTCACCAACTCCGCCAACGCGCTGAAAGTCGCGCTGATCTTCGCGCTGTGGGCTGGTGCCGCCGGGATCCTGATCAACTCCAAGGTGCGCCGTGACCGCGACGCCGCTGCGTCTGAGGCCGCGGCCGCTGAGCAGCGCATCCAGGAGCAGGAGCAGCGCCACCGGGAAGAGCTCGAGGCCCGGCCGAGCGGGTCTTCCGTGGATGTGGAGACACTGCGCGAGCTGCAGGAGCAGATCCAGGCGCTGCGCGCCCAGCTGGAGGAGCTCAACGGCCGCGTCTTCGAGTACGAGCCCGCCGCGGTGCAGGCTCGCGCACGCCGCATCAGCGAGCTGGAGTCGAAGCCAGAGCCAACCCCAGAACCAGAACCAACCCCGGAGCCGCAACCGCAGCCGGCGCACAGCCCATCCACGGACGACACCGTCGTGATCAGTCGCGTGCGTCCCTCCCGCCCGACCGGCGCGCCGAGCTCGGACGCGATCGCGGGCCGCATCGGCACCCAGCCGTCCGCGCGCCCGGCGCGCAACCCGCTGTCCGACCTGATCAACGAGCGGGAAGCGGAGAAGACGAAAGCAGAACCAGCGCCAGAACCAACCCCAGAACCAACCCCGGAACCAGTACCCGAGCCGAAGCCCGAACGCCGTTCTGGCCGCCGTCGCGCCGATGAGCGGGGAGAGGGCGCGGTTTCCGTCGCCGAGCTGCTCGCTCGCCAGGGGAAGTAGATGCCGCCTCGCCTGTTGGTGGGGGCGGTGTTCGGCGTCTCGCCGCTTGCGGAGCGCTTCGAGCGCGCCGGCCACACGGTGCGCCCTCTGGACATCCACAGTGACCCCGGCGCGATCGCGCACGTGGACCTTGTGCTTCTCGACGCACCTTCGGCCGACATCCGTACCGCCTGCGAAACCCTCGCCGACCACGCCCGGCCGCGGCAGATGTTTTTGCACACCGCGCTGGACGAGGGCCAGCAGCTGCTCGACGACGTGGAGACCGCCCAGGCGATCACCATGTGCGCCCACAACATCTTCGACAACGTGTGGGTGACCTCGGCGGCCGACGAGCTCGGCGAAACGGTGGTGGGGTTGCTCATCACGGAAATTGGCGGGGTGAGCTTGCGCATTAACGACGATGCACGCCCCGCGATCGCCGCCGCCCAGGAGCTGCGGGCGTTGGAATCCGTCATCCGCGACGACGCGCAGGCGATCCTCGCTGAGGCAGTGCCGGGGTTCGACGCGGTCGCGCAGCAGTTCTTCCAAGCCCCGCCGGCGCCACGACATGCCCACGACACGCAGCAGCTGGATCAACTCGTTCAGGCGTTGCCGGATCCGGGCGTTCGCCGCCTGTTTGTTGATCTTGTGCGCAGGCGTGGTGAGGTGGACCAGGACACCGACACCGAGCTATGGGTGATTCAGAAATACGAGGGAGGATAAATGGCTTTTGAACCAGGCCAGGCAGTGGTGGTCACCGACGAGAAGCTCTTGGCCACCTACGGCCGGGCGTTCCGCAAGATTGGCAAATCGGTGGTTGTGGTGCCGTTGGGCGCGGACATCCACGGCGGGCACGTGGAGCTCATCCGCGCGGCGAAGTCGCTGCTCGGCTCCTACGTGGTGGTCACGTTCTCGGGCGCCGAGGTCCCTGAGGTCTTCGCCCGGGAGAAGGTGGACGTGGTCTTCCACGGGGAGCTGGCCACAAGCGTGCGGGTGGATTCCGGCGTGGAACCGCTGGAAGATCCGCAGCTCACCCAGAAAGAGGTCGCGCGGATCCTCGCCGCGATCAACGCGACCCACGCCACGGACGTGGTGCTGGGGGAGAAGGACTTCGAGGTGCTGGTGGCAACCCAGTATGCGGTGTCCGGGCTGCGCATGGAGTGCAAGCTCCACAGCGTGCCCACGGTGCGAACCCCCGATGGGTTGGCGCTGTCGAACAGGAACGCGCGTGTCGCCGTCGATAAGCGGGAAGCTGCACTCGCGCTCTCGGCCGCGCTGACAGCCGGGGCGCACGCCGCGGAGCACGGAAAAGCGCGAGTCCTCGAAACCGCCCGCGGGGTCCTCGAGGCCGCAGGCGTCACCCCGGCGTATCTGGAGCTGCGCGATCTAGCGATGCGCGAGGCGCCCGCAGAGGGCGACGCGCGCCTGCTCGGAGCGGTGGATCTGGGCGGGGTGCACCTGATGGACAACGTGGGTCTGCCGCTGGGGGTCGGCTTCAAACACGTTGAAGCATGACACCCGGTAGACTCTCGCGCATGTCCAACGCCACCATCGCCGGAATGCTCGCAGAACGCTTCGGGTTCACCTTCACCCCGGAGCAGGTTGCGCAAACTGGAAGCACCGAGACGTCCACGCTCTACACCGCCACCGACGACACAGGTCACGGTGTTGAAGTGGAGGTCTTCAGCGCCCCCGTGGATTCCGCGATCGGCGACGAAGTCAACACCCTGAACTCCCGCCTCGCCCTGGCTGCGCACCCTGGCGCCTTCCAGCCGCGCAGCGTGGGCACTACCGAGGACGGCAAGCTGTTCGTCTTGCGTGAGGCGCCCACCGGTACCCCGCTGTCGGAGCTGATTGCAAAAAAGGGCGCCACGTTCACCCCGCAGGAGGTGCGCGACCTGCTCGCCCCGGTGGCCGAGGCGATCGACGATTACGACTTGAAGGGCCTGTCCGGCTTCGTCTCGCGCTCCATCACCCCGGAGCGTCTCCTGGTGCAGCCGCAGTGGTCCACCACCCCGGTCAAGCTCACCCTTGTGGGCCCGAGCACCGACCCGGCGCAAAGCGACGAGGCGGCAGCGAAGGGCAACGTGGACAAGTTCGCCAACGTGGTTGCGTTGATGACCGGCGACGAACCGCGCTCCGGGGCGCGCACCTGCGCCGGCGTGCTGGAGACCGCCCCGGCCGAGCACGTGGAGATTGCAACGCCCGACCAGTCCGTGGCGCCGCGCCCGCAAGACGGCTACCGCAAGCCGCCGGAGCCCTACGCTTACGGCACGGACGGCAACTACGTGCGCACGGTGCCGACAGAGCAGAAGCAGAAGACTGCGCCGTGGCCGTGGATCATCGCCATCCTCGCGCTGCTGCTGATTGCGCTGGCGGCGCTGTGGTACTGGAGCACCCACCGCGGGGACGAGTGGTCCGGCGCGGAGGCGCAGATCGCGGAAGATTACCCGAAGGTTGTGTCTGAGCGCGCGGGCCAGAAGGGCTGGAAGGACCTTGTCTGCGAGCCGGGCTCGCTGGACACCGACCAGGTGGGTAAGATCCGTTGCGCTAACGATGAGCTGGGTGTTTCCGTCGCGCAGTACGCCTCCGAGTCCGACCGCGACGATGCGGTGCCGGACCCGAGTGAGGCCGTGGTCCTGGGCTCCGGCGAGTGCACGATTTACTCTCACGAGCTGCCGGAGGCAAACCCGCCGGCGTACGTGATGACGCCGCAGGACAAGCCCGAGTACCTGTTCATCGTGAACGGTTTCGACGCGGAGAACCAGCGACTGGACCTCCCGGTGTGCGAATAAGCTACGATTATTCGCCGTGACTACGCAGGACTTTTCAGAGCAGCAGCAAATCCGCCGGGAGAAGAGGCAGAGGCTTATCGACGAAGGGCGGGACGCCTACCCCGTCGAAGTCGACCGCACTACGTCTCTGAAGGACCTTCGCGCCAAGTACGACGGCACGCTGGAAGCGGGCGAGGAGACGCAGGACGAAGTTGCCGTTGCCGGTCGCATTATGTTCCAGCGCAACACCGGCAAGCTGTGCTTCGCCACCCTGCAAGAGGGTGACGGCACTCAACTGCAGGTCATGCTTTCCCTGGCTGAGGTCGGCGAAGAGGCGCTTGGGCAGTGGAAGGCCGACACGGACTTGGGCGATATCGTCTCCGTGCGCGGCCGGGTCATCTCGTCGCGTCGCGGCGAGCTGTCCGTAATGGCGAAGTCCTGGCATATGGCCTCGAAGTCGCTTAACCCGCTGCCGGTGGCGTTCGCGGAGATGAACGAGGAGCAGCGGGTGCGCCGCCGCTACACCGACCTGATCATGCGCGAGGACGCGCGCACCAACGCCATGACCCGCATCAAGGTCATCGCTGCTGTGCGCAAGTACCTCACGGGTCTGGACTTCGTCGAGATTGAGACGCCGATGCTGCAGACGCTGCACGGCGGTGCCGCGGCACGTCCGTTTGTCACCCGCTCCAACGCGCTGGACATCGACCTGTACTTGCGCATCGCGCCGGAGCTCTACCTCAAGCGTGCTGTGGTCGGCGGCATCGAGCGCGTCTTCGAGATCAACAGGAACTTCCGCAACGAGGGCGTGGATTCCTCCCACTCCCCGGAGTTCACCATGCTGGAGACCTACCAGGCGTGGGGCACCTACAAGGACGGCGCGGCCACCATGAAGGGCCTTGTGCAATTCTGCGCCGAGGAAGTCTTCGGCTCCCAGAAGGTCACGCTCGCGGACGGCACGGAGTACGACTTCGGCGGCGAGTGGAAGGTCCTGGAGATGTACCCGAGCTTGAACGAGGCGCTGCAGCGCAAGTTCCCGGGACAGCTGGAAGTGACCATCGACACCGACGTGGACACGCTCAAGGACATCGCGGAAACCATCGGCCTGAAGGTGCCGGAAAACGCCGGCTGGCTGCACGGCAAGCTGGTGGAGGAGATCTGGGAGGAGCTGTGCTCCGACCAGCTCTACGAGCCGACCTTCGTGGTCAACTTCCCCGTGGAGACCTCGCCGTTGACCCGCGACCACCGCGACAAACCCGGCGTGACCGAGAAGTTCGACCTGTATGTCCGCGGTTTCGAGCTGGCCACCGGCTACTCCGAGTTGGTTGACCCGGTGATCCAGCGCGAGCGCTTCGAGGACCAGGCCCGCCTGGCCAGCGCCGGCGATGACGAAGCGATGCAGCTCGACGAGGACTTCCTCGCAGCGATGGAGCAGGGCATGCCCCCGACAGCCGGTTGCGGCATGGGCGTGGATCGCCTGCTGATGGCCCTGACCGGCCTGGGCATTCGCGAGACCGTCCTCTTCCCGATGGTGAAGCCGGAGGCCTAAACCGGGCAGTTGTGTGTGGTGGTTATAACCAACTAAAGTTTGGTGCGATCAATCTTTTGTGGTTGGAAGGAGCACCAGCATGGCCACCACCAAGGCAAGCCTGCAGGATCAGGCTGCCGATATCCTCGCCGGCATCGGCGGGGCGGACAACATCGCGTCAATGACGCACTGCGCGACGCGTCTTCGCTTCGAGCTGAACGACGTCTCCCTGGCCGACAAGGACCGCCTCGAGGCAAACCCGAAGGTGATGGGTGCGGTCCCGCAGGGCGGCAGCCATTACCAGGTCATCGTCGGTGGCGACGTGGCCAGCGTGTACAACGCGATGAACCGCTTGCCGGAACTAGCGAACCGCGACGTGTCCAACGAGGACCTCAAAGCCCAGCAGCGCGACAAGGCCAAGGGCAAGGTCCCGTGGCTGGACGCGTTTTTCGAGTACCTCTCCGATTCCTTCCGCCCAATCCTTGGCGTGCTACTGGGCGCGTCGCTGATCATCGCGTTCGCCGCGGTGCTCGACGCATTCCACCTTGTGAACTTCCACGCGGAAGTGAAGAGCCCGGGTTGGCAGTTCGTGGATGCAATGTGGAACTCCGTGTTCTTCTTCCTGCCGGTGGCGGTGGCCTACAACGCGGGTAAGAAGTTGGACATCGACCCGTGGGTGCCGGCCGCGATCATGCTGGCGCTGTTCACCCCGAACTTCATGGAACTGGCCGACCACCCCGAAGCGCGCGTGGTGGAGCTCTTCGGCGAGCCGACCGGCGTTGTCGACGTCTTCGGCCTGCCCATGATCCATAACGGCTACGACGGCAACGTCTTCGTGCCGCTGATCATGGCCGCGGTCGCTGCGTTGCTTTATAAGGGGCTGCAGAAAATCATCCCCTCCGCAGTGCACATGGTCTTCGTGCCGTTTCTCACCATGCTGATCATGATCCCGGTGACCGCGTTCCTCATCGGCCCGTTCGGCTACCTGCTCGGCGCCTGGATCGGCACCGGGCTGGCCTGGATGAACGGCAACGCGCCGTTCATCTTCGCCCTGCTGATTCCGATGCTGTACCCGTTCCTCGTGCCGCTGGGACTGCACTGGCCACTCAACGCGCTGATGCTGGTCAACATTGACACCCTCGGGTACGACTTCATCCAGGGCCCGATGGGTGCGTGGAACTTCGCCTGCTTCGGCGCCACCGCCGCGGTGCTCGCGCTGTCCATCCGCGACCACGACCCGCTCATGCGCCAGACGTCCGGTTCCGCGCTCGCCGCAGGCCTGCTCGGCGGAATCTCTGAGCCGTCGCTCTACGGCATCCACCTGCGCTACAAGAAGATCTACCCGCGCATGCTCGTGGGCTGCTTCACCGGCGGCCTGACCATCGCGATCCTGGGCACCCCGTTCGGTGGCGTGAAGACGAACGCGTTCGTGTTCACTTCGCTGCCGACCATGTTCGTGTTCGACCCGAAGTGGGTCTACATGCTCGCCATCGCGGTGGCCTTCTTCACCGCGTTCTTCATCATCCTTGTCACGGACTACCGCACCCCGGAGGAGAAGGCGGAGGCGCTCGCCCGCGCTGCTGCCGCACGCAATGCCGACGAGGCCGAGGAGGCCGAGCTGGTCGAGGACGAAGTCACGGCCACGGATGACCCGGCGAAGCTGACGTCGGAAAGCAATGCGGATGCCACTGTGCTCGCACCCGTTGCGGGCGAGGTTGTTGCGATGGAAGCGCTTTCCGATGCCGCATTCGCCTCCGGCGCACTCGGCCAGGCGGTCGGCGTGACCCCCGAAAACACCACGCTCACCGTGGTTGCTCCGGCGGCCGGCAAGGTGATTTCCGTGGCGAAGACGGGCCACGCCTACGGCATCAAGACCGACGATGGTGTGGAGCTGCTCGTCCACATCGGCGTGGACACCGTCAAGCTCGGCGGCGAGGGTTTCACCCCGCTGGCAGAGAAGAAGCAGATGGTCAACGCGGGCGACCCGCTGGCGGAGGTTGACTTCGCCGTAATCGCTGGCCACGGCGTGGACACAACGGTTATCACTACAGTGGTGAACTCGAAGAAGCTCGGCGGCGTCAATGACGTTGCAGACGGCACCGTCGTCGCTGGCGATCCGATTCTCGAGGTCACAACTGAGGTGAACACGAATGTCTAACCGCACCGTTCTGCACGGCATCGGCGTATCGGCCGGCACCGCGTCTGGTCCGATCGCCGTGGTCACGCCCGCAGTGGGTATCGACGAGCACGAGCCCGCCTCCACCGATCCGACAGCCGACAGCGAGCGTATTCGCACTGTGCTTAACGACGTCGCAGTTTCGCTCTCCGCACGCGCCGAGCACGCCAACTCGGACTCGGCGAAGGCCGTGCTGGATGCGACGGCTGCCTTGGCAACCGACAAGGGCCTCATCCGCGGCATCGACAAAGAGCTGAAGAAGGGCGCCGGCCCGACGAAGGCGATCCACGACGCGGTGGAGCTCTACGCCAACAAGCTGCGCAAGATCGGCGGTTACATGGCGGAGCGTGTTACCGACCTCTACGACATCCGTGACCGCGCCACAGCTCGCCTGCGGGGACTGCCCGAGCCGGGGATCCCGGACCTGACCGAGCCGTCCATCCTGATCGCGCACGACCTCGCGCCGGCGGAGACGGCAACGCTGGACAAAGACTTCGTCCTCGGCATCGTCACCGAGGCGGGCGGCGCGACCTCGCACACGGCCATCCTGGCCGCGCAGCTGGGCATTCCGTGCGCTGTGCAGGTCAAGGGCATCGCTGACGCGACTGTGGACGCTCCGCTGGTCGCCCTCGACGGCGGAGTCGGCGAGGTCATCGTCGCACCGAACGCATCGGACGTGGAGGAACTCGAGGAGCGCTCCCGCCGCCGCGCGGCAGCCCTGGCCGGTTCCTCCGGCGAGGGCGCTACCCGCGACGGGTACAAGGTCAAGCTGCTGGCCAACACCGGCACCGCAGAAGACGCCGCGAAGGCAGCGGACTACGACCTCGAAGGCTCCGGCCTGTTCCGCTCCGAATTCCTCTTCCTCGACCGCGACTCCGCACCCAGCCTGGAAGAGCAGACCGACACCTACACGAAGGTGCTCGAAGCCTTCGGCAGCCGCCGCGTGGTGGTGCGCACCCTGGACGCGGGCGCGGACAAGCCGCTGTCGTTCGCGGACCTTGGTGAGGAAGAAAACCCGGCGTTGGGCCGTCGCGGCCTGCGCCTCTCACAGGCGCGCGAGGACCTTCTGGACACCCAGCTAGAGGCGCTTGCGAACGCAGCTCATAATGTTCCCGACTCCGAGCTCTGGGTCATGGCGCCGATGGTCGCCACCGTGGAGGAAGCCAAGTGGTTCGCCGAGCGCACCCGCGGAGCCGGCCTGACAAAGGTCGGCGTAATGGTGGAAACCCCGGCGGCCGCAATCCGCGCCGGGCAGGTGTTGGAGGAGGTGGACTTCGCCTCCATCGGCACCAACGACCTGTCCCAGTACACGATGGCCGCGGACCGCATGCAGGGCGAACTGGCCGAGCTGCTCTCGCCGTGGCAGCCCGCGGTGCTGTCTATGATCCGCGAGACCTGCCGCGGCGGCGAAGCCACCGGCAAGCCGGTCGGCGTGTGCGGCGAGGCGGGCGGCGACCCGCTGATGGCGCTCGTGCTGGTGGGCCTCGGTGTGAAGTCCCTGTCGATGGCCCCGGGCAAAGTCAACGCCGTGCGCGCCGCGCTGCGCCTGCACGACTTCGACACCTGCCGCCAGATGGCCAACTTCGCCGTTGATGCCCGCACTGCCGCGGGCGCCCGCGAGGCTGTGCTAAACCTCGCCGATCCGGTGCTGAAAGATCTGCTGTAAGTAAATCTTCCGGAAATGAACTGTGCTGTCTAATCTGTATAGACAGCACAGTTCATTTGTCTGAGGAGAGTTTCATGAGGCGTTTCGCAGCAGCCGCGTTAGCCACAGCGCTGGGCCTGAGTGTGGCCGCGTGTTCAACCGAATCTGGGAGCGACGAGCCGATTACCGTGCTCGCCGCGGCCACCCCGCACGCTGAGATATTGCGGTACGTGGACGAGGCGAACCCGGACTACGAGCTGGACATCAAAGTCGTGCCCGGCGGACCGGATCCGAATATGTCGGTGTCCAATGGTTCCGCGGACGCGAACTTCTACCAGCACCCGCCGTACCTGCACGACTGGGAGAATGAGACTGGCGAGACGCTGGTGAACGTCGCTGGCGTGCACATCGAGCCGATGGGGATGTACTCCACCAGCATCGATTCCATCGACAAGCTTCCGCAGGGAGCCAAGGTAGTGACCCCGAACTCGCCGTCGGACCTTGCACGCGCGCTGATCCTGCTGGAAACGAACGGTGTGATCAGCCTGGACCAGGAAATCGATCCGACCAACGTGTCCAAGATCAACCTCCAGTCCATCACGGATAATCCGAAGGACATCCAGATTGTCCCGGTCGACGACACCATCGTGATCCAGTCCCTGTCCGACGACTCTGTTGACGGCGTGGTCGCCTCTTCTAACTTCGCACTGGAAGCGGGGCTGAACCCGGTGGAAGATTCCGTCATTGCGGAAAGCCCGGAGAACAACCCGTACGTGAACATCCTTGTCGCGAACGTCGATGCCGCCGAAGACCCGCGTATGGACAAGCTCGCGGCGGACCTGACCTCCGCGGAAACCTCCGAATGGATCCGGGGGAAGTACGCCGGCGCGGTCATCCCTGCGAACTCATGACGATCCACGGTGTGGATGTCGACCCGCAGGGCCGGTGCGCACATTGGCATTCCGAGTGGGACGTCGTTGCCAACACGTGCGGGGCCTGCGAGAAATTGTGGGCCTGTTCGCTATGCCACGACGAGTTGGCCGATCACGGTTTCGTGCCCGTCGATAGGCAACTGCCCGCCGTGATGTGCGGCGCGTGTGGGCGCATGATGACGCATGCCGAATACGGCGCGTCCTGCCCCTCGTGCGGGCACCCTTTCAACCCCGGCTGCAGGCCCACGAGGATGTGTATTTCCGGCCTGTTCGCTAAGGGTGAACATCGCCTCTCACCTGCGAATATCGACGATCAGGCGGGTATGCGCGAACAAACCAGGGAAGTGATGTCGGACCCCGGCGTTATGGTGGTGGACAACTGATTTAGGAAAGAAGGGGTCAGCCACATGTTCGAGCGGTTTACCGACCGGGCCCGTCGCGTCATCGTCCTTGCACAGGAGGAGGCGCGCGAGCTCAACCACAATTACATGGGCACCGAGCACATCCTGCTCGGCCTGATCAAGGAGGGCGAGGGCGTCGCAGCGAAGGCGCTCGAGTCCATGGGCATCAACCTCGACGACGTGCGCCGCGAGGTCATCGACATCATCGGCCACGGCACCCAGCCGGTGACCGGCCACATCCCGTTCACCCCGCGCGCGAAGAAGGTGCTGGAGCTTTCCCTGCGCGAGGGCCTGCAGATGGGCCACAAGTACATCGGCACCGAGTTCCTGCTGCTCGGCCTCATCCGTGAGGGCGACGGCGTGGCGGCCCAGGTGCTGATCAAGCTCGGCGCGGATCTGCCGCGCGTGCGCCAGCAGGTTATCCAACTGCTGTCCGGCTACGAGGGCGGCGAGGGTCAGAACCCGGAGTCCCCGCAGCAGGGGCAGCCGGGCTTCGCAGGTGCCGGTGCGGGTCCGCGCGCTGGTGGCGGCCCGCAGGGCGGCGAGCGCTCCAACTCGCTGGTGCTGGACCAGTTCGGCCGCAACCTCACCGCGGCCGCGAAGGAAGGCAAGCTCGACCCGGTTGTCGGCCGCGACAAGGAGATCGAGCGCGTCATGCAGGTGCTGTCGCGCCGCACCAAGAACAACCCGGTGCTCATCGGCGAGCCCGGTGTGGGCAAGACCGCCGTGGTTGAGGGCCTCGCTCTGGACATCGCCAACGGCAAGGTCCCGGAGACGCTGAAGGACAAGCAGGTCTACTCCCTAGACCTGGGCTCCCTGGTGGCGGGGTCCCGCTACCGCGGCGACTTTGAGGAGCGCCTGAAGAAGGTGCTCAAGGAGATCAACCAGCGTGGCGACATCATCCTGTTCATCGACGAGATTCACACCCTCGTCGGCGCGGGTGCCGCAGAGGGCGCCATCGACGCGGCTTCGCTGCTGAAGCCGAAGCTGGCGCGCGGCGAGCTCCAGACCATCGGCGCGACCACGCTTGACGAGTACCGCAAGCACATTGAGAAGGACGCGGCTCTTGAGCGTCGCTTCCAGCCTGTGCAGGTGGACGAGCCGTCCGTGGAAGACACCGTGCAGATCCTCAAGGGCCTGCGCGACCGCTACGAGGCGCACCACCGCGTGTCCTACACCGACGATGCCCTCAAGGCGGCAGCGACGCTGTCGGACCGCTACATCAACGACCGTTTCCTGCCGGACAAGGCCGTCGATCTTCTCGACGAGGCCGGTGCTCGCATGCGGATCAAGCGCATGACCGCCCCGGAGGACCTGCGCGAGGTTGACGACCGCATCTCCGAGGTTCGCAAGGAGAAGGAAGCGGCGATCGACGCCCAGGACTTCGAAAAAGCCGCCGGCCTGCGCGACACCGAGCGCAAGCTGGGAGAGGAGCGCTCCGCCAAGGAGAAGAAGTGGCGCTCCGACGACCTGGAGGAGATCGCCGAGGTCGGCGAGGACCAGATCGCGGACGTGCTGGCCAACTGGACCGGCATCCCGGTGTTCAAGCTCACCGAGAGCGAGTCGAACCGTCTGCTCAACATGGAAGATGAGCTGCACAAGCGCATCATCGGCCAGGACGAGGCAGTCAAGGCGGTTTCCCGCTCCATCCGCCGCACCCGTGCCGGCCTGAAGGACCCGAACCGTCCGTCCGGCTCCTTCATCTTCGCCGGCCCGTCCGGTGTAGGTAAGACAGAGCTGTCCAAGGCGCTCGCGGAGTTCCTCTTCGGCGACGACGACTCGCTGATCCAGGTGGACATGGGCGAGTTCCACGACCGCTTCACCGCCTCGCGCCTCTTCGGCGCCCCTCCGGGATACGTCGGCTACGAGGAGGGCGGCCAGCTCACCGAGAAGGTGCGCCGCAAGCCGTTTAGCGTGGTGCTTTTCGACGAGATCGAGAAGGCGCACAAGGAGATCTACAACACGCTTCTCCAGGTGCTCGAGGAGGGCCACGTCACCGACGGCCAGGGCCGCAATGTGGACTTCAAAAACACCGTGCTGATCTTCACCTCGAACCTGGGCACCTCCGACATCTCCAAGCCGGTCGGCCTGGGCTTCACTGGGGACACCGCCACGGATTCCGAGGCGCAGTACGAGCGGATGAAGGGCAAGGTCCACGACGAGCTGAAGAAGCACTTCCGCCCCGAGTTCCTGAACCGCATCGACGAGATCGTGGTGTTCAAGCAGCTCAACCAGGACGAGATTGTCAAGATGGTGGACCTGCTCATCGGCCGCGTGGACAAGAACCTGGCCGCGCAGGACATGGGCATCGAGCTGACCGAGAACGCGAAGAACCTGCTCGCGGTCCGCGGCTTCGACCCGGTGCTGGGTGCGCGCCCGCTGCGCCGCACGATTCAGCGCGAGGTCGAGGACATCCTGTCGGAGAAGATCCTGTTCGGCGAAATCGGCGCCGGCGAGATCATCACCGTGGACGTCGAGGGTTGGGACGGCGACGTCGAGGTTGCACGCAAGGATCGCGGCAAGGCGGCCCCGGACGCGAAGTTCACCTTCACCCCGCGCCCGCGCCCGCTGCCTGCAGAGGCCTTCGACGTGGAGCCGGAGGACGAGGTCCGCGACATCGAGCCAGAGCGTACCGAGCCGGAGTCCGAGGCCTCAGAGTTCCCGGACGAGCGAGACACCGCCGAGGACGATCAGAAGGGCAGCGAAGGCAACGAGGGCAAGGACGGCAACGGCCCCGAGCCGGTGTAAGCGTAAGCCCACAAGCCCAGGGCGCCGAGCGCGCCCAGCACGGAGAACACGATCGCGGTGATCTCCACGGCGTTGAGCCCCTCCACCACCTCAT
Source organism: Corynebacterium afermentans subsp. lipophilum (assembly GCF_030408375.1). NCBI lineage: Bacteria > Bacillati > Actinomycetota > Actinomycetes > Mycobacteriales > Corynebacteriaceae > Corynebacterium > Corynebacterium afermentans. The sequence goes on along the minus strand of NZ_CP046530.1, from coordinate 1,949,935 downwards.
ACTCGGGGTGGTCGGAGGGGCACACCTGTTTCATGGGCCTGCCCTTGAAACGGTCGGACAGCCAATCCGAGACGTTGTCGGTCTGCAGCACGAGCGGCAGCGCGTGGCCGGAGCCCGGCGCGCGCGGGGTGAGCTCGCGGCGGCCGGACGACAAGGGTTGCGTCGGCGACCCCGGCACCACCACGCGGCGGTACTCCACGTCCGCGCCGATTGCGCAGTAGTCCTCGGCCAGCTGGGTGGCCTGCGGTTCCGGCACGAGGTCGTCGTCCGGGTTGGTCAGCACCATGATCGGCGCGTTCGGCTTCACCTTGCCCAGCTTGTTGTGCTCGAGGTATTTGCCGATGCGCTCGTCTTCCTCCGCGATGTCGGCGAAGGTCTTGCCGTCAACGAACATGTCGCCGGCCATCTTCGGGGCGTTCATCGACGCATCGACAACGCACGACGTTTTCAGATCCTCCAGCAGGGCCTTGCCGTCGTCGGTGAGATACTCGCCGAGAGCCTCGTGGAATTCGGGGTAGGTATCCGAAAAACTCGCGGCGGCGAAACCGGCCACGGCGGTGAGCATCGGCGCGGACGCCTGCTGCAGCACGCCCAGGGGGTCGGCCGGGGGAGCACCGGCAAACGTCCCCACCACGTTGAGCTCCGGGGCGTAGTCGCCGACGAGCTCCGCGGCCGCCGCAGCTGCGCCACCGCCCTGCGAGTAGCCCCAGAACGCCACCTTTTCGCCGCGATTGGCTACGGCGCGGGCGGCGTCAATCACCGCCCGGCCCTGGTCGACGCGGTTGAGGTAGGTGTGCAGGCCGTCGGTGCCCAGGCCCATGTAGTCCGTGACTACCACGCGGTAGCCGTCGTCGAGAAGCATCTGCACCATTGGCGCCTCATAGTTGATGTTCACCGTGCCGTCCGGGCCGAGGGAGGACAGCATCGACGATGCCGCCGACGGCGCGCACTGGTCGCCCAGGCCGCGCGTGCCGGGGGCGAGAACGATCAGGCCCTTCGCAAACGGGCGGTCGTACAGTGCGCCGGTGACCGGCACTTTCTCGCCGCGCTCGTTGACGGAGGTGTAGCGGATGCGTTTGCCATTGGACCCCAGCACCCGCTTCTTCGCGTCGAGTTCTCCGGGAGTGTTCCCCGCCGCGCCGCCAAGCGCCTCCGAAGACATCTCCGGGAGAGACGAAAGCGACGACGCGTCACCGATCACCTCGAAGGTGGACGAGCCAACCGACGACAACGACGACAGGGACTCCGCACTCAAATCCTCAGCGTGCGCAGAGGGGCAAATCAGGAGCGGGACAGCAAAAAGACACCACCGTTTACGCATGGGAAGCAGTGTAAGCTCCCGTCCATGGGAATTCAGTACCGCAAGCGCCAAAAGATCAGCGACGGCAGCTGGCTCAACTACTCCAAGTCCGGCGTGTCCGCGTCGAAGAAGATCGGGCCCGTCACCTTCAACTCCCGCGGTGGCGTGTACGTGAAGCTGCCCGGCGGGCTCCACTACCGCGGCAGGTGGAAGTAACCCTTCTCGTCCTGCTCTGCCAGACCGTCTTCGAGCAGGGAAAATAGTGCGCGGGAAAGCTGTGCGGGGTCGTGCCAGAGGTCGTCGATAAGCTTTTGCTCGACTGGACTGTCTGACTCGCGCAACAGACGCATGATCTTGCCGCGCACCTGGCGGTCGGTGCCGACAAAGCGCTGAGCACGCTTCTTCACCTCCGCCTCCGGTTTGCCGGCCGCGAGCCACGCGCAGTCAGAGCGCACCGGGCATTCCCCGCATTTCGGTGCTCGCGCGGTACACACGAGCGCGCCGAGCTCCATAAGCCCGACAGAGAACTCGGGGCCATTCTGCTCCGGCAACAGCGCCGCAACTTGCTCGATTTCCTTCTTGCCGGGCGCCCCGAGCGCCTCGCCGCGCTCCACGCGCGCCACCACGCGCCGCACGTTTGTGTCCACCACCGGCACGTTTTTCCCGTACGCGAAGCACGCCACCGCCCGCGCGGTGTAGTCGCCGATCCCGGGGAGCGCCAGCAGCTTATCGACGTCCTCCGGCACCTCCCCGTCATGCTCATCCACGATGACCTGCGCGCATTCCTTCAGACGCAGCGCCCGGCGCGGGTAGCCCAGACTGCCCCAGGCACGCAAAACCTCGGCGGTGCTCGCCTGCGCGAACGCCGCCGGGGTGGGCCAGCGCTGCATCCATTCCTGCCAGATCGGGGCGACGCGCTCGACCTGGGTTTGATGGCTCATCACCTCGCTGAGCAGCACGCCCCACGGAGACGTTGACGAGTTTCGCCACGGCAGTTCGCGAGCGTTGGCTAGGTACCAGGAAAGGATCTTGTTTGGGCGCAAATTCGTCACAATGCGTGCAACAATAGCGGTTATGACTAATGTGACCGACCTCCAGGCCGCCTCCACACCCCGCGAAGTGTGGGAGCTGTTGAAAGCCGGCAACGAGCGTTTCGCCACCGGCAACACCGCGGACCCGCGCCGCGACCCCGCAACCCGCCAGCAGCTCACCTCCGGCCAGAACCCGGCAGTGTGCGTGGTGGGCTGCTCCGACTCCCGCGTGCCAATTGAGCTGCTTTTCGACGCCGGCTTCGGCGACATCTTCGTCATCCGCACCGCCGGCGGCTGCGTGGACTCCGCAGTGTCGGCATCCGTCGAGTATGCCGTCGACGGCCTCGGCGTCGACCTCGTGCTCTTCCTCGCCCACGAGAAGTGCGGCGCCGTGGGGGCAGCCGTGGAAGCACTCGGGTCCGGCGACATCCCCCCGGGGCTGACACGCGTGTTCGTGGAGAAAATCTCGCCGGCCGTCGCCGAGGCGAAAACCCGCGGCGAGCAGGTGGAGCAGGCGCACGCACGCAACGGTGCAGAGCACCTGGTGGCCCGCATCCCGTCCGTCATTTCCGGGCTGAAGCACAAGACCGTGGGCGTGGTGGGTGCGCGCTACCGCCTGTCCGACGGCCGTGTCGAGACCACCTACGAAAACTTCGGCGATTAAGTTATAGGCATGTCGAACCAGCGCCCACTGCCTCCGGAGATCTACATGCGCCGCCGCGTGGCGGCCCTCGTCATCCTGTTGGTGGTTGTGGCGCTTTTGGTGTGGGGCCTGTCCGCGTTCGCCCGCAGCGGCAAGACCGACGAAACAGAAAACACCCCCGAGACCGTGTCGGAAGCACCGTCCACCACCCTGGCCACCGAGCCGACGGTGCAGCTTTCCGAGGAGAGCACGACCTCCTCAGCCGAACCGACCAGCCCCACCCAGACGAGCGAGGAAACCGTCGCCGCTCCCGTGAAGAAGGGCACCTGCGAGCTGGCGGACTTGGAGATCCACGCCTCCAGCAACCAGCCTTCTTACGCCATTGGGGTGCAGCCGGTGTTTTACATGGAGGTGGAAAACCCCACGGACACCGACTGCGTGATCGATCTGGATGACAACCTGCTGCGTTTCGAGGTCTACGACATGGCCACCAACGACCGCATCTGGTCCGACACCGACTGCTACCCGCCGGTGGCGGCAGGCGACGTCGAGTTCGCGCCGGGCGAGAAGCGACGCTGGGAGGCCCGCTGGTCCGTCACCGCATCGCAGCCGGGACAGTGCGACAACCGCCCGGAAGTGAAGGCCGGCTCCTACTTCCTGCACGGCGTGATCGGGGACAACGCCTCCGACGCCAGCCCCTTCAACATCACCTAAGCCGCTCGAGCGCCTCCGCGAGGGTGGAGACGGGGCGGACCGTCAGGCCGTCGATAGACAGCTTCTCTCCGGCGGGCACGATCGCACTGGTGTAGCCCATGCGGGCCGCTTCTTGGAGGCGGCGGCCGAGGTTTGGCACCCGCCTGATCTCTCCTGCCAGTCCCACCTCGCCGACAACCACCGTTTTCGCAGGCAGTGGCTTCTCATGCAGGCTCGACCACGTTGCTAACGCGACCGCGAGGTCCGTGGCCGTCTCCGTGATCTTCACCCCGCCGACGGTGGCCACATAGGCGTCCTTGTCGTTCGTGCGTTCCCCGCAGCGCGCCTGCAGCACCGCCAGCACCATGGGCACCCGGTTGAAATCCAGGCCGGTGACCACGCGCCGCGGGCTCTTGTTCACCGGATCCACGGTCAGCGCCTGCACCTCAGCGAGGATAGGGCGCACGCCGTCCATCGCCACAGTCACCGCGGAGCCGTCCGGCGTTTTCCCGCGGTGCGACAGGAACAGCCCCGACGGGTCCGGCACCTCCCGGATGCCGCTGGAGGTCTGTTCGAAGCAGCCGACCTCGTCCGTGGCGCCGAAGCGGTTCTTAATACCCCGGAGCATTCTTAGCGACGACTGCCTGTCCCCCTCAAAGTTCAACACGACGTCCACCAGATGTTCCAGCACGCGCGGGCCGGCGACGTTGCCGTCCTTGGTCACGTGCCCCACCAGTAGCACCGGGATGTTCGTGGTCTTGGCCAGCGTGGTCAGCGCCGCAGTGACCGCGCGGGACTGCGCCACGCCACCGGCGACGCCCTCGACGCCCGCGGCGTGCATGGTCTGCACCGAATCCACAATCAGCAACGAAGGCTTCAGCTGCTCCACGTGCCCAAACACCACGTCCAGGTTGGACTCGGCGGCCAGATACAGCGTGTCCACCAGCGCCTCCGTGCGCTCGGCGCGGGCGCGGACCTGGCCCGCAGACTCCTCCGCCGTGACGTAGAGCGCCTTGCGCCCCTGCTTTGCCCAGCGCGACGCCACCTCCAGCAACAGCGTGGACTTGCCCACACCGGGCTCGCCCGCCATCAGCACCACGGAGCCGGGCACCACACCGGAGCCGAGCACGCGGTCCAGCTCCCGAATGCCGGACTTTACAGTTTTCGTTGCCGCAGCCTCGACCTGCGTGATCGGGCTCGCGGGAGCGGACGGTGTCAGCGAGGACGTCTTCACCGGGCCCGAAGCAGCCGGCGCCTCCTCTTGGAGCGTTCCCCAAGACCCGCACTCGGGGCAGCGGCCGAGCCACTTGGGGGAGGAGTAGCCGCACTCGGTGCAGGTGTGGATCACACGGGGTTTCTTTGCCATGCGCCACACCGTATAACACGGCCCCGACACGGTGTTCGAACACGGAAAAACCGCTGGTCAAGCCAGCGGTTTCGGAAGAAGGAAGATTAGACCTCGCGGTCGACCTGGCCGGAAGCCAGGGTCGGAGCCGACACAGTGGCTACGACATCCAGGGAGCCGGTGTCGAAGTTGAAGGTCACCGGCACGTTGCCGCCGTAGGCGAAGTCGTCGTTCGCCAGCGTGGTCGCGGTGTACTCGATGCAGTTGTCGTTCTTGTCCTGCGGCATGCGCTCCAGGCCATCCTTGGAATCCGCAACCAGCGCGCAGTTGTAGGCGATGGAGGAGTTGCCGGAGATGGTCACGTTCTGGCCGTCCACGTCGACGGACTTCAGGGTGTGGTCCTTCATCGCGGTGTCCTGGTTGGTGGCGGTGAACTTCAGGGCGGCCTGGCCGTCCTCAGCGAGCACCACGGTCACGTCCTGCACGGCGACGGAACCGTCCTCGGTGGAGGCGCTAGCACCGTCAACGGCCGCAACCTGGTTCGAGGTCTGGGTGATCTGGCCGGCGGAGCAGCCAACGAGGGCCAGGGTGGCGCAGCCAGCGACGGCGGCGGCAGCGACGCGCTTCAGGGACTTCACGGGGTGTCCTCCATCATCAAACTCATTCGAGGGTTTCCTCCGCAATACTCTAGCGTCTGCACAGCAAGTTTTCCCACTTGCTCCCCCTATTGGGCGAGACGACCTTTGGTCGTCGATAAGCGAAATGCTCGGTGGTAGGGTGTTGGGGTCTGAACTTCGCCTAACGACGCAAGGAGCCGCAATGGAATTCAAGGTCGGAGAAGTGGTTGTGTACCCGCACCACGGAGCGGCCCGCATCGCCGATATCGAGCAGCGCGAGATGCGCGGAGAGACCCTCGATTACCTGGTGCTGCAGATTCTCCACTCGGACCTTGAAGTGCGCGTTCCGGTGAAGAACTCCGAGCTCGTCGGTGTGCGCGATGTGGTCAACGAGGAAGGCCTGCAGAAGGTGTTCTCCGTGCTGCGCGAGACCGACGTGGAGGAGGCGGGCAACTGGTCCCGCCGCTACAAGGCCAACCAGGAGCGTCTCGCGTCCGGCGACATCAACAAGGTTGCGGAGGTTGTCCGCGACCTCTGGCGCCGCGACCAGGGCAAGGGCCTTTCCGCAGGTGAGAAGCGCATGCTGGGGAAGGCGCGCCAGATTCTCGTCGGCGAGCTCGCGTTGGCGGAGCCGGTGGACGAGAAGAAGGTCGAGGAGATGGACAAGCAGATCCAGGCCATCATCGACGAGCAGGTCAAGGCCGGTATTTCCGTGGACCCGGGCCAGGTCGACGACGATGACGAGGTGGATCTGGACGACCTCTCCTTCGACGACGAGGACGACGACAAGTAAATTGCGCCGCGAAACCGTGGCGGTCGTCGCCGCCGCCGGGCAGGGAACCCGACTGGGTGCCGAAGTGCCCAAGGCATATGTGGAACTTGGTGGCCGGACGCTGCTGGAGCGCTCCGTGGCGGCGATGTCCGAGGTCGTCGACCACGTTGTCGTAGTGGTCAGCTCGTCGATGGAAACGCGCGCCCGCGAGCTTCTGGCCGGCTATGGGGTCCAGTTCGTGCATGGGGGTGCGGAGCGCGCGGACTCCATCTTCGCGGCGCTCAAAGCAATTTCGCTTGACGACGCCTGCGTGGTCGTCCACGACGCCGCCCGCGCGTTAACCCCCGCGGCGATGGTTTCGCGCGTAGTTGACGCGGTGCTTCGCGGCGCCCCTGCCGTGGTGCCCGTGGTGCCGGTGGCGGACACTGTGAAGCGGGTTTCGGGGGAGATTGTCGAAGAGACCCTGGACCGTTCTGCGCTTCGCGCTGCCCAGACGCCGCAAGGGTTTGACCTGCGGATGCTGCGCGAGGCGAACGAAAAGTACCTCGCCGAGAAGCCAACGTTCGTCGCCACCGACGACGCCTCCCTTATGGAGTGGTTCGGTGTTCCGGTCGTGTCCGTGGAGGGGGATCCCATGGCGTTCAAAATCACCACCCCGCTGGATTTGCGGTTGGCGGAAAGCGTGGTTGGCGCGCTCTAAGGCCCGGGTCGGGGTCGTTTGCTATAGGTATGCGTGGGGGATTCTCGCCCAACCGGGGGATCGAAAACGTATCCGAAAAAACTTTTGGAAAACCCTTGACATGGAATATGTGTCGGCATTATGTTCGACATTAGTTTCGAGAGGAGGGTGAGACGTGAACGGAACATTTGCAACGGAGCGGGAAGGCTGTCCGATCGCCGCTGCAGGCCAGGCGATGCGGGAGGCGGAGTTTCAGATCTTCCACCGCTACGCTAAGCCGTTGGTAGAAGTGGAGGACTTCGAACTAGAGGCCTATTCGATTGCGATGGCCGTAGGGGAGAGCCAGAGTTGGGCTGAAAGTGGGATTCTTGGGTATTCGGTGCTCGCTGATCTGCCCAAGCTACGGGCGCTGCAGGAAGAGACCCGCCGGTTGGACGTGAGACGCCTGTCGGCCATCGAGTCCACCTTGAACCGGCTCAACCACCTGGCCACGCCAGACATTCTCGCCGACATGGACGAGTACCTAGTCAAGGTTTTCACGCCGCGACGGGTGGGGGCGGAGTTGCCGTCGCCAAGCTCGCTGCGTCGCCGCCTGCGCGAGAGGATCCAGCGCATCGATTCGGACCTGGCGCCGAACCAGAAGAAGATCAAGGACAGGAAGAAGGAGAAGGATCTGCCGTTCGGCACCTGCCGTAGCCACTTCTACGGCCAAGACGACGGCGATGCGGGGCTGAATGTGGAGGGCGACCCCGTCACGGTCGGCCTAATGGAGCGTTTCACCGAACAGGTGGCGCGCGAGCACAAGCTCTCGAGGGATGACGCAATCAAGGCCATCCTCACCGGCGAGATTCGTGCGACGCCGAAGGTCGTGCTCTACATGTTCACGTCGAAGACACCGGGCAGCTCGTACTACATCCCGAATTTCGGATGGACCGACGCGGACGGTACCGCCGCAGTGGAACAGATGCTGGAGGACAACCCGCCCCACGTCGTGGACCTGGATGAAGCAGAAGACGCCGAAACTGAGGCGTATGTGCCCACCGCCGCCATCCGTGCGCTGGTGCAGGCCCGAGACGGGGTGTGCCTCTGGCCCGGCTGCAGCGTGAAGGCCGAAAACTGCCAGCTGGACCACCGCATTCCCTTCGGCGAAGGCGGCAAGACCACCGCCTCAAACCTGTTCAGCCTCTGTGCGCACCACCACAACCTAAAGACCGATCGCCGCGTCTACTACGTGCCCGATCCGGTTACCGGCGAAATAGTGTGGCTGCACTCGGACGGCACCTTCCAAGTCTCGGCTCCGGAAGGGTTCATCACCGACTATCTGCAGCCGACGAACCCGAGGTGGAAGACAACGCTGGCGAAACGGCGGCAGAAACGCAAAGACCGTGCCGAGTTTTACAACCGCTGCCACTCCGCGGTGGAGAAGTACGAAAACGACCTCGATTACGACGCATGCATGGCCACGATCCGCGCGATGGAGGACAGGTTCGGCATGACATTCGAGTACCCGCCCATAAAACAGCCGGAGGACACCCTGGATATCCTCGCCACACTGGAAAAGCAATGGAAGGAGACGGAATACGAGGAGCTCCAGGAGCACTACTCCGATTTCGGCGACCCTGAAGTAGCGTCGTACGTATGACAAATCTTCGAGTAGGTACGGCGTTCGACGCCCACCAGATCCAACCGGGGAAAGAATGCTGGATCGCCGGCATCCTCCACGAAGGCCAGGACGGCTGCGAGGGGCATTCGGACGGCGACGTGGTCAGCCACGTCATCGTCGACGCCGTATTGTCCGCCTCCGGCCTCGGCGACCTCGGCTCCTTCGTCGGCGTCGGCCGCCCGGAATACGACGGGGTACGCGGCGTCCAGCTATTGCAGGAGCTGAAAGAGCTTCTCGACGCCCACGGTCACACCGTCGTCAATGTCTCCGCCCAACTGATCGGCCAAACCCCGAAGATGTCGCCGGTGCGCGAGGAAGCGGAGCGGGTCCTCTCGGAGGCGCTCGGTGCCCCTGTGTCCGTGTCGGCGACGACCACGGACCACATGGGATTCACCGGAAGTGGCGAGGGCCGCGCGGCTATAGCGACGGCGTTGGTGGAACGAAAGTTCCCTATTCCGTAACTAAAGTTCCCTACCTGCGGTTTTAGCTTTCTTCCAGGGAGCTGCTGGGTTATGTTGACCGTATGCGAAAATTACGTACAGCGCTTGCTGCGGTGCTTGGGGCCGTCGCGGTGGCCCACGCCCCCATCGCGGCGGCGGTCCCGGCGATGCCGCAGGGGTACCCCATCGAAAACCTGGACACGGAGTGCAGCGCCGGCGTCACGCCGGAGTGGCGCTACGGCGAGACCGCCCGCCGCTACCTGGGAGATGGCACCCTCCAGTTCACCAACCGCACCGATCAGACCGTGCCCTACACGGCCACGGTGGAAACGGGCACGAACCGCAAGATCGAGGCCAATTCGAAGGCGGCCCTGCCCAGCGGTTGGGATACCACCGCGAAGGCCGACATCGGCCTGAAAGAGTCCAACGGCTGGATCGAGGGCGAGACGTTCGGTCCGATCGAGCTCGGCCCGGGCGAGTCGTTCCGCGTGGATTACGGCGTGCTGGAGAAGGACTTCATCTCCATGTTTGTCACCTGCGACAACGGTGTGCTGCGCAACGCTCCTGGCGCGAACGTCATCCGCGGCACTGGCCCGGCGGAACGCTACGCGTTCGCGTACATCATCAAGGCGGACGGCTCCGTGTCCAACCTGGCCATGGAGATCCCCGCCCGTGCTGAGGGCGCGAATTCGAAGCCTGCCGGCGACACATACACCGCCACCTCTGGGCCGAGCTTGGAAAAGGTGGCGGGGGAACGGGACGCCGTCGTCAAGCCTGATGCGAGCTTCCGCCGCGACGAAGAATGGCCGCAGCTGAATGAGCCCGCACGAGAGGGCGACAAATCCTGGTACCCGCACGACATCGAGGCGGTCGCGCCGACCTTCCGGAAGCCGGGATACTCGCAGGACTTCCTCAACTGGTCCAAGGGCGATTACACCTTCCGTCCAGTGACCGATTACGTCGTCGGCGCGGAGAACGACCAATACGTCAACTGGATGGGCGAAGGCGGCAGGCTGCCGGAAGGCTGGCTCACCTCCGTCGGTGCGGTCAAGCGCGCCTACATGCCGGTGAACACCCCGCTCAAGCCCATCGATCTGAAGCCGGGCGACCGCGTCCGCGTCGAGTACGGCACCACGATGACGCGCATAAACTACAGCGAAATCTCTGCCGGCCGCGACGGAAAGTACTCCCGTGTGGTTACCCACCCGCAGTCGGCGGCGCCGTCCGGATTCTGGGCTGAGGCAACCGTGACCAGCAAGGACGGAACCGAGCAGGTCATCGACGTCACCCCAGACGAGTACCGCAACCTCCCTGTACCCACCCAAACCTACCTCTAAGGAACAACCATGAAACGCACCATCGCAATGCTCACCACCGCTGCCGTCGTCGCTCTCGCCCCGGCCGCCAACGCCCTGCCGCAGCGCACCTATGACGAGACGAACCCGACCACCATCGGAGATTCCTGCGCGGTCCCGGGCGACCGCGGCCAGACGGTGGAGATCGTCCGCAGCTACTTCGACGGCTCCGCAGGCACCTGGACCGTGGCCAACTACAACGATGAGCCGCTGCCGGTGACCCGCTCCATCACTGAGACCAAGACCAAGACTTGGAACGTCAGCGCGGGCGTGAGCTTCGACGTGGCCAAGCTGATCCAGTTCACCTTCTCCACCAGCTACACGGACGAGCAGTCCTACGAGGTCGGCGAGAAGGTCGGCCCGTACGACATTGCGCCGGGGAAGACCGCCGTGCTGCAGGCCGGCTGGATCGTCTCCGACTTCAAGGGCCAAGAGACCGTCTGCGGCGCAAACGGCACCTGGGAAGCAGCCGGCAACACCTTCACCGCGACGATGCCGAAGGAACGCCACGTCCGCGTGAGCACCCGCGATAACATCGACTGGGGTGCGTAAATGAAAAAGGCGATCCTCGCAGTGGCGGCGGCGCTCGCTCTGGCGCCTGCTGCCAATGCGGCACCCTACGACTTCGAGCTCCCGCAGCGCTGGAACGAGGATCTCGCCCCAGGCAGCCACTGCGCCACGCCGGGCATGACAGATACGTACGTCGATGCGACCCGCCGCTGGTTCAAGCAGACCGACGCCGCGAGCGTGGGCAACGACACCGAAGGCCCGGTTCCGGTGGAGCAGACCGTGAAGGAAAAGCGGGTTGAGACCCTCGAGGTTTCCGGTACCTTCACCCCGAAGGGCGACCTGGTGAAAAACCTGTCCCGCTCGTACGGCTGGAACTACGTGCACCAGGTCAGCTGGTCGCTGAACCAGGTGGTCGGCCCGTACACCCTCGATGCGGGGAAGCAGGGCAGGCTCGTGTGGGGCTTCACCATGCTCGACGGCGACGCACAGGACGTGAAGTGCAGCGAGGACCAGGTTTGGGAGCCGATCGGCGAGCGGTACGAGTTCAGCGTTCCTGAGGCTCGCTACTCGGAGCTCAAGGTGGACGAGTCGTCGCTGTAGACTGCGGTGTTGTGAAGCAACGCATTTTCGACACCAAAACCCGCACGCTGCGCGACTTCGAGCCGATCCGGCCCGGGCATGTCTCGATTTACCTGTGCGGTGCCACCCCGCAGGCCAAACCCCACATCGGGCACCTGCGCTCGGGTGTCGCGTTCGACATCGTCCGGCGCTGGTTCCTGGCCAACGACTACGATGTCGCGTTCGCGCGCAACGTCACCGACATCGACGACAAGATCCTCACCAAGGCGCGCGAGCACAATCGCCCCTGGTGGGAGTGGGTCTCCACGTACGAGCGTGAGTTCACCCGCGCGTACGACACCCTCGGCGTGCTGCCGCCTTCCGTGGAGCCGCACGCGACCGGGCATGTGACCCAGATGGTCGACTACATGCAGCGGCTTATCGACGCAGGCTTCGCCTACACCCGCGATGGCTCCGTCTACTTCGACGTCAACGCCTGGGTGAAGGCCGGCGGGGACTACGGCTCGATCTCCGGCAACAAGCTGGAGGATATGACAGGCGACGACCCGGACTTCGCGCTGTGGAAGGCCGCCAAGCCCGGAGAGCCGAGCTGGCCCACCCCGTGGGGGCCAGGCCGCCCCGGCTGGCACCTCGAGTGCTCGGCAATGTCCACCTGGTACCTCGGCTCCGAGTTCGACATCCACGGTGGCGGGCTGGACCTGCAGTTCCCGCACCACGAGAACGAACAGGCCCAGTCGCACGCCGCCGGCGATGGATTTGCCCACTTCTGGATGCACAACCACTGGGTGACCATGGCGGGCGAGAAGATGTCGAAGTCACTCGGCAACGTGCTGTCCATCGACGCGATGCTCGAGCAGGTTCGCCCCGTGGAGCTGCGCTACTACCTCGGCTCCGCGCACTACCGCAGCGTCCTGGAGTACTCGCCCGAGGCCCTGCAGGAGGCGGCGGCCGGCTACCGGCGCATCGAAGAATTTGTGAAGCGCGCCGGCATGCCCGAGCCCACCACCTGGACCGACGGATTCGCCGAAGCGCTCAACGACGACTTCTCCGTGCCCAAGGCGCTCGCCGAGATCCACAACCTGGTGCGCGAGGGCAACAAGGCGAAGGACCCCGCTCCTATCGCTGCGCAGGTTCGTGCGATGGCGGCCGTGTTGGGTGTGGACCCGGGGGCGTGGCCGTCGTCGACAAGCAATAGCAACGCGCTGGATGTGCTGGTGCGCGCGGAGCTGGAGCGCAGGGCGACCGCCCGCGCGGAGAAGGACTGGGCGACCGCCGACGAGGTGCGCGACAGGCTGGCCGCGGCCGGCATCGAGGTGACCGACACGGCCGACGGGCCACAGTGGCAGGTGAAGGAGTAGATCATGGCGAAACCGTACGAGCGGCCCGACAAGCAAAAGAAGAACAAGAAGGGCCCCACGAAGGGCTCCGGCGGGCAGCGCCGCCGCGGCCTGCGCGGCAAGGGCGCGACCCCGAAGGCGGAAGACCGTGTCTACCACGCCGCCCACAAGCGCAAGCTGGACCGGCAGCGCCGCGCGCAGGGGCGCCACAACCGTGAGGTCGCCGACATGGTGGTCGGCCGCAACCCGGTAGTGGAATGTCTCAAGGCGAAGGTGCCGGCCGAAGCGCTGTACGTGGTCGCTGGTACCGGCCACGACGAGCGGCTCAGCGAGGCGGTCGGCATGGCCAACTCCAAGGGCATCCCGGTGCACGAGGTGCCGCGCCAGCAGCTCGACGCGATGACCGGCAACGGCATGCACCAGGGGCTCGGGTTGAAGATCCAGCCGTACAAGTACGCGGACTTTGACGATTTGCTCGAGTCCGTGGACGGGCCCGGCATGTTCGTGGTGCTGGACAACATCACGGATCCGCGCAATTTGGGCGCGGTGATCCGGTCGACCGCGGCGTTCGGCGGCAACGGCGTGATCATCCCGGAGCGCCGCTCGGCGCAGGTCACCGGCGTGGCCTGGAGGACATCCGCCGGCACCGCGGCGCGGCTGCCCGTGGCGCGCGTGACCAACGTGACCCGTACCGTCAAGCAGTTCAAGGACAACGGCTACACCGTGGTCGGCCTCGATGCGGGCGGCGAGCACACCCTGGACACCTTCGACCAGGCCACCGACAACGTGGTCATCGTCGTCGGCTCCGAAGGCAAGGGCATCTCGCGCCTGGTGCGCGAAAACTGCGACGTCATCATGTCCGTGCCCATGGCGGACTGGGTGGAATCCCTCAACGCCTCCGTCGCGGCGGGCGTGGTGCTAAGCGAGTTTGCTAGGCAAAGAAGAACTCGCGGATAAGCTCCCCGCCGGTAGGGGACTTCGGGTTGTGGCCCAGCCGCGGGTCGAGGTCCTTGTCCACCGGCACCATGTGCCCGGCACCCTCGAGGGAGACGAGGCGGACCGGGTGCTCGCCGGTCCAATCGTCGACGCGGAGCTTCTCGCTTGTCGACGTTACGTGGCCGGTGCAGCCGTTTAACTCCGCAAAGAACTCGGCGGAGTTGAGGGCAGACCGGGTTTCTCCCCGGTTGTTGCCGCCGATGCCGGCCACGCCGCCTTCGTAAGGCACGAGCTTGTCTTTTGTGCCCTGGACAGCCAGAAGCTTCGTCGGTTGGTAGTTGTCGGCGGTGGTCAGCGTGTTGTCGGCAGTTGGCATCGACGCGCCGAAGGTGGCGGCGCCGGCGAGCAGCCCTGGGGCGTCGAAAAGCAGGCGCAAGATCATTTGCCCGCCGTTGGAAAAACCGCAGCCGATCACCGTGTCGGCGCTGTAGCGCTCGACGAGTTTCGTGAGGAAGCCGACGTCGTCGATGCGCATGCGGCGCGCATCCTCGTTGAAGCCCGAGCGCAGGTCGTTGAAATGGTGCTTGATGCCGTCCGGGTAGACCACAGTGGGGCCGAGGCCCTCGAAGGTGCGGTCGGTGAAATTGCGCAGCACGTTGCCGGACTGCAGCGAGCCGTGCAGGACCAGCAGGAGGGCGTTGGTCGTGCCTTCGATCTCGATCCAGCGACGCTCGTGGCCCTGGTGGACTAGCGCGTGGCGCTCCATGCTTCCCTTTCGTCGGCGAGTTGGGTGAGCAATTGTGCCATGGCATCGACGTTGGGCACCCGGCGGGTGGCCCGCGACGGTTTTGTGCCGACTTTGATGCCGAGGTCGGTGTCATCGAGGACCGCCATGGCGTGCTCGTCCGTGTCGTCGTCGCCGGCGAAAATAGTTTGGTCGAAGGCCTGCTTGTAGGCGTTGAGCCAGGTGCCCTTGGTGATCTCCACCGCGGAAAACTCCACCACGTTGTGGCCCTGAGTCTTCGGGCGGCCGTGGGTGTCGATGGCGTTCGCGGCGGCGAGGATGGTTGCCGCGATGTCGCGGTCGTGGACTTGTGCCACGTGGAGGACGCGCTGGTACGGCTTGACCTCAACGTAGGCGCCGTCGGTGGCGAGGGCGTTGAGCTGGTTTTCGATGTCGTCGAGGTAGGCGCGGTCTTCCTCTGCAAGTTTTGGCCCCGGCTCCGCGCCGTGCGAGCCGACCAGGGTGACGGGTAGGTTTTGCGGGAGGACCTGTTTAATGCCCTCGACGTGGCGGCCGGTGAGGATGGCCACCTCGGTGTCGGGGATGGCGGCGAGGCGGCGGATCGCGGCTTCTGATTGTGGGTGGATGCGGACCGCGTACGGGTCCGGGTTCAGCTCCGCGAGCGTGCCGTCGAAATCCAGGCAAACGAGAAGCCTCATCGCATCAGTCTCAAGGTTTCGCCGCTGTCGGCCACGAGAATCATCTCAAAATCGGCGGGGTGGGACACCTGGAAGGTTTTGTCCTCGGCGAG
Source organism: Corynebacterium afermentans subsp. lipophilum (assembly GCF_030408375.1). Classification (NCBI taxonomy): domain Bacteria; kingdom Bacillati; phylum Actinomycetota; class Actinomycetes; order Mycobacteriales; family Corynebacteriaceae; genus Corynebacterium; species Corynebacterium afermentans. The sequence continues at coordinate 1,934,500 of NZ_CP046530.1, read as the reverse complement.
GAGATGTTCCAGTTGATCGTGGGTGTGGCGGGCCCAGCCGGAGCAATCGCCCGGGGTACCGAGTTCGATGTTTTCCAGCGTGATGGTGTCTTCGCCCTCGAACGAGCCGGATACGTCGGCGCAGCCGGTGGTGCCCGAAAACCTTTGGTCGTCGATACGCACGCGCGCGATCGACGCCTCAGTGGCGGGCTGGTCCTCGCTGGTGCGCAGCGAGACAACCTGCCACGTGGGAGCGGGCGCGCAGGCGGCCAGGGCAAAAAGTGTTATGAATGCGAGGGCGCGTTTCACAGCTCCTCCAAGAAAGATTTCGCCCACGCGGCCACATCGTGCTCCATCACCCAATCATGCATGTGGCGCATTCGCGCAGGGTCCGGGTGAGTCGCCTCGAGGATCGCCTCCTTGACGGACTCCAGGTCGAACGGGTTGCACAGGTACGCCTGGTTGAGCTCCACGGCGGCACCCGCGAACTCGGAGAGCACCAGCGCGCCGTCCGCGTCCGGGTGGGCCGCCACATACTCCTTGGCCACCAGGTTCATGCCGTCCTTGAACGGGGTGACCAGCATGATGTCTGCGGCGGCATAAAAGGTGCCCAGTTGCTCCTTCGGCACACTGCGGTGAACGTAGTGCACGATAGGCCGGCCCACCTCGCCGAAGCGGCCGTTGATGCGGCCGATGGCCTCCTCGACCTGCTTGCGGGTAGTGCGGTAATGCTCGATGCGCTCGCGCGACGGGGTGGCGATCTGGACAAAAGCAATGTCGGAGAGCTTGCCCTCCTCCAGCAGCGACTCGATGGCCAACAGGCGCTGCAGGATGCCCTTCGTGTAATCCAGGCGGTCCACGCCGAGAAGGAGGTGCTTCGGGCTGCCGACGGCGCTTCGCAGCGCCTCGACCTGCTCGTTGGTGGCGGCAGCGATCTCCCCCGAATCGATGGAAATGGGGAAAGTGCCGGTGCGGATCTCATCCGTGAGCAGGCGGAAGTTGTCCTCGTCCGTGTGGCGCTGAAAGCCGATCAGATCGCAGCCCTTCAGCCCCTCAAGAATCTCGTCGCGCCACGGCAACTGCTGGAACAACGCCGGGGCAGGGAAGGGGATGTGCAGGAAAAAGCCGATGGTCACGTCGGGGCGGAGTGCTTTGAGCATCCCCGGGACGAGCTGCAGCTGGTAGTCCTGCACCCACACGGTGGCGTCTTTCGCCGCGGCTTTCGCGGTCGCCTCCGCGAACTTGCGGTTGACTGCGACGTAGCGTTCCCACCAAGCCTGGTTGTACTCCGGCTGGACAATCAGATCGTGGTAGAGCGGCCACAACGCGGAGTTAGAAAAGCCCTCGTAGAAGCCTTCAAAATCATCCTGGTCGAGCGCGACCGGCAACAGCGAAATGCCGCCGAACTCGAACGGCTCAAGCGTTTCCCCGATGGTGCCGGGCCAACCCACCCAGCAGCCCTCCCGGGCGCGCAAAACCGGGGCAAGGGCGGCGACGAGGCCGCCCGGGGAGACCTCGTAGTGGTCTCCCACCTTGTCCACCGGCAGGCGGTTCGCCACAACGACGAACTCGTTGTCCCCCATTTAGGCCTTCTTGGCAGTCTTCTTCGTCGACTTTTTGGTGGCCTTCTTGCTTGCCTTCTTCGTGGTCTTCTTCTTGGTGGCCTTCTTTTTCGAAGCCTTTTTCTTCGAGGCTTTCTTCTTCGTCGCCTTCTTCTTGGTGGCCTTCTTCGGAGCTTCCTCCTCGGCCTCCTGCTCCAGATCCTCCACGTAGCGCTTGTACACGAAGCCCTTCGGGGCAACCCCCAACATGGACATCAGGGTCACGCCGTCCAAGAAATCCTCGGCGTACGTTGCCACGATCCGACGGGCACCCGAAGCCGTCTGCTCCTCAACAGCGTGCATCGCCTCGGCGGTAGGGCGCGAATCGGTGATCTTAGGTGGCACTACGTTCTCCTTCTTCCATCAGGCGTCAAGGGCTTTCATCCTACGCGATGAACTTATCTGCGTCGCCGCACCCTGAGCAGCTGCTCGAACGTGAAGCGGCCAGCGCGCTTGAACGCTTGGTACGGCACATACAGCTGCGGACGGCGGATGCGGCGCGCAACCCACTCGCCGAACACCACACCGGCGGCCAATGCCATGCAGGTGCCAATGGCGGTGAACAGGTTCATCATGCCCAGCAGCATCTGCTCGTTCATCAACGCGTACATGCCGCGGTAGATCCACGAGCCGGGCAAAAACGGGGTCACGCCCGCCACGGCCGTGATCACCGGGTTGATCAAAAACCGGCGGGAAATCAGGCCGCCGACAAGTCCCACCACGATGGCGCAGGCTGCGGTCGCGGACAGCCTGCCCAGGCCGAGTGGGGCGAGCAGGATGTAGTAGCAGGCGGAGCCGAGCGCGGCGGTGACAAAAGACAGGATGATCGCGGCGCGCTCCGCGAAACAGCACACGGCAAAAGCGGCTGCGGCCATGCCGCCGCCGACCACGGTGAGCAGCGCGTTCGAATACGCGGCGCTGCCGGGGAGAAGCTCAATCGGCGGCAGGGGCATGCCCACCATCTCCGATACCGCCACGCCGCTGGCCACGCCAGCCACGATGCCGCCGGTGTTCAGCATGGCGCTGAAGAAGCGGGCGGAAGCGTTGAGGGGGGAGCCGGTCACGCCGTCGAGAAGCGATTGCACAAGCGTCAGACCCGCGAGAAGGACGATGATGCCCGTCGCAATGAGTTGGCTGGGCACGATTGTGCGGCCGATCGACGCGGAGAAGTCGTACGTGATTGCCGCGGGCACCGTGGCGAGGAAGCCGCCGATGACGTTGTGGAAAAACGCAGGCAGGCCGCCGCGCGAAAGTAGCTTGTTGAAGCCCATGATGAGGAACGCGGTCAGGCCGCCGACGGTCATCATCAGTAGGTCGCCACCGAGGAGCATCGCCACGAAGAAACCCATCACAGTCCAGCCGGCGAGGTTGCGGGTGTTGCGGTGGGGGATCGGCGAGGTGTCGATGTCGTTGAGGATCCGCTCCGCCATTTCCGGCGGGGTCGCGCCGGAACGAATCGAGCGGATCAGCCGGTCGACTTCCTGCAGCTTGTGGTAGTTCTCGCTGATCATTGTGACCACCCGGAACACATTCACCGGGGTGCGCTGATCCACGCCGATGATCGTGTTGAGCGTGATCGTGTTCACGGTGATGGACACGTGCACGTAGTGCAGGCCATAGGAGGAACACACCGTGTGGATCTGCTTCGCCGCGTCCGCGGACGTCGTCGCGTTCGCAATGAGGATCTCCCCGATGCGCGCGGCGATGTTCATCACCGCCGCGACCTCGGCGGGATCTGCCAGGTTAATGGGCGCGAGGACGGACGGCGGCGGGGACGTGCGGGCCTCGTCAATCGTTGCCACACGCTGCCGCGAGCCGGAGATCCTCTCCCACAATGAGTTACCTTCTGTCACACGCTCACACTATCGGTTGGCCAGTTATGTCGCAGGTGCGGGGCGTGTGTAAGATCTTGCTGCACTGCTGGAGTGGCGCAATTGGTAGCGCAACGGTCTTGTAAACCGTAGGTTGCGGGTTCAAGTCCCGTCTCCAGCTCCAATTCTTTTGTGGGGAGACATTTCGGGGGAAGTCCGCTAGGGGCGTTCAGTGGACGTACAGGAAACGCGCAGACTTGTGCGGTTTAATCGCTCTATCTTGTTAGCGACGCATTGCGACGAAACGGAAAGTGATTGACATGGCAGAGAACTCGCAGAACCTGAAGGTGCTCGTCGTCGACGACGAGCCGAACATCGTGGAACTGTTAACTGTTTCCCTGAAGTTCCAAGGGTTCGAGGTGGAGACCGCAAACTCCGGTCCCGCAGCCATCGAGCTCGCCCATTCCTGGAAGCCGGACGCCTACATCCTCGACGTGATGATGCCGGAAATGGACGGCTTCGAGCTGCTAAGCAAGCTGCGCGCCGAAGGCCTGGACGCGCCGGTGCTCTTCCTCACCGCGAAGGACGCAGTGGAAGACCGCATCCACGGCCTCACCATCGGCGCGGACGACTACGTGACAAAGCCGTTTTCCCTTGAAGAAGTAATCACCCGCCTGCGCGTGATCCTGCGCCGCGGCAACGTCAGCGAAGATTCCAACGAAGACACCACCCTGCGTTACGCCGACCTCACGCTCAACGACGACACCCACGAGGTGACCAAGGCCGGCGAGATCGTGGAACTGTCGCCCACCGAGTTCAACCTGCTGCGCTACCTCATGCTCAACGCTGAGGTCGTGGTGTCCAAGGCGAAGATCCTGGACAACGTGTGGCACTACGACTTCGGCGGCGATGGCAACGTGGTCGAGTCCTACATCTCGTATCTGCGCCGCAAGGTCGATACCGGCGACGTGCAGCTGATCCACACCGTCCGCGGTGTCGGCTATGTGCTGCGCACCCCGCGTCAGTAGTGCGCAGTAGTGCAATGTCCTATTCGGTGTTAACGGCGCCGTCGAAAAAGCCGCTCAAGCGGCAGCTTGTCGCGGTGGTGATGGCCGCATCGACGATCGGCATCGCGCTGAGCTCGGTGCTGATCTACTTTGTCATGCGCTACTTTTTGGTCGACCGCGCAGACGACCAGCTGCGCGAAGGCATGGCAACGTGGGCGCAGCAAACACCCGCCTGGCAGTTCAACATCCTGAGCCTGCCCAGCGAGTTCAACCAGGCCACCCTGTACCCCGGCCACGACCAGCTGGTGCCGCGCAGGGGATCGGTGAACCCGCCGGACTACTCGAAGGTGAAGCGCCTCGACCACCCCACGACCATCCCCTCCGTCGACGACAAAAGCCAAGGCGTGAAGTGGCGGGCGATGGCGCACCAGCAGTCCGACGGCACGGTGCAGTACGTGGCCAAGTCGCTGGAAACCGAGGCGAAGATGCTGCGCGCGCTCGCCTGGGTGGAAGCCGGGGTCGGTGTGCTGGCGCTGTTCGGCATCGGCGTGGCCGCGAACTACATGGTGGCCCGTGCGCTCGCGCCGCTGAAGATCGTGGAGAACACGGCGTTGGCGATTGCGAACGGCGAGACGGACAGCCGTGTGCCCGCCTGGCCGCGCGAGACTGAAGTGGGCAGTTTGTCCTACGCCATGAACACCATGGTGTCGAAGCTGCAGGACTCCCTGGATAACGCCCGCACCCAAGAGGAACAGATGCGCCGCTTTGTCGGGGACGCCTCGCACGAGCTGCGCACACCTCTGACCAGCGTGCGAGGGTACACCGAGCTGTACCGGAAGGGGATGGCGAACGATCCGGACATGGTCCTGGGCAAAATCGACGAAGAGTCCGCCCGCATGCAGCTGCTGGTGGAGGACCTGCTGGCGCTCACCCGCGCCGAGGGTGCGCGCCTAGAAAAGAAGCCGATGGACGTGCTGGAGTGGGTGCTGTCCGCGAAGAGCACCGTCGATGCCGCGTTCCCGGACCGCACCGTGGAAGTCGTCACAGACACCCCGGATGTCGCCCAGGTCAACGGCGATCCGGACCGGCTGCACCAGGTACTGGTGAACCTGATCACCAACGCTTACAAGCACGCGGGCCCGGACGCGGAAGTCACCGTGACTATCCGCAAAAACCTCGACCGCGTTGTCATCGACGTCGCTGACAACGGCCGCGGCATGGAGGCCAAGGACGCGGAGCACATCTTCGAGCGCTTCTACCGCGCCGACTCATCCCGCAACCGCGCCACCGGTGGCTCCGGGCTGGGCCTGGCCATCACCAAGTCCCTCATTGAGGCGCACGGCGGCACCGTGAAGGTGGCCACCGCGCCGGGCGAGGGCTCGACGTTTACTATTTCGCTTCCTGCGCTTTAAGGCCTTCGCGGATGGTTTCCGCGGCGGCGTCCATCTTCGCTGCGTCGGTCTCGTCGTGACGCATCGCGGTAGACAGCGTGTAGCCCGACATGTCGTTGGCGGGGAAGACGTGGATGTGGGCGTGCGGCACCTCGAAGCCGGCAATGAGGTAGCCGGCGCGCTCTGCGTTGAACTTCTCCACGATGACCGCGCCAATGTTTTGGGCGACCTCGTTCATGTGCGACCACAGCTCGGCCGGGATGTCGGTCCACTTGTCGATCTCTTCCACCGGCACGACCAGCGTGTGGCCGTAGGCGACGGGTTCGATTGTGAGGAAGGCTGCGACGGTGTCGTCCTGGTACACGATGCGGCCCGGGATCTCGCCGGCAATGATCTTGCTGAATACGGTGCTCATGCTTATCGACGCTACCGGTAAATTGGGGCGCATGCGCATCCTTGTCATCGGTTCGGGCGGCCGCGAACACGCCCTACTCAACGCAATGCAAGGCCACGAACTTACCGTCGCGCCGGGTAACGCGGGCATGTCCCGCTTAGCCGCGGTACGGTCCGTCGACGTCGCTTCCCCGGACGAGATTGTGGCGCTGGCTCGCGACATCGACGCGGAGCTTGTGGTGATCGGCCCGGAGGTGCCCCTGGTAGCGGGCGCGGCCGACGCGCTGATCGAAGCCGGCGTGCCGGTGTTCGGCCCGACGAAGGCCGCGGCGCAGCTCGAGGGGTCCAAGGCCTTTGCCAAGGACGTCATGGCCGCGGCGGGGGTGCCCACCGCGTCGGCAAAGCGCGTCGAGAAGCTGGAAGAAGTTGAGGCCGCGCTGGACGAGTACGGCCCGCGCTACGTGGTCAAAGACGACGGCCTGGCGGGCGGCAAGGGCGTGGTGGTCACCGAGGACCGCGCCGAGGCGAAAGCGCACGCGGAAGCGGTGCTGGCGGCCGGCAACCCGGTGCTGTTCGAATCCTTCTTGGAAGGCCCCGAGGTCTCGCTATTCTGCCTGGTGGACGGCGAGACGGTGGTGCCTCTGCTGCCCGCGCAGGACCACAAGCGCGCCTACGACAACGACGAGGGCCCCAACACCGGTGGCATGGGTGCGTACGCGCCGCTGCCGTGGCTGCCGGAGGATGGGGTGCAGACCATCGTGGATGCGATTGCGCGCCCGGTGGCGGAAGAAATGGTGCGCCGCGGGACCCCGTACCAGGGGCTTTTGTACATCGGCGCTGCTTGGGGGCCGCAGGGCCCGGCAGTGGTGGAGTTCAACGCCCGCTTCGGAGACCCGGAGACCCAGGCGGTGCTGTCGCTTTTGCAGACCCCGCTGGCGGACGTGCTGCTCGCAGTGGCCCAGGGGCGCCTGGGCGAGGTCGGGGAACTGCAGTGGCGCGACGGGTTCGCCGCCATGGTGGTGCTGGCGGCCGAGGGCTACCCGCAAGCTGCCAAGACCGGTGGTGTTGTCACCGGCGAAGCGTTGGACGATCCCTCGCGGGTGCTGCACGCCGGCACTGCGTTAGAGGACGGCGAGTACGTTGCCTCCGGCGGCCGCGTGCTTGGCGTGGTGGGCCAAGGCACGACGCTCGAGGATGCTGTTGCGCAGGCGTACCAGATCATCGAAGGTATCGAACTTCCCGGGGCGTTCTACCGCAAGGACATCGCCCGCCCCGCGATCGAAGGGGCGATCTCCCTATGATGAAGGCCGTGAAGCCGAATAATGCGAATGTTCTGAGTAACCGTTACGCCTCCCCGGAGATGGCCACCCTGTGGGCCCCGGAGCACAAGATCATCCTGGAGCGCCAGCTCTGGATCGCGGTGCTAAAAGCGCAGCGAGAACTCGGTGTTTCTGTCGAACCGGGCGCGATCGAAGACTACGAGAAAGTCATCGACCAGGTGGACCTGGACTCGATCGCAGAGCGTGAGCGGGTCACCCGCCACGACGTGAAGGCGCGCATCGAGGAGTTCAACGCGCTGGCCGGCCACGAAGAAATCCACAAGGGCATGACCTCGCGCGACCTGACCGAAAACGTGGAGCAGCTGCAGGTGCGCCGCGCCCTCGAGCTCACCCGAGACAAGGCGATCGCGCTGCTCAAGGCCGTGGGAAACCGCGCCGGCGAGTACAAGTCGCTGGTCATGGCCGGCCGCTCCCACAATGTGGCGGCGCAGGCGACCACCCTGGGCAAGCGTTTCGCCTCCGCCGCCGACGAGATCCTGGTCGCGGTGGAGCGCATTGAGGAGCTGTTAGAGCGGTATCCGCTGCGCGGCATCAAGGGACCGATGGGTACCGCGCAGGACATGCTGGACCTCATGGGAGGTGACGAGGACAAGCTTTCCCGCCTTGAGCAGGGCATCGCGGAAGGTCTCGGCTTTGACCGCGTGTTTGATTCGGTGGGGCAGGTCTACCCGCGCTCCCTCGACTTCGACGTCGTGTCCTCGCTGGTGCAGCTGGGCGCGGGACCGTCCTCGCTGGCCACCACGATCCGCCTCATGGCCGGCAACGAAACCGTCACCGAAGGCTTCAAGGAAGGCCAGGTCGGCTCATCCGCCATGCCGCACAAGATGAACGCGCGTTCCTGCGAGCGCGTCGGCGGCTTCCAAGTCATCCTGCGCGGCTACCTCACCATGGTGGGCGACCTCGCCGGCCAGCAGTGGAACGAGGGTGACGTGTTCTGCTCCGTGGTGCGCCGCGTGGCGCTGCCGGACGCGTTCTTCGCCATCGACGGCCAGCTGGAGACCATGCTCACCGTGCTCGACGAGTTCGGCGCCTTCCCGGCCATGATCAACCGCGAACTGGACCGTTACCTGCCATTTTTGGCCACCACCCGCATCCTCATGGCGTCCGTGCGCGCCGGCGTGGGCCGCGAGACGGCGCACGAGGTGATCAAGGAAAACGCGGTCGCCATGGCGCTGGACATGCGCGAGCGCGGCGCGGAGCAGAACTTGGTGGAGCGTTTGGCTACCGACGAGCGCCTGCCGTTGGACCAGGCTCAGCTGGAGGAGGCGCTTTCGGATCGCCACGCTTTCATCGGCGCGGCCGAGTCCCAGGTGGACCGGGTGCTCGCGAGGGTGCAAAAGCTTGTCGACGAGCATCCGCAGGCCGCCGCCTACACCCCGGGCGACATTCTGTAGCGCTTACCGCCAGGTCAGGGTGGCGTCGCGGGATTTGAGCTCGACGCCCCGGCCGATGATTCCTGGGTCGGCGCTGCCCTCCCAGGAGGCAACGAAGCCGGTGTAGGTTTCGTTGGCTTCGAGTTCGCCGGTGTAGCCGGTGATGTCCCCATCGCCGCAGTAGTTGGGGTCGGCCACGTTGGCGGCGAGGTCGCCGTCGATAGGCAAAAGCTCCGGCAACGCAACCGTGACATCCATGGGAAACTCACCGATGGCAGCCGGGGTGAAGCTGACGGGGAAGCACACTATGTTGCGGGCGTGCTCGGCGCTGCGGGGCGCGCGGGTGGTGGTCGGCTCGTCCACCGTGACCTCCCACTGCACGGGCACGTGGTAGCGCACGTCCTCGGTGAGGACCTTTGCGGTCTGGCCGAAACGGAATGTGGCGCCGTCGCGCGAAGGATAGAACTCCGGCATCTCTCCGCTGAACTCCGAAGGCGCAGTGCACGCTGCGAGGATAAGCGGGAGGAGGACAACGGTAGCGCGGTTTTTCACGGCGCATATACTAGCGCGCATGCGTCCAGAGCTTTCAGATTACTCACACATCTCCGGCGGCAAGGTTCGCGAGATCTACGAGGTGGATGAGCAGACCCTGCTCATGGTCGCGACAGACCGCATCTCCGCCTTCGACTTCTCCCTCGAACCGGCGATCCCGGACAAGGGGCGGATCCTCACCGCTACCTCCATGTTCTTCTTCGACCTGCTTTCCGACGTGCCGAACCACCTGGCCGGCCCGATCGACGACGAACGCATCCCCGAAGACGTGCTCGGCCGCGCCATGGTGGTGAAGAAGCTGGACATGGTGCCGTTCGAGTGTGTAGCCCGCGGCTACCTCACCGGCTCCGGCAAGAAGGAATACGACGCAACCGGCCGTGTTTGCGGCGTGAAGCTGCCCGAGGGGCTGACCGAGGCGTCGAAGCTGGACGAGCCGATTTTCACCCCCGCCACCAAGGCTGAGCAGGGCGACCACGACATCAACGTCACCTTCGAGCACATGGCAGGAAAACTCGGCGCGGACCTTGCCGAGCGCCTCCGGGACGCCACGCTCGAGGTGTACCGCCGCGCCGCCGACTACGCGGAGACCAAGGGCATCATCCTCGCCGACACCAAGCTCGAGTTCGGCCTGGACGAAAACGGCGAGCTCGTGCTCGCCGACGAAGTGCTCACGCCCGACTCCTCCCGCTACTGGCCCGCCGACAACTACGAAGAAGGACGCAGCCAACCCAGCTTTGACAAGCAATACGTGCGCAACTGGCTCACCGGCCCGAAGTCCGGCTGGGACCAAAAGGAAGGCACCACGCCACCGGAGCTACCCGGCTCCGTCGTGGAGGCAACCCGCGACCGCTACATCGAGGCGTACGAGCGCCTTTCTGGCCGCCGCTTCTCCGAATGGCCGGGGGAGCACGCATGATCCCACCCGTAGCTGAGAAACGCCCGATTGTCCGCAAATTTCACGGCCGCGAGTTCGTGGACAACTACGAGTGGCTGCGCGACAAGGACAACCCAGAAGTCATCGCCCACCTCGAGGCCGAAAACTCCTATACGGAAGAAAAAACGTCCGCCTGGTCCGGGCTGGTGGACGACGTCTACGGCGAGATCAAATCCCGCATCAAAGAGACCGACATGTCCGTGCCGCAGCGCCAGGGCGACTGGTGGTACTACGGCCGCACCATCGAGGGCAAGGACTACGGCATCTCGTGCCGCGTCCCGACCGCCGATGACCCGTGGACCCCGCCTGAGGTCACCGAGGACATGCCGGGGGAGCAGGTGCTTCTCGACGTCAACGAGCTCGCCGCCGGGCACGAGTTCTTCGCGCTCGGGGCATCGTCCGTGTCCACCTCCGGGCGCCTGCTCGCGTACTCCTTCGACACCGAAGGCGACGAGCGCTTCACCATGCGGATCAAGAACCTCGAGACCGGCGAGCTGCTCGACGACGAGCTCGAGGGCCTCTTCTACGGCGCGACCTGGGCGGGCGAGGACTACCTGTTCTACGTCCGCTGCGACGACGCCTGGCGTCCCCACCAGATCTGGCGCCACAAGCTGGGCACACCTGCTGCCGAAGACGTGCTGGTGTACGAAGAGACCGACGAGAAGTTCGGCGTCGGCGTGGGCGCGGACCGCGCGGAACGCTTCCTCATGATCATTGCGTCGTCGTCGTTGACCTCCGAGTACCGCGTGCTCGACCTGGCTGACCCCACCGGCGAATTTGAGGTGCTGTGGGAGCGCGAAGCGGGCATCGAGTACCACCCCGACTTCTGCGTCGTCGATGGCGAAGAGCAGTGGGTAGTCACCCACAACGCGCACGGGGCGAACTTCTGCGTTGCGACGACCCCGGTCGGCACCGTGGCGCCCCTGCGGGAGCTGCCCGTGCTGGTGGAGCACTCCGAGACCGTGCGCATCGAAGGGATCGACACTTACCGCGACTTTTTGTTTATTGCGTACCGGCGCGGCGGGATTCCGCGGCTGGCCGTGGCAACGCTCGACGGCGGCTTTGGCGAGTTCAAGGAGTTGGAGTTCTCCGAGGAGCTCTACACCGTGGGCCTCGGCGGAAACCCGGAGTGGGACGCCCCGGTGGTGCGCGTCGGCTACTCGTCGTACACCCAGCCCTCGCAGGTGTTGGACTACACGGTCGCGACCGGCGAGCTGACACTGCTGAAGGAAAAAGAGGTCGAGGGCGGCTACAACCCGGAGGAGTACGAGGCTTACGGCGAGTGGGCAATCGCCCCGGACGGCGAGCAGGTGCCGATTTCGGTGGTGCGCCGCAAGGGCGTCGAAGGCCCAGCGCCCGCGCTGCTGTACGGATACGGCTCCTACGAAGCGTCCACGGATCCCGGGTTCTCCGTGGCGCGGTTGAGTTTGCTCGACCGCGGCATGGTGTGGGTGTGCGCCCACGTGCGCGGCGGCGGCGAGATGGGTCGCGCGTGGTACGACAACGGCAAGATGCTGCACAAGGCCAACACGTTCACCGACTTCATCGCGTGCGCGGACCGCGTCGTGGAGCTGGGGTTGACCACCCACGAGCAGCTGGTGGCCGAGGGCGGCTCCGCAGGCGGCCTGCTCATGGGCGCGGTGGCGAATATGGCGCCGGAGAAGTTCGCCGGCGTTCTCGCGATCGTGCCGTTCGTGGACCCGCTGACCTCCATTCTGAAGCCGGAGCTGCCGCTGACGGTGGGCGAGTGGGAGGAGTGGGGCGACCCGTATCACGATCCCGAGGTGTACGACTACATGGCGAAGTACGCCCCGTACGAAAATGTCACTCCGCAGGACTACCCGGACATTCTCGCGGTGACTAGCCTGAACGACACCCGCGTGCTCTACGTCGAGCCCGCGAAGTGGGTGGCCAAGCTGCGCGAGGTGGGCACCGCAGGCGAGATCCTGCTGAAGACGGAGATGTCCGCAGGGCACGGCGGCGTGTCCGGCCGCTACGCCAAGTGGAAGCAGACCGCATTCGAGTACGCGTGGACGCTGGTGAAAGCCGGGGCGGTTTAGCCGTCCAGGTCGAATAGGGCAGGGTCCGGCGGGCGTTTTGGGTTGCCGCCGTGCCGGGACCTTGCCTTCTTGGCGAGCCTCTGACCAGGTGAATTTCGGTACTGGTAGGTGGTCGTGTGCCTGGGTGGGTCTCCGTTGGCGGGGTGGTAGTGCACGTCGCCGGTGTCGGGGTCGCGGCCGAAGTGGCCCTTGTTGCCGGCGCCGTCCTTGTTGTCGTTGTTGCACATGTGGTGCTCGCGACACAGTAGGACCAGGTTGTCGATGCTGGTCAGCCCGCCGCTGAGGTAGGAATCCAGGTGGTGGGCCTCGAGCTCGACGCCCGGCCTGGTGCAGCCGTTCCAGGCGCACACGCCCTGCATGGCCAGCAGTACGAGTTTCTGCTCCATGGAGGCCAGTCGGGTGCGGCCGAGGGAAAGCGGGACACCGGTGACCGAGTCGAGTTGAAGGATGAAGCTGTCTCCCGCAAGGCCCAGTCGGACAATATCGAGCGGGGTGAGCGACACCGAGGTGTTGGTGGCGAACTCGGTGAAGGCGTCCGCCTCCAGCAGGTCGTCGAGCGTCAGTGAGATCACCACTGTGCCCACCCCGCCGCGGGACTTCGTGGCGGCATCGCCGTAGCGGTCGAGCACGTTCATGAGTTGGTCAAGGCGGCGCTGGTGTTTGCGCCGGCTGTCCCGCTTCGCGGCGTCCTCGCCCTCCATGTTGGACCCCATGTGGTCGCCGGCGGCGAGGCAGGCCTCCAGCTTCGCCCGTGACGCGGCGTCGAGGTAGCCACTGAAGTGCGAGCCGCCGTCCGCGTCCGGTTCCCCGAGCCAGATGCCGCGCTTTTTCCAGGCCGCGAGGGGGTCTTTCTCGCCGTCGTAGTCGCGCCCGCGCTTGTTGGCGCGCTTAACCTGGTCGCGGACGAACTTCCGGAGCTCCTCGGCGGTGAGGGACTCGGCGGCCGCCAACGCCTCGGCGAGGATCTCCTGGTAGCCGGGGTTAGCATGCTCGTTGAGGTCTTTGAGCGCGTCAGTGATAATCCGCTTCTTCTCCGCGTTGGCTTTTTCGGCTGCACGGCGCGCCCGCTCCTGCGCCTCGCGAGCCTTCTTGCGGCGTGCTTCCGCCTCCTGCTCTTTGCGCTCGCGCTCCGTTTCGTCCTCGCTCGGCTCCGGCTCAGGCACCTCGGGTTCGCCGTAGAGCTTCCTGCCCTGCTCCAAGAGTGCGAATGCTTCTCGACGGGACAAGCCCAGGCTCCGCGTCAGATACTCCACCGCGTGGTTCGCGCCGACAAGGGCTCCTGCGCCGTCCCGGTCGCAGAGGAACGCGAACGCGACGTCCGCGTTGGACAGCAGTGGCAGGCAGGCGTGGAGGCGCTCCATGGCCACGTGGGTGGAGACGAGGTGGAGAGTGTCGGGGTCGCGCATTACGTCGGCAAGCGACCGCAGCCCGTCGACGATTTGGTTGACCGCTTGGTCGAGCACTGCACTCATCTGGAGCACCTCCTTTCATTCCACTTGGATACGCATAGTAGAACCCCGCCCGACACGGCCCCGCCAATATAGAACACGTGTTCGAACAATGCGAGAAAATTTCACCCGGCGCAGAGTGTTTTCGTGTGCGATAATCTCCCCTATGCCTGGGCGCGTGCTTGTTTCAATTTCCTCCATCTTCGACGCGACGTTGGAGGACGTCATCAGCATGGTGCGCGACCTGGACCGCGAGGGGATGCCAGTTTCACTGCTGGTTGCGCCCCACATTGACAAAAAGTGGCACCTGGCCAAGGACGAAGGCACCCGCGCCTGGCTCGCCGAGCAGCTCGGCAACCGCGCGCTCATGCTCAACGGCTTCGACCAGCCGGTGCAGGGAAGGCGCAGCGAGTTTGCCAGTTTGGGCGAGCACGAGGCGAGGCTTCGTCTCAAAGGCGCCACGCGTCAGATGTCGGCGCTTGGTTTCGACTTGGATATGTTCGCGCCGCCGCGCTGGCGCATGTCGGACGGCACGTTAAAGGTGCTCGACGAGTTCGGTTTTACCGTCGCTGCCTCCACCAAGGGCATCTACCGCCTTGAACGCGGCGAGTTCGCCCAGGCGCGCAACCTGTCGGTGGGTGAGGGCTACGGCGCGGCGAAGTGGTGGCGCCGCAACGTGATCAAGGCCGCTGAGCGCGGCGCGGAGAAGGGCAACACGATCCGCTTGTCCGTCTCCGGTCGCGAGCTGGGGCAGAAGAAGGTGCGCCGCGACTTCCTTGCCGCAGCCGCCGCCGCGGTGGAAAAGGGCGCTCAACCGGCGGACTACCGGGAGTACCGCTAGCCGCGTACCCTGCCGACCACCCGGCACACCAGGTAGATCCCGAACGAGATAAAGGCCACGAACACGCTCACCGGCATACCTGGGGCGAGCGAAAGCACCATCCCGCCTACGGCCGCGACTTCCGCGAACACGATGGACAGCACCACCGCAAGCTTCGGGTTCGCCGTCACCTGAGCGGCGGACGCCCCCGGGGTGATTAGCAGCGACATCACCAGCAACGCGCCGACGATCTGCACAGACTGGGCCGACGCGATGCCCACGAGAACCGCGAACACCAGCGCCATCGTGCGCACGGGAACGCCGCACGCGGCGGCCATCACGGGGTCTGCGGAGGAGAACAGCAGCGGCCGCCACAGGACCAGCACGGCGCCTGCAACCAGGATTGTTGTCCCCGCCAGCAGCATCACGTTCTGCGCCGACACGCCAACAATCTGGCCGGTCAGCAGCGACAGCGCCCGGTTCGAGTTCCCCGGATACAGGTGGATGAACAGCACGGACAGCGCCATGCCGAAGCTCATGGCCACGCCCACGGCGGAGTCCTGCTGGCCCTTCAGCCCCAGCGCCGCCAGCACCAGAGCGGCCACGACCGCGCCGAACACAGCGCCGAAGCCGACGTTGATCCCGAACAGCAGCGCCGCGGAGGCGCCCATGAGCGCGAGTTCGGAGGTCGCGTGCACCGAAAACGACATCTGGCGCAGCACGATCAGCGGCGCCATCACGCCGGACAGCACGCCCAGCAGCGCGCACGCCACCAGTGTCGTCTGCACGAACCCCTGCCCGAGCAGGTAAGACGTGTCCGCCAAAAACGCACTCACAGGACCACCATCCGTCCGTCAACTTCGACAACGTCCACGCGGGTGCCGTAGAGCTCGCTGAGCACCTCGGAGCGCATCACTTCGGAAACGCTTCCCACCACGTGCCCCTCCGGGCCCAGATACAGCACCCTATCCACCACGCCCAGCACCGGATTGATCGAGTGTGTCACGCACAGCACAGCCGCCGGATGCTCGGCGAGGCGTTGCACTGTGTCGCGTGCGCGGGCGGGGTCGAGGGAGAGCAGGGGCTCGTCGCAAAGCAAAAGCTCCGGCGATTGCGCGAACGCCTGCGCCTGACGGATGAGCTGCTGCTGGCCGCCGGAGAGTACACCTACGCGCCGCTCGGAAAAGGATTGCGCCCCCACAGAAGCCAATTGCTTATCGACGTCCTCCGGTCTCGCCCGCCTTCCCATCGCCAACGCAACAAGGTCGCGCCCGCGCACCGGCAAGTCCTTCGGAAACATGTGCTGCTGCGGGATGAATCCGATCTGGCCGTGGACATTCGCAGCTCCGGAACTGAGCTTGCGCGTGCCCATCAGCGTGCCCAGCAGGGTGGATTTGCCCACGCCGTTTGGGCCGAGCACCGCGATGAATTCGCCGGGCTCGACGGTGAGGGTGAGGTCGCGCCAGAGTGGTTCGACGGCGGCGCTGCGAAGCTCAGCGATCAAATTGGCAATTCCTAGTGGTGGTGGCCGGTCGGCTCAGCGTGGGCTGCGATGTCGGTGATCTGACCCACGATCTCCTCGAAGTAGTCCAGGAAATTCTGGCCGGCCGGGGGCGTCTCCCGAATTTCAACAACGGGAACATTATGCGCCTTCGCCGCATCCGCCAACCGCTGGGTGGCGCTGTTGGTGCTCTGCGGGTTCACAAACAGCATGTCCAGCTCGCCGCGCTCGATCTGCTCCAGGAAGGCCGCCACCGCCGCCGCGGACGGCTCCTGGTGGTTCAGGCTGGCCTTGACGTACTCCTCGGGCGTGATGTCGTGCAGCTCCGTGCCCCACACCAGGCCGGCCGCGATCGTCTCAGTCATGCCGATGTGCACGTGCGGCACCGCGTTGAGCTTGGATTGGGTGTCGCCGATGCGCTGCTTGACGTCTGACGCGTCCCCTCCGGTGCGATCCGCAATGTCCTCTGCGACCTGCAGCACCTTCTCCGGCGCGAACCAGGCGTGCTCGAGTTCGTCCAGGGAGTTGGGCATGTGCGCGTGGTCGTGGGCATGCTCGTGGTCGTGAGCCTCGTGCTCGTCGAGAAGCGGGATTGCGTAGATGATGCGGTCCTGCTCAGCGGCGGTGTAGAGGGCGGCGTCGTACGCGCCGCCGTTGGCCACGACGGTGTCCGCTTCCTTGATTCGCGAGAGGTCCTTCGCGGACGGCTCGTAGTGGTGCGGATCCACCGCATCACCGGTGATGATCGCGTCCACGTCCTCGCCCGTGACCGCGGAGGCCACGTCCGCCCAGACGTTGGTGGTGGCGATCATGTCGCTGCCGCTTGCATCATTGCTTTCCGACGAGCATCCGGCCAGCACCGAACCAGCAAGAGCAGTTGCCGCAATCGCGGCCAGGGGAGAGGGGTGAAAACGATTTCGCATAGGGGATATCCAACCATTATTGGAAACTGTTTTCAATGCAGTAAGCCCCGCCCCGGAAAAGTTTCCGGGACGGGGCTATCGCTGAAGGCTGTGCGGCCTTGCCTGGGGGCTACTTAGAGGAACCGCCCTCGGTGGAGCACAGCGTGGCCAGCGTGGCAATCGCGGCGATGGCCAGCGCTGCGCCAGCGATCGGGGCAGCCTTGTCCGTCGGGACCGGCAGCTGCTCGCCAATCTTGTTGAGCTGTTCCTTCACCGGAGCCAGCGCCGGAACATCCGCGGTGGCGGCCAGACCCAGCGGGATCAGCGCCAGTAGCGGCAGCGCCATGATGCCCACCGTCGGCAGGCAGCGGTCGCTCACGCTGGAACCCTCGCCAGCCGGAGCGTTGGCGCCATCGGCACCCTTCTCGCCCTTTTCGCCGTCCTTGCCTGCGGCGCCGGTGTCGCCCTTGTCGCCCTTGTCGCCCTTCGGGCCCGGCTTGCCGTCTTGGCCATTCTTGCCGTCAGTACCGTCGGTGCCGTCAGCGCCCACGACGCGACCCAGGTTCTGGGTCTCGCCGTCGGAGTAGGTGACCATCAGCTCGCCGTCCTCATTGACCTCCAGGTTCGCGATGCCGCGGCCGTCCCTGCCGTCGCGGCCATCGGTGCCGGTGTCGCCCTTGTCACCCTTCGGGCCCTGCTTGCCGTCGGCACCGTCCTTGCCGTCCTTGCCTGCGGCGCCGGTGTCGCCCTTGTCACCCTTCGGGCCCTGCTTGCCGTCGGCACCGTCCTTGCCTGCGGCGCCGGTGTCACCCTTGTCACCCTTCGGGCCCTGCTTGCCGTCGGCGCCGTCCTTGCCGTCCTTGCCTGCGGCGCCGGTGTCACCCTTGTCACCCTTCGGGCCCTGCTCGCCGTCCTTGCCCGGCTTGCCATCGACGCCGTCCTTGCCGTCAATGCCGTCGCGGCCGTCTTTACCAGGTTTGCCGGTCTCGCCCTTGTCGCCCTTCGGGCCCTGCTTGCCGTCGGCGCCGTCCTGGCCAGTGACCTTCCCCAGATCTGCGGTCGCACCGTCCGAGTAGGTAACGATCAAGTGTCCCTCGGCGTTGACCTCGAACGACTTCACACCACGACCGTCCTTGCCAGGTGCGCCGGTGTCGCCCTTGTCGCCCTTCGGGCCCTGCTTGCCGTCGGTGCCGTCCTGGCCATCCTTGCCAGGTGCGCCGGTGTCGCCCTTGTCGCCCTTCGGGCCTTGCTTGCCGTCGGTGCCGTCCTGGCCATCCTTGCCAGGTGCGCCGGTGTCGCCCTTGTCGCCCTTCGGGCCTTGCTTGCCGTCGGCACCGTCCTTGCCGTCCTTGCCTGCGGCGCCGGTGTCGCCCTTGTCGCCCTTCGGGCCTTGCTTGCCGTCGGCACCGTCCTTGCCGTCCTTGCCTGCGGCGCCGGTGTCGCCCTTGTCACCCTTCGGGCCCTGCTTGCCGTCGGCACCGTCCTTGCCGTCCTTGCCTGCGGCGCCGGTGTCACCCTTGTCACCCTTCGGGCCTTGCTCGCCGTCGGTGCCGTCCTGGCCATCCTTGCCAGGTGCGCCGGTGTCGCCCTTGTCGCCCTTCGGGCCTTGCTCGCCATCGGTGCCGTCCTCGCCAGTGACCTTGCCGAGGTTTTCGGTATCGCCGTTGTCGTAGGTCACAACCAGCTCGCCGGCGTCGTTCACCTCAGCCTTCACGATGTAACGCGGCTTTTCCTCATCGTCCACCGGCGTGACATTGACGACGACCTCAACGGTGTCAGTGCTCTTGTCTGGGTAGGTGACGGTGATCTCACCCTTCTGACCATCGCCAACCGTGTCGGTGTTCTCCGGGGACTTCCATTCGAACGTGGTGCCCTCCGGCAGCTTGTCTGCACCGGTGATCACAGACTTGGCGTCGGGAAGCTCGGCACCCTGCTCGACGGTAACTTCCTCGCCGGCCTGAAGATCGAACTTGTCCGCGTCCTCTTCCTCCTTGAGCTTGGCACCGAAGCCGACCTTCACCGGGTCGTGGTCGGAGGAGCGGAACGGGTTACCGTAGCCGTAGAGCGGGTCGTCGCCGTCGCCGAAGAAGTCCTGGACGTTGTAGTTGCGGCGGGAGTACTCGAACGCGACAGACTCGTCGCCGTTGATGTTCCAGACAGCCGAATCTTGCACGAGAGCCATCGCAGCTTCGTTGGCGAAGACGTGGTCCAGGGAGCCGAGCTGGCCGTTGAACTGGTATGACTCCTGGGGGAAATCCTTCTCGTGGTGGACGAGCGTGTAGCCGTTACCGCGCAGGGTGCTCAACGCGTTTTCCATGGTGTAGGCGTTGAAGTCTCCGACGAGGAAGGTCGGCAGCTCCTGCCAGTCGTCCTGCTTGTCCATGTGGTCGAGCAGTGCCTGCGCCTGCGCAACGCGGACATTGGCGTTGTTGCCCTGGCCGTCGTCGGTGGCTTTGTCGTTATTGGCCACGGAGCCCTTGGACTTGAAGTGGTTGACTACGGCGACGAAGTTTTCGTCGTCGTCACGGTTGACGGTGTTGAACTCCTGCGCCAGCGGCTGGCGTGCCATGCGGGTGAAGGCCGGGTCGTCGAAGATGCGGGACTCGCCGACCGGCTCGACATGTGCGGGCTGGTA
This sequence comes from Corynebacterium afermentans subsp. lipophilum, assembly GCF_030408375.1. Classification (NCBI taxonomy): domain Bacteria; kingdom Bacillati; phylum Actinomycetota; class Actinomycetes; order Mycobacteriales; family Corynebacteriaceae; genus Corynebacterium; species Corynebacterium afermentans. The sequence continues at coordinate 1,914,753 of NZ_CP046530.1, read as the reverse complement.
GATGAAGCCGACGCGGATGAAGTCTTCGGCGGTGCCGAGTGCGCTCGGAGATTTCACGTAGTCCCACTTGTTCTCGCCGGCGGCTTCATTTAGCTCCTTGACCAAGTTGGACAACGCGTTGTCGCGCTGCGCAACATCGCCGGTGACGCGGGCACCGTTTTCGATTTCGGACAGGCCGAGAACGTGCGCGTCGAGCTTGTTAATCGCGGTGACGATCTTCGCCTGCTGATCCCGGAACGCATCCTGGCTGTACGCGCCGCGCACGTCGCAGAAGTCGGTGCTGACCTTGGTGCCGTCCTTGTCGGTGTGCGCCCGGCAGCCGGGCTCGTCCTTGCCCAAGGAGGTGAAGTAGTTCAGCACGTTGAAGAAACCGATGGAGTAGTCACCTTCGACAGTGTCTGGAATGTCGTAGGAAGACTTGCGGGAGTCATTCCATGTGATCGGCAGTTCTTCGGCGGTATTCTTGCCGGTGATCGGCTGCAGTGGCTGGAATCGCCACTGGTCGAAGGAGTAATCCACCACTACGTCGGTTTGGAACTCCACCTGGTCGCCGGTGCGGATGGACTTCACGCCACCGTCGGAGGTGACAATGTACGGCAGAGGGGTGTCCGTGTCTGTCCTGAAGTAATCGCTGGTTCTGCCGTCGTCGAGGTATACAACCTCTGCCGCCTGCTTGGCATTCATCTCAGCAACCTTGGCCTTGTTCGGTGCGATCACATCGGTCGGGTTGCGGAACGCCTTATCGCCCGGAGCGAGCCCCAGGTCTCCATGAGTGTTCAGGGAGTAGTTGTCGGTCACCGTGTAGCTCTTCGGTCGCACGAGCATGCCCTCGTAGGGCTCGCGGGCGTCGTCGCCAGCTGGAAGGGTTTCGATTTCGATGGCCTTGGGAGCTTCAAGTGCTTCGTCGAGCTGTTCAATAGTCGACGCGGTGATCTGCGTCTGCTTGTAGTACTCGCTTACTGCACCAGTGACCTGCAGAGAATCCCCGCGCTTCGGGTAGTTCTGGTTGTCACCCATGTAGATAAAGATGCCGTCAGATGCGTCGCCCGGGTTCTTCGCCTCTCCGCCGGTACCTGCGGTCTGGAGGAAGAAGCCTTTCTTGCCACCTTCGTCGTACACCGCCGTGACGACGCCTTCGGTGGTCACCGTCTTACCTTCCAGCGGAGACTTTGCACCGGTGCCCTGGATCTCAGCGATCGGGGTAATCTCACCCGGCTGCGGCTGCGGCTGCTCGGGCTGAGGCGCCGGATCTGCTGGATCCTCCGGCGCCGTCTCAGCGGGAGGCTTTCCGTTCGCAGAACCAGGGGTAGGGGCGCCAGCGAAGAAGTCCTGGGCGTTATTGTCGGTGTCTTTGCCATCTTCCTTGCGCTGGACGGAAGTCTTGTTGGTGGTTCTTGGTGCAGCAGTACCCTCGAATTTTTTGGCGCTACCCCAGCCAACGAGATCAATCGTTTCGCCAGATGCGTCCTTGAGATACGCAATGGCGTCCGTACCGCTATATGTCAGGGAATCCTCCGCTTGATTCGGGGAGGGAAGCGCTTTAGTACCGCCGTTACCCTGCGCACCTTGGATCAAGAAGTAGCCGCCCGCAGGAATCTTGCCTGTGAGGGTGGCCTTGCCGTGGCAGGAGCCACCTTTGGCGCACTGGTCAACCGTCCAGCCTTCGAGATCGATCTCTTGGTCAGTCGGGTTGTACAGTTCGACGAAATCGTGGGTGTAGGTCGCGCCACTATTGCCGCCACCGCCGTAGACCTCGTTGATGACGACATTGGAGCCGTCCGTGGCTGCGGATGCAGTCGGGGCGACGACGGATACGGTGCCTGCGGCCAACGCGATTGCGAACGCGGCGCCGAGGCTCTTGCGGAAAGTGGACATGGGGACCTCTCGGGAGAAACTGAAGGGAAGATGGGTAATAGCAAAATCAAACTAACTGCCCTTCTCAGATTGCGCTCGGCGAGATGGCAGGATTTTCTGAGAATTCACCATTCGTTCACTTTCTGCCGGTCAGCGAGGGTTTCGGGCCGTGTCGGGGTGTCCGATATACTGACGCGCGTACCGCAAAGGTCGATCAACCTCCCGAAACGTGAAGGATTCTCATGGCACGAGTCGTCGTTAATGTCATGCCCAAGGCCGAAATTCTTGATCCGCAGGGTCAGGCGGTGCTCCGCGCACTGGGCCGGATCGGAGTCGAGGGGGTGACCGACGTCCGCCAGGGCAAGCGCTTTGAAATCGAGGTGGATGATTCGGTCTCCGACGCCGAGCTGCAGCGCATGGCTGAAACGCTGCTGACTAACACCGTTATCGAGGACTTCGAGGTTGTGCGATGAGCGCAACTATCGGAGTCATTACTTTTCCAGGCACGCTTGACGACGTTGACGCGCTGCGTGCCGTCCGCCTCGCCGGTGCCGAACCGCGCCAACTGTGGCACGCGGACAATGACCTCACCGGCGTGGATGCGGTTGTCGTCCCGGGTGGCTTCTCCTACGGCGATTACTTGCGTTCGGGTGCGATCGCCGCGCAGGCGCCGATGATGGGCGCCGTGGTGGAGGCTGCGAAGAAGGGGATGCCTGTGCTCGGTATTTGCAACGGCTTCCAGATCCTCACTGAGGCTGGCCTGCTGCCGGGTGCGCTGACCCGCAACCAGGGCCTGAACTTCCACTGCGTGGACACCTACCTCGAGGTGGAAAACACCGAAACCGCTTGGACCAGCCAGCTGGGCGAGCGTATCTACGTCCCCGCCAAGCACGGCGAGGGCCGTTTCCAGGCCGCTCCGGAGACCATTGAGGCGCTGGAGAAGGAGGGCCGCGTGGTGTTCCGCTACTCGGACAACTTCAACGGCTCCATCAACGGCATTGCCGGTGTGACCAATGAGACCGGCCGCGTGGTCGGCCTCATGCCGCACCCGGAGCACGCCATTGAGACGCTGACCGGCCCGTCCACGGACGGTCTCGGCCTGTTCACTTCCGCCATCGACGCGATTTCGAAGATCGGAGCGTAGACCCGAAATGACTGTGCACAACGACACCGTCGACAACGCCTTCGACTCCCCGGAGCTCGAGCAGCCGTACGCTGAGCTGGGGCTGAAGGACGACGAGTACGCCAAGATCAAGGCCATTCTGGGCCGCAGGCCTACCGACGCGGAGCTGACGCTGTACTCCGTCATGTGGTCCGAGCACTGCTCCTACAAGTCCTCCAAGACGCACCTGCGCTACTTCGGCCAGACCATGACCGAGGAGATGGCCTCGAAGATCCTCGCCGGCATCGGCGAGAACGCCGGCGTGGTGGACATCGGCGGCGGCGACGCGGTGACCTTCCGCGTGGAAAGCCACAACCACCCCTCCTTCGTGGAGCCCTACCAGGGTGCGGCCACCGGCGTCGGCGGCATCGTCCGCGACATCATGGCCATGGGCGCCCGCCCGATCGCCGTGATGGACCAGCTGCGCTTCGGCACCATCGACGCCGACGACACCAAGCGCGTCCTGCCGGGTGTGGTCCACGGCATCGGCGGTTACGGCAACTGCCTGGGCCTGCCCAACATCGGAGGCGAGACCGTCTTCGACCCGGCGTACGCCGGCAACCCGCTGGTCAACGCGCTGTGCGTGGGCACGCTGAAGGTGGATGACCTCCACCTGGCGTTCGCCTCCGGCACCGGCAACAAGGTCATCCTGTTCGGCTCCCGCACCGGCCTCGACGGCATCGGCGGCGTGTCCGTGCTGGGCTCCGCCACCTTCGAGGAAGGCGAGGAGCACAAGTTGCCGGCCGTGCAGGTGGGCGACCCGTTCGCGGAGAAGGTTCTCATCGAGTGCTGCCTTGAGCTCTACGCCGCCGGCGTGGTCGAGGGCATCCAGGACCTGGGCGGCGGCGGCCTGTCCTGCGCCACCTCCGAACTCGCGGCGTCCGGCGACGGCGGCATGACGGTCAACCTGGACAATGTCCCGCTGCGCGCGGAGAACATGTCCGCCGCGGAGATCCTCGCCTCCGAGTCGCAGGAGCGCATGTGCGCGGTTGTGGCGCCGGAGGACGTCGATAAGTTCATGGAGATCTGCGCCAAGTGGGACGTGCTCGCGTCCGTCATCGGCGAGGTCACCTCGGACGAGGATCGCCTCCAGGTGTTCCACAACGGTGAGCTCGTGGTGGACGCCCCGCCGTCAACCATCGACGAGGGCCCGGTCTACGAGCGCCCCTACGCGCGCCCGGACTGGCAGGACGGTGTGCAGGCCGAAAGCGGCATCGAGAAGCAAAGCGACATCAAGGACGCATGGCTGAAGATGGTCGCATCGCCCGCGCTGTGCTCGCGCGACTTCATCACTGAGCAGTACGACCGCTACGTGCGCGGCAACACTGTGCAGGCCAAGTACGCCAACTCCGGCGTGCTGCGCATCAACGAGGAAACCAACCGCGGCGTTGCCGTCTCCGCTGATGCATCCGGCCGCTACACCTACCTCGACCCGAACATGGGCGCGCGCCTCGCGCTGGCGGAGGCGTACCGCAACGTCGCGGTCACCGGCGCCACCCCGGTTGCGGTGACCAACTGCCTCAACTTCGGCTCCCCGGAGAACCCGGATGTGATGTGGCAGTTCCGCGAGGCGGTGCACGGGCTTGCCGACGGCTCCGCTGAGCTGGCCATCCCAGTCTCTGGCGGCAACGTGTCCTTCTACAACCAGACCGGCGAGACGCCGATTCTGCCCACCCCCGTGGTTGGTGTGCTGGGCGTGATGGAGGACGTGGAGAAGGCCATCCCGCACGCGCTGCCGTCCGCGGACGAGCAGTACACCCTGATTCTGCTGGGCGAGACCAAGGACGAGTTCGGCGGCTCCGTGTGGCAGGACATCTCCGGCGCGGGCCTGGCCGGCCTGCCGCCGCAGGTGGACCTGGCAAACGAGGCGCGCCTGGCGGAGTTCTTCGCCGGCAACGCCGCCGGCATCGCGGCCGCGCACGACCTGTCCGAGGGCGGCCTGTCCCAGGCGGTGTTCGAGCTGCTGCTCGGCTCCGACAAGGGCGCGGAGCTGAACCTGGAGGGCGTGCACGCGGACGCGTTCACCGCGCTGTTCTCCGAGTCCGCCTCCCGCGTCCTGGTCGCCGTGACCAGCGACCGTGCAGAGGCCGCCGTGGAGCGCGCGAACTCCGCGGGCATACCGGTCGCTGTGTTGGGCGAGACCACCAACGACGGCGTACTGCGCGTCGCTGGCGAGGAGGTCCAGATGCTGGAGCTCGCCGGTGCGTGGGCGGCGACCATGCCGTCGCACTTCGCGGCCGCAACGGCGCCGAACGCGGCGGTCTAACGGTTATACGGGTGCGAAAAACTTAGGACGTGCGCTGCACCGGCGGCAGCGGCTTGACCAGCGGCACCGGCTCGTACTGCCCGCGCAGATCCTTGAGCGTCTGCGTGTGCTCCCACAGCCGCTTGTCCTCCTCGGTCACCGGCGTGAATCGGCGCGCCGGCAGGGGGTTGCCGTCGATGTCGATGCCGATGTAAGTGAACGTGGCGTGGATGGCGTCCTTCAGGTTCTCGCGCCCGCCGCGCGGGTCGCCAGCGCGCAGGTGCACCGAGGTGTGGATGGAGCGCGAATCGGTGCGGGTGATGCGCGCATCCACCTCGATCAGGTCGCCGATGTGCACGGGGTGGTAGAAGCGGATGCCGCCGGCGTAGACCGCCACGGTGCGCTCGCCGGACCATTCCATGGTGCAGGCCAGGCCGGCCTCGTCGATCCATTCCATTGCGGTGCCGCCGTGGACGTTGCCGCCCCAGTTCACGTCGGTGGGTTTGGCCATGAAGCGGTGCACGATGCGCGGGGCGGTGGAGTCGTCGGTGTAAGTCTGCGCCTCCATCTCCGACTCGATGGCCTGGCGCAGCCCGATGCGGGACTTCGCGGCGTCGGCGACGCGGCGCTCCTCGTCGTCGGTGGGCACGAAGGTGGGCACTGCCATGGACTTGCCGGTGTCGGGGTCCTTGGCCACGAACACCACGAGGCAGTCGCAGGCGCGGGTGAACACGCCCTCGCGGGGGTCGGCGGAGAGCACCTCGTTGACAATGTGCATGGATGACCGTCCGGTCATGGCGATGCGGGAGCGCACCTCCACGATGTGGCCCGAGGGGATCGGGCGGGTGAAGTGGATGTGCCCCACGTATGCGGTGACGCAGTACGTGGCGGACCACTGTGCGGCGCAGGCGTAGGCGGCTTTATCGATCCACTCCAGCACGCGGCCGCCGGAGACACCTTGGGCGCCGTGGTGCAGCACGTCGGTGGGGGAGGCCATGAATCGCAGGGTCACGGACGGGGAGCGCTCGGCGGCGACGCGGGTATTTGGCATGGGGCCACCTTAATATGGTGTGTCATGGTGCAGAAACAAGACCCGACGCTGACACGTGAGGCGATCCAGCAGGTGGCTGGGTGGTTGGAAGGTGGGGAAGCGGAGCCGTCGAGAAGCGAGCTTGCAAATGCTTGCCGACGCACCGCGCGCACCCTCGCCGAGGAGCTCCCGGGCCACTCGGTGGAGCTGCGCGTGCCGCCGTTTGTGGCGGTGCAGTGCGTCGAGGGGCCGCGGCACACGCGCGGCACCCCGCCGAACGTGGTGGAGATGCGACCGGAGACGTGGCTGCGGCTGGCTACTGGGCTGACCACCTTCGGCGAGGAGCTCGAGCGGGGGACTATCGACGCCTCCGGCTCCCGCGCCGCAGAAATCGCCGCCGGCCTTCCCGTGATTGCGCTGCGCTAGGCGGACTCGGATACAGTGAGGGGCGTGTTTACGGAGAGCCCTAAACCAAGTCAGGACTTCGACATCGACAGCGACACCCCGCGCGACGAGTGCGGTGTGTTCGGCGTCTGGGCGCCGGGCGAGGACGTGGCCAAGCTGAGCTACTTCGGCTTGTTCGCGTTGCAGCACCGCGGCCAGGAAGGCGCCGGTATCGCGGTGGGAGACCCGGACAAGCTGGTGGTGTTCAAGGACACCGGTCTGGTCAGCCAGGTCTTCGACGAACCCGCGCTGGAAGCGCTGCAGGGCGATGTGGCCATCGGCCACACCCGCTACTCCACGGCCGGGGGCAACTCGTGGGAGAACGTCCAGCCGATGTTCCGCACCTCGCCCAACGGCACGGACATCGCGCTGGCGCACAACGGCAACCTGGTCAACTACCTGGAGCTGCAGAACGAGGCGATTGAGAAGAAGCTCATTTCTCCTACCGGGGTAAATGGCCAGGGCTCGTCCTCGGACACCGCGGTGGTCTCTGCGTTGCTGGCCGATCTGGTCACCGAGGGCAAGACGCTTCTCGACGCCGCACGTGAACTCCTGCCCCGCGTCAAGGGCGCATTCTGTTTCATGGTCACCGACGGGCGCACATTGTATGCCGCGCGCGACCCGCACGGCGTCCGACCGCTGTCGCTGGGCCGCCTCGACGGCGGCTGGGTGGTTGCCTCCGAGACCTGCGCGCTGGACATCGTGGGCGCCTCCTTCGTCCGCGACATCGAGCCGGGCGAGATGGTCGCCATCGACGAGACCGGCGTGCACTCCGAGCGCTTCGCCGAGACCCCGAAGGCGCACTGCGTGTTCGAGTACGTCTACGTGGCGCGCCCCGATTCTGTCATCGACGGCCAGACCGTCAACGCGTCCCGCATCGAGATCGGCCGCCGCCTGTCCAAGGTCAGCCCAGTGGAGGCGGACCTGGTCATGCCCGTGCCGGAATCCGGCACGCCAGCCGCGATCGGCTACGCGGAGGCGTCCGGCATCCCGTTCAAGCAGGGCATGATGAAAAACGCCTACGTGGGCCGCACCTTCATCCAGCCCTCCGACACCCTGCGCCAGCTGGGCCTGCGCTTGAAGCTCAACCCGGTGCGCGAAGTCATCGAGGGCAAGAAGCTCGTGGTGGTGGACGATTCCATCGTGCGCGGCAACACGCAGCGCAAACTCATCCGCATGCTGCGGGAGGCGGGCGCGGCGGAGGTGCACGTGCGCATCGCCTCGCCGCCGGTGAAGTGGCCGTGCTTCTACGGCATCGACTTCGCCAGCCCCGGCGAGCTGATTGCCAACCACGGCCGCACGGATTCGGAGGAGGCGATCGCCGAGTCCATCCGCACGATGGTCGGGGCGGATTCACTAGCGTTCGTGCCTATCGACGACATGATCGCCGCCTTGAACCAGCCCAAGGAAAACCTCTGCGCGGCCTGCTTCACTGGCCACTACCCGCTGGGCCTGCCGGAGGGCAACCCCAACGCCGACCTTGTCCGACGCATCCAGAAAGGTGCAGAAGCCTAAATGAGTACTGAACAGCAACCCGTGTCCTACGAAGCCGCCGGCGTGTCCATCGAGGCCGGCGACAAGGCCGTGGAGCTTTTCGCCCCGCACGCCAAGCGCGCCACCCGCCCGGAGGTCCGCGGCGGCCTGGGCGGGTTTGCCGGCCTGTTCGCGCTGGGCAAGTACAAAGAGCCGCTGCTGGCGGCAGGCTCCGACGGTGTGGGCACGAAGCTCGCTGTGGCGCAGGCAATGGACAAGCACGACACCATCGGCATCGACCTGGTGGCCATGTGCGTGGACGACCTAGTCGTCTGCGGCGCCGAGCCGCTGTTTCTGCAAGACTACATCGCCATCGGCAAGGTCGTGCCCGAGAAGGTCGCCGAGATCGTCTCCGGCATCGCCGAGGGCTGCGTCCAAGCCGGCTGCGCCCTGCTCGGCGGGGAGACCGCTGAGCACCCGGGCGTGATGGACCCGGACGAGTACGACGTCTCCGCCACCGCCGTCGGCGTCGTCGAGGCTTCCGAACTGCTCGGCCCGGACAAGGTCCGCGAGGGCGACGCCATCATCGCGATGGCGTCCTCCGGCCTGCACTCCAACGGCTACTCCCTGGCCCGCCACGTGCTGCTGGAGCGCGCCGGGCTGCCGTTGGACGCCGAGATGGAGGAGCTGGACCGCACTCTCGGCGAGGAGCTTTTGGAGCCGACCCGCATCTACGCCCTGGACTGCCTGGCGCTGGCCGCAGAGTGCGATGTACGCACCTTCTGCCACGTCACCGGCGGCGGCCTGGCCGGCAACATGGAGCGCATCATCCCCGAGGGCCTGGTGGCGGACATGCGCCGCACCGCCTGGACGCCGGGCCCGATCTTCCGCACCATCAAGTCCGTCGGCCAGGTGCCGGACGAGGAGATGGAAAAGACGTTCAACATGGGCGTGGGCATGGTCGCCGTGGTCAGCCCGGAGGACCGGGACCGCGCCCTGGCGATCCTGGCCGCGCGCCACATCGACGCGTGGGACCTCGGCGAGGTCCGCGCCGCGGGCGAGGGCGACACCGCCCGGGCCGTGCTGACCGGTTCGCACCCGCAGTACTAGGTAAAAGGAAAAGCACCCCGCGAGGGGTGCTTTTTCATTGAGGCTGTGGACGTTAGCGGTCGTCGTCCTCGTCGTCCCAGTCCGCGTACTCCGCGTACTGGTCGTCCACCTCAGCCTCGTCGTCGTCCCAGCTGCGTCGCGGGGCCTGGCCTGCAAGCTCTCGCTGCAGGGAATCCAGGTCCATTTCAGGAGTGTTGTACTTCAGCTGGCGAGCAACCTTGGTCTGCTTGGCTTTTGCGCGTCCGCGGCCCATGGCGTGACCCCCTTGAGGTGGTTCTTGGGCGGCCTTCTTAAGAGGCGGCCTCATACTTATTTACGATATTTTCCTGTAGGACACTATAGCTTGCGCTCAGGAAAAATGCGCTTCGGGGGTCTGAACAGCACTTATAGCTGGCTCTCAGGTCCGCGCCTCAGCTTATCGACGGCACGACGCCCCGCATGCTCACCCTCATCCTTTGGCAGCGACGATTGGTCCACCGACGCCGCCGTGCCGTCGATGTCCAGCGGGGCCTGCAACGCAGAACGCTTCACCAGCGCGAGCGCGACCGGTCCCTCGTCGGCGTCGTGCACCACGGTGCCGAGCCTGCCCACCTTGCGCCCGCCGGCGGTGATCTCCGCGCCGATTTCCGGCTCGTTCGGCGAGGAGCCGTCCAACTGCAGCTTGACCAGCAGGCGCGGGGAGCGGCCCAGGTTTTCCACGCGGGCGACGGTTTCCTGCCCGCGGTAGCACCCCTTTTCCAGGTGGACGGCGCGGATGGCCTCGCCACGGTTGATCAGGTTCGGCGCCTCGTGCGGGATGGACTTCTCATCCAGATCCGCGCGCGTTTCCGGCTCGCCGGCGGCAACGCGGTAGGCGGTAAACGCCATCAGGCCCGCGAGCGGGAACTGGTCGGCGACCTGGGAAATCTGCGGCTTCGGCACCGCGATGTCGGTGCGGCCGATCCCGCCCCAGCCGTCGAGGCGGCGGGTGAACACTTGGCCCAGGTCCGGCTCCGCCACCGGCCCCAGAATGGAGAGCACGCCCAGGTCCGGCTCCTCAATGGTCACCTCGGACCAGAACACCATCTTGCGCAGGAAGTCCACGAAGGATTCGCGCTGGTAGGAGGGCAGATCGAAGTAGTAGACACCGCCTGCTACTGCCACGTCCGCGTGGTGCAGGATCCGCCCCTGCGCGTCCAGGTCCAGGGCGGAGGCGGCGAAGCCGTCGGCCACGTCGTCCAACTTCTGCGACAGCAGGTTGTTCAGGAACGCCGGCGCGTCCGGCCCGGAGACGGCGACGACGGCGCGGTGGGAGCGGTCCACCAGCGTCGGCTCGGTAATGCGCTGCTCCACGAGGGGGTTGCCGTAGTGCCAGGGGACACCTTTGGCGTCGAGAAGCGAAGGCCCGGGCAGCTCCTGTGCGCCGGGACGTGTCAAAAGCTCCGTTGCGTAACCCATGGGCGCCTATCATAGGGGCACTATGGTTTTTCCCCAGCTAACGCCAGCGCCCGTAATCTACCTGGTGGAGCCGTTCGGCGGCTCGGTGCGGCGCCAGAACCCGAACATGCCGCACGTGTTCTGGGACGACGCGGCCGTCACGCGCGGCGACGGCATCTTCGAGTCCATCCTGGTACGTGGGGGCAAACCGCAGAACCTGGACAAGCACCTGCGACGGTTCGCGCGCTCCGCGGAACTTTTGGGCCTGCCGGAGCCGGGGCGCGAACACTGGATTCGCGCGACCGAGGAAGCCGTGGCGGACTACTGCCGGGAGCGCGGGGACGCCCCGGACATCGAGGCCAAGTGCACCTGGACCATGACCCGCGGCCGCGAAACCACCGGGGTGCCCACCGCGTGGATCACCGTGCAGCCGCTGCCGAAAAAGGTGCTGCGCCAGCGCGAACGCGGGGTGAATGTGCTGACCACCCCGCGCGGCTACGCCATCGACCTCGACGTGCCGTGGATGCGAGACGGCGCGAAAACGCTCAACTACGCGCTGACCATGGCCGCCCTGCGCTGGGCGGGCGAGCAGGGCGCGGACGACATCATCTACGTCGACCCGGAGACCGGGCGCGTCCTTGAGGGGGCGACATCGAGCGTGCTCATGGTGAAAAAGGGCGGCCGCCTGCGCACACCAGCCCCCGGGGCGGGCGTGATGGCCGGCACCACTCAGGCCGCCGTCTTCGAGCACGCCGAAAAGCTGGGCTGGAAGTGCAAGACCAAAGACATTTACCTCAACGAGCTGTTCAAGGCGGAGTCGGTCTGGCTGGTCAGCTCCACCCGCATCGCCGCGCGCGTGAAGCGCCTCGACGGCGAAAAGCTGCCCGCCCCCGACAACGCGTCGGAGATCAGGCAGCTCATCGAAGACACGATAGGCTAGCCCGCCACCCGCTTCAGCTCGGCGGACATGTAGGGCACCGACTCGCCGTCGACGACGCGCTCGTCCACCCAGCCCAAGTTGTTGTTGGGCATCAGGCCGTAGAGGCGCTTACCTGGGCCGTGGGCCGCCGGGCCGGTCTCCGTGGCGATGGTGGAGGCACTAGTGAGCTGCCATGCGCGCTCGTTGACCAGCCCGCCGTACATGATCTCCACCAAACCGCGGGAATTCGTCAGCGTCACCTCGATCTCGTCCTTGAGCGAGATGCGCCAAAAACCCACCTCGCGCTGGTCCGCGCCGGTGGCGTTGCCCTCGGAATCCAGGCGCCAGATGCGGGACTCGAAACGCAGGTAATTCTCGCCGTCGTGGGAAACAATGAGCTGCTGGCCAAAGGCGTACTCCTCGCCCTCCGGGTCGGACGGATCGTTGGCCTGGCCGGAGCCGGACCACACGCCGACGAGCGGCAGCAGGGCCAACAGGCCGTCGTGGAGCGAGGGGCCGTAACGCAGGTTCGCGGTGTCCGCTGCAAGCGGCATGTCCTCGAAACCCAGCTCCGGGATGTTGCGGTGGGCGGTGTTTTTGGACTGCTCCGCCGCGAGGTTTACAGCGTCGTTGCCGTTGAGCTTGTTGTCTTCTGGGGTGTTGTTCTGTTCAGTCATGCTTTCCCAGCGTAGACGCTCCCGCCAGCGGCTCCAGATCCGCGGGTTCCACCACGGTATTAACGCGATCGCGGGATAGTTCAAACGAACCGCCGCGCAGCTGCACCAAGTCCGCGGGCCCGCCCAGGGGCAGCTCGCGGGTGTCCAGGTCGAAGGTGAATCCGTCCAGCACGGTTTGTTCTTCGCCAGCTGCGACGTCGATGAGTTGGCTGGGGCGCATGTGGAACGTGCCGTTGACAAGCCGCAGCGTGACCACCACAGTTGCGGGCTCCCGCGCGCCGGGCACAGTCCCGGTCAGGCGCGCCTCGCTGGCCACGCCGCCGGTGGGGGAGATGTCGTAGGGGTTGGCCATGTCCAGATCGGTGATGCCCAGCAGCTCGCCGAAGCCGACGCCGTCCAGACGGATGCGGCGGCGCACCAGACGGGCATCCGCGCCGATGACCTCGCCGCGCAGTGCATCCGCAGGGTTGTCCAGCTTCAGGTTGAACATCTCTACACTCACGGTGCCCACCCCGGGGCCGGGAATGTCCGCGTCGGTGCGTTTCACGGTGACGCGGGGGACGCGGCCGGTGATGCCCGACCACACAAACGGCACGGCGCTGACCTCCGCCTCCACGCCGTCGCGCGCGAGGCAGTGCTCCACATGCGAGGCCAGCGCGGTATCCGCAAGCCCGAGGGCTGCGACGAGCGCTACCGCAACCACCGCCGCTTTCTTCACCGCGCCCTCCTTCCCGCACGTAGCCTTGGGAGCCATGACTGCAGATATCCTAAGCGTCCACCTGCCCGGCGACCGCGTGCGACCCTTGCTTGAGGCCGCCGAAGATACCGATGGCATCGCCGCCTTTTCTGAAAGCTTTGTGCAGGGGCTTGACGACGAGCGCGTGCGCCACACCCACTTCCTGGTCGAAAACGGCGGCGGCGTTGTCGCCTGCGCGGGGCTGGCGGAGGACGGCTCTGCGGAGCTGGTCGTGCACCCTGACTTCCGCCGCAAGGGGATCGGCGAAGCGTTGGCGCGCAAAGTTCGTGCGGAAAACCCCGATGCTGGCCTGTGGGCGCACGGCAACCTTGCGGGGGCTAAGGCGCTCGCGGCGAAACTGGGACTCAACGTGTCTCGAGAACTGCTGGTGATGGGGATTTCCGCCGATGACATCCCTAGTGGCGGGCCTGAGCTGCCGGGTGGGTTCGAAGCTCTGGACTACGTAGATGCGGTGGAGCGTTGGGGACGGGACGCCGTCGAGAAGCAGTGGGTCGAAGTGAACAACGACGCGTTTTCCTGGCACCCCGAGCAAGGTGGCTGGGACCTGGAGCGGCTACACCGCGCGATGGAAGCCGACTGGTTCGACCCCGCCGGTGTGCAATTGCTGTATGAGGGCGAACAGTTGGCTGGGTTCCACTGGACCAAACGCCACTCCGATGGGACGGGTGAGGTGTATGTGGTTGGGCTCGCCTCGCGGCATCGGGGGGAGGGGATGGGGGGACCGCTGATGCAGATGGGGTTGAACCACCTTGTTGCAGGGGGATCACCGCAGGTCATCCTCTATGTTGAGGCGGATAATGTTCCCGCCGTGAAGCGGTATTTGCAGCTCGGCTTCGAAGTTGATGAAAGTCACGTTGTGTACAAGTAGCCTGGCCTTAACCTGCGAAAACAGTGTGATGGACGGGAGTTCACCGGTTATTCACCTAACTGGCTACCGGCCATTAACCAGGGTTCCGTAGGTTTTCACTTGTGAGTATTCGGACAGTTGCTCCGACACTCGAAACTGACCCGTTAGCACCGGAAAGGTATCCCGTGATCCGTAACTTCAAGCGCACCGCCGCAATCGCTGGCGTCGTTGCCCTCTCTTCCGCTTCCCTCGTCGCTTGCGGCGACTCCGAGGACAACGCAGCTACCGAAGCTGTTGAGTCCGCAACCGAGGCTGTTTCCTCCGACGACAAGGACGGCAAGGACGGCGACGAGAAGTCCGGCGACTACGAACTCTCCGGCCAGGAAGGCACCCTCGTTGCTGAGGGCGCTTCCTCCCAGCAGAACGCGATGGACTACTTCGCGTCCGTCTACGCATCCGAGGTTCCGGGTGCTCAGCTGGCTTACACCCCGTCCGGCTCCGGCTCCGGCCAGAAGAACTTCATCGCCAACCAGGCTGTCTTCGCTGGCTCCGACTCCCCGCTGAAGGACGACCAGGTTGAGGCTGCTGCAGAGCGCTGCGGCGGCAACGAGGCTTGGCACCTGCCGTTCGTCATCGGCCCGGTCGCCGTCGCCTACAACCTCGAGGGCGTGGACGAGCTGAACCTGACCGTCGACAACATCGTCGAGATCTTCCAGGGCGTCATCACCACCTGGAACGACCCGAAGATCGCCGAGAACAACGAGGGCGTCGAGCTTCCGGACGCTCCGATCAACGTCTTCTACCGCTCCGACGAGTCCGGCACCTCCGACAACTTCCAGAAGTTCCTGGCTGCCGCTTCCGACGGCAAGTGGGAGTCCACCGGCAAGGCATTCCCGAACTCTGTGGGCACCGGCGCCAACGGCTCCTCCGGTGTGGCACAGGAGGTCAACGCAACCGAGGGTGCAATCACCTACGTTGAGGCTGGCTTCGCTGACAAGAAGGCCAACATCGACTTCGGTGGCGGCCCGGTCGAGCTGACCGACGAGGCTGTTGAGAAGACCCTGGACAACCTCGAGTTCAAGACCGAGGGCCACAACATGGTCGTCGACACTGACAAGCTGTTCAAGACCGACGTCGCTGGCGCATACCCGCTGGTCCTGACCACCTACGAGATCGTCTGCTCCGCAGGCTACGACGAGTCCACCTCCAACATGGTCAAGGACTTCCTCAACGTCGCACTGGACAACCAGGATGAGGAGCTCGCTTCCGAGGGCTTCATCCCGGTCAAGGGTGCACACGCTGAGCGTCTGCGTGAGGCTATCAACGCCATCAAGTAAACGCTGGCAAACCGGCCTCTGCGGTCTTAAACGCCGCGGCAGGCAGATAGACCCCCTCAGATTGCGATCTCGGGGGGTCTCTCTATGCGGAGACGCGGAGCGCGAGCCCCAATTTCCGCCGTCCACAATGATTCATCTTCGAAGGATTCGAGCATATGGCTGCTAACGATCACCTCGACCGCGGCGCAGGGCCCGCGAACACCACTGATCCTGTAATCCAGAACTCCACGGGCACCACTTTGACCAAGGAACACGAGGAAAAGGCTCCTCTGACGGGCGACTCCGGCAAAGGTTCCGGTGTGAAGCGCCCCGGCGACCGCGTCTTCGAGTTCCTCTCCACCATCTCCGCAACCCTGATCACTGTGCTGGTCGCGGCGATCGGCATCTTCCTGCTCATCCAGGCCCTCCCGCCCCTGATGCGTAACGACCGCGGCGTGCTGGGCTTCCTCACCTACGGCGGCCAGTGGCAGACGTCGAACCTGGAGGCGATGAAGTTCGGTATCCCGAACTTGTTCTTCTCCACGGTGACCATTTCCCTGATCGCGCTGATCATCGCGATGCCGATTGCGCTCGGCGTGGCGCTGTTTTTGTCCAACTACTGCCCGGAGAAGCTGGTTCGCCCGCTGGGCACCCTGGTGGACATGCTCGCCGCTGTGCCGTCGATCGTCTACGGCCTGTGGGGCGCGCAGGTGCTCGGCCCGCTGCTGGGCCACTTTTACAAGTGGGTCAACAGCTGGGGCGGCGACTTCTTCCTGTTCGCCACTTACCAGAACTCGCCGCCGTTCGCCACGGCCCGCAACATGATGACCGGTGGCATCGTCCTGGCCATCATGATTCTGCCGATCATCGCCGCAACCGCCCGCGAGATCTTCGTGCAGACCCCTCCCGGCCAGATCGAGTCTGCACTGGCGCTCGGCGCCACCCGCTGGGAAGTTATCCGCATGACCGTGATTCCGTTCGGCATGTCCGGCTTCATCGCCGGCTCCATGCTGGGTCTGGGCCGCGCACTGGGTGAAACCATGGCGCTGTACATGGCCGTTGCACCGGCGAACGACTTCCGCGGGTCCCTGTTCGACGGCGGCACCACCTTCGCCACCGCGATCGCCAACGCCGCGGCCGAGTTCAACAACCCGGTCTCCGCAGGCGCCTACATCGCAGCCGGCTTGGTGCTGTTCCTACTGACCTTCATCGTCAACTCGATCGCGCGTGCGATCGTTAACAAGTAAGGAGCGGAAAGCAGAAATGTCTACTGCAGTACCGAACAACGGCTCCTCCCAGGTAGCTACCCAAAACCCCGCTCCGGCACGCAGCTCCCGCGGCAGCGGCGAGAGCCCGTTCACGGACATCGCTTCAAGCCGCAAGACCACCAACTCCATCATGGGCGGCCTGATGTGGCTGTGCATGATCCTCGCGCTGATCCCGCTGCTCTGGCTGCTCATCACCGTGGTCTCCCGCGGCCTGGGCGCCGTGCTCGACCCGGCCTGGTGGACCCAGGACATGGTCGGCGTGCGTTCCTCCAAGGAAGGCGGCGGCGCACTCCACGCCATCGCCGGTACCCTCATGCAGACGCTGGTTGCGTCGCTGTTTTCCATCCCGATCGGCATCTTCACCGCGATCTACCTGGTGGAGTACTCCAACGGCAACAGGCTGGGCAAACTGACCACCTTCATGGTGGACATCCTCTCCGGTGTGCCCTCCATCGTTGCGGCGCTGTTCGTCTACGCCCTGTGGATCACCATCCTGGGCCAGCAGCGCTCCGGCTTCGCGGTGTCGCTTTCGCTGATCCTGCTCATGATCCCGGTTGTGGTCCGCAACACCGAGGAGATGCTGCGTGTGGTTCCGATGGACCTGCGCGAGGCCTCCTACGCACTGGGCGTGCCCAAGTGGAAAACCATCATGCGCATCGTGCTGCCGACTGCGCTGTCCGGCATCGTCACCGGTGTCATGCTCGCCATCGCGCGCGTGATGGGCGAATCCGCCCCGGTGCTGATCCTCGTCGGCTCCACCCCGACCACCAACTGGTTCAACATGTTTGACAAGCCGCAGTCCTCGCTGCCGCTGTTCATGCTGGACATGTGGAAGTCCGGTGCAACCGGCCCGGCAAACGACCGACTCTGGGGCGCGGCGCTGACGCTCGTGATCCTCGTTGTCACCCTGAACCTGCTCGCACGTTTCGTGGCGAAGCGCTACTCGGTCAAGAAGTAACCCCACCCGCGTTCCCACCCACTCAGGAGAAACCCAGATGTCTACCAAGCTCGAACTCAACGACGTCAACATCTACTACGGCGACTTCCACGCCGTGCAGAACGTCAACATGCAGATCCCGTCGCAGGCCGTGACCGCCTTCATCGGCCCGTCCGGCTGCGGCAAGTCCACCGTGCTGCGCACCCTGAACCGCATGCACGAGGTCATCCCCAACGCGTCCGTGAAGGGCGAGATCCTCCTCGACGGCCACGACATCTACGGCAAGAACGTCGACCCGGTTGCCGTGCGCAACACCATCGGCATGGTGTTCCAGAAGGCGAACCCGTTCCCGACCATGTCCATCGAGGACAACGTCGTCGCGGGCCTGCGCCTGTCCGGTGAGAAGGACAAGAAGAAGCTCAGGGAGGTCGCTGAGCAGTCCCTGCGCGGCGCGAACCTGTGGGATGAGGTCAAGGACCGCCTGGACAAGCCGGGCGGCGGCCTCTCCGGCGGTCAGCAGCAGCGTCTGTGCATCGCGCGTGCGATCGCGGTGCGCCCGGAGGTGCTGCTCATGGACGAGCCGTGCTCCGCGCTCGACCCGATTTCCACCCTGGCCGTGGAGGACCTCATCCACGAGCTGAAGAACGACTTCACCATCGTCATCGTGACCCACAACATGCAGCAGGCTGCGCGTGTGTCCGACAAGACCGCGTTCTTCTCCCTCGAGGCCACCGGTAAGCCGGGCAAACTGGTCGAGTTCAACGACACGACCACCATCTTCGAGAACCCGGAGCAGAAGGAGACCGAGGACTACATCTCCGGTCGCTTCGGCTAAAGCTCTCCGCTTTTCGACTCCCCTTACGGTGCACCACGCACCGTAAGGGGCGTCGCCCTTTTTGCGCCTATTTCTGGGTGCGGAACTTGCGCTCGATGGTGGCGAATTTCTCCATCGGGTCGTAGTCCACCTCGTCTCGCTGCTGTACGTACGTCTCAGGTTTGAGCCCGGTGATGAGGAAGACCATGCGGCGGCCCACGCTGACACAGCGGTCGGCGTAGCGTTCGTAGTAGCGCGCCAGCATAGACACGTCGACGGCTTCCCGGTTGGTGAACTGCCATTCCCGGTCGGTCACGAGGTTGCTGAGGAAGGCCTTCATGTCGTCCACGCCTTCGTCGATAGTGTGCAGCTCCACGGCGGCGTCGGCGTCAGGCTCGACCAGCAGTTTCCGCGTCGCGGCACCCATCTCGTGGACGAGGCGGGCGAGCTCTTGGATGTAGCCTTTCAGCTGCTCGGGGTAGACGGGGGAGGGGTGGCGCAGGCGGGCCAACAGCGCGATGTTCTTCGCAAGGGACCCCATGCGTTCGAAGCTCTCCACGATGTAGAGCGCGGAGATCACTTGGCGCAGGTCGTAAGCGACGGGGCTGTGCAGCGCGAGCAGGCTCATGCTGCGTTCTTCGCAGCGCTGGCTGATCTCTTTGAGCGCGTCGGTGGCTGTGAGGGCGGCCTCGGCGTCCTCTAAAGACTGCTCCAAGAGCGCGGCTGTGGCATATTCCATAACTTCGCGCACGGAGTCGGACATCTCGAGGACGTCTTCGTTGAAGGCCTGGAGATGTTCCCTGTACACAGTGCGTAGCATGGCTTCATGCTACGGGAACCGAGGGGTGTTACCCGCCGTTATTTTCAATCTCGGCGCCTTCCGGCACGGTGTCGTCCTCCGGGTCGTCCAGCCACCCCTCGGGTAGGGCAATCTTGCCGGCTGAGCCTTGGCGCCCACGGGCGTCGTCGGCGTGCTGGGCCTTCTCTTCAGAGTCTGCGATGGGGGCGAGGCGCTCTTTCAGCTCTGCTAAGGAGCTGACCTGGGCTAGCGACTTGCGGAATTCGCCGCCCACGGGGAAGCCGCGCAGGTACCAGCCGGTGTGTTTGCGGATGTCGCGGCAGGCGTGTTCCTCGCCGTCGTGGGCGGCCAGCAGCTCCGCGTGGCGGTAGATGATGCTTGCAACCTGCCCCAAGGTGGGCTCCGGCGGGATGTCCTCGCCGCGCAGCTGCGCGCCGAGTTGGGCGAACAGCCACGGCCGTCCCAGGCACCCGCGGCCGACTTCCACGCCGTGGCAGCCGGTTTGTTCCATCATCTTCGCCGCGTCGTCGGCGGCGAAGATGTCGCCGTTGCCGATAACGGGCACGCCGGTGCCGTCCATGTGCTCGACCAGGCGGCCGATCTCGTCCCAGTGCGCCACGCCCGAGTAGCGCTCGGCGCCGGTGCGGGCGTGCAGCGCCACGGCGGCCGCGCCGGCGTCGGCGGCGATCCTTCCGGCGTCGAGATGCGTGTGGTGCTCGTCGTCGATGCCGACGCGGAACTTCACCGTGATCGGGATGCCGGAGCCTTCGGCGGCGCGCACTGCTGCGTCGACAATGTTGCCGTAGAGGCGGCGCTTGTACGGTATAGCGCAGCCGCCGCCCTTGCGGGTGACCTTGGGCACGGGGCAGCCGAAGTTCATGTCCACGTGGTCGGCGATGTTTTCATCCACGATCATGCGCACCGCCTCGTAGGTGAACTTCGGGTCCACGGTGTACAGCTGCATCGACCGCGGGGTCTCCACGTCGGCGAAGGTGGTCATGTGCAGGGTTTTCTTGTTGCGGGCCACCATGGCGCGCGCCGTGATCATCTCGCAGACATACAAGCCGGAGGAGGTGCCGGTGAGCTCTTCCTCGATCTCGCGGCACAGCACGCGAAACGGCATGTTTGTCACCCCGGCCATCGGCGCGAGGATGACGGGGGAGCTCAGATCAATGCCGCCGATTGTCAGGGCGGGGGCAACTGCAGTCATAGTGCGGCCCATTCTTCCTGTGCAGCATGTGTCCCGTCCAATCGTCGGGTTTACGCCCGTTCGGGGGTACGGTCCCGTCGATAAGCAGTTGCTTTACGACGCACTCCGCCCGAATTCTGGCAGTGGGGCGTACGTCACAATATTGTGGGGAATGTTATCTACCCGCACGAAACGATTTGAGGGAGCATCATGAGCGACCGCATTGCAAGCGCCAAGCTGCGCGACAAGGTCATGTCCGCCGAAGAGGCCGTCCAGTTTGTCAACCACGGCGACAAGGTCGGCACCTCCGGCTTCACCGGCGCCGGCTACCCCAAGGCCCTGCCGGCCGCGATTGCGGAGAAGGCGAAGGCTGCCCACGAGAAGGGCCAGGACTTCTCCATCGACATGTACACCGGCGCCTCCACGGCCCCGGAGTGCGACGGTGTGCTGGCAGAGGCCGGTGCGCTGCGCTACCGCATGCCGTACCAGTCCGACCCGACCATGCGTAAAAAGATCAACGCCGGCGAGATGAAGTTCCAGGACATCCACCTGTCGCATTCCGGCATGATGGTTGAGCAGGGCTTCTTCGGCGAGGTGGACTTGGCCATCGTCGAGGCAGTGCGCATCACCGAAGAGGGCAACATCGTCCCGTCTTCCTCGGTGGGCAACTCCGTGGAGTTCCTCAACGCCGCGAAGAAGATCATCATCGAGGTCAACGAGTGGCAGTCCGAGGAGCTCGAGGGTATGCACGACATCTGGACCGTGCCGCCGCTGCCGAACCGCATCCCGATCCCGATCACCAAGTGCGGCGACCGCATCGGCACCACCTACATCGAGATCGACCCGGAGAAGGTCGTCGCCGTCGTTAAGACCAACGACCCGGACCGCAACGCCCCGTTCAAGGCGCCGGACGAAATCTCCGAGCAGATCGCCGGCAACTTCCTGGACTTCTTGGAAAACGAGGTCAAAGCCGGCCGCCTGGCCTACGACGGCTACGTCATGCAGTCCGGCGTGGGCAACGTCCCCAACGCTGTGATGGCGGGCCTGATGGACTCCAAGTTTGAGAACATCCAGGCCTACACCGAGGTGATCCAGGACGGCATGGTCGACCTCATCGACGCTGGCAAGATGACCGTGGCGTCCGCGACCTCGTTCTCCCTGTCGCCGGAGTACGCGGAGAAGATGAACAACGAGGCGTCGCGCTACCGCGAGTCCATCATCCTGCGCCCGCAGTCCATCTCCAACCACCCGGAGGTTATCCGCCGCACCGGCCTGATCGCGTCCAACGGCATGATCGAGGCGGACATTTACGGCAACGCCAACTCCACCCACATCAACGGCTCCCGCCTGATGAACGCCCTGGGCGGCTCCGGCGACTTCACCCGAAACGCCTACATCTCCTCCTTCATCTCCCCGTCGGTGGCGAAGGGCGGTGCTATCTCCGCCATCGTCCCGTTCGCGTCCCACATCGACCACAATGAGCACGACGCCATGGTTTTCATCACCGAGTACGGCGTGGCCGACCTGCGCGGCCTGGCCCCGCGCGACCGCGTGGCCAAGATGATCTCCATCGCCCACCCGTCGTACCGCCCGCTGCTGGAGGAGTACGTCGAGCTCGCTTCCAAGTGCAAGTACCAGGCAACCCCGCACGACCTGCGCCACGCCTTCGACTTCCACCTGCGCATGGAAGAGACCGGCACCATGATGAAGCAGGACTAAGCCAGCCCCGATTTCCGGGCTAATGGGCCCACGGGCTACCATTAGCCCTCGCGGGCCTTTAGCTCAGTTGGTAGAGCTACGGACTTTTAATCCGCAGGTCGTGGGTTCGATCCCCACAGGGCCCACCGCATGCCTCGGCCGTATTCGGCCGGGGCATTTTGCGTATCAGCGCCCCCGGCGACTGGGCTGAACTGCTAGGTTTACGCCATGGATCTTGCAACAGCTACCCCGGGTGCAGTCACCGTCGCGCTCGGGATCTCCCTGTTGGCGGGCCTGTCCACCGGCTTCGGCGGCCTTATCGTGGCGCTGAAGCGTTCCCCGGGGCCAGGCTTTTTAGCTGCCGCGTTGGGGTTTTCCGCCGGTGTGATGGTCTACATCTCATTCGTGGAGCTTCTGCCCGAGGGGATCGACGGGCTTGCGGAAGCGGGCAACGGATCCGCGGAGCTGTGGGGCGCAGTGGCGTTTTTCGCCGGCATTGCGCTCATCGCGCTGATTGACAGGTTTGTGCCAGAAGAGATCAACCCGCACGAAGAGCCGGACGCTTCCGGGGTGAGCCGCGCCCGGCTGCGCAACGTCGGCGTACTCAGCGCCACGGCGATCGCGGTGCACAACTTCCCGGAGGGGTTTGCCACGTTCGCGGTGGCGTTGGCGGACCCGGCGCTTGCGTTGCCGATCGCGATCGCGATTGCGATCCACAACATCCCCGAGGGCATCGCCGTGGCAGTGCCGCTGCGACAGGCCACCGGCTCAAAGTGGAAAGCCGCCGGTTGGGCCACCCTGTCCGGGCTGGCGGAGCCGCTCGGCGCCGTCATTGGTTTTCTACTGTTGCGGCCGTTTCTGGGCCCGCAGACGTTGGGCTACACCTTCGCCGCGATCGCCGGAATCATGGTCTTTGTCAGCCTGGATAAACTGCTGCCCACCGCTATTGCCACAGGCAAGCACCACACCGCCATCTACGGCATGATCATCGGCATGGCCGTCATGGCAGCCAGCCTGCTCATGCTGCCCGGCTAGGGGAGTGTTCGGAAAAGCCCACTGTACTGCTCATTTGGTTGCTGCGGGCGCGCTGTCGTATGATTCAACGGCTGTCTTTGATGGCAGGCCCCCATCGTCTAGAGGCCTAGGACTCCGCCCTTTCACGGCGGCAACACGGGTTCGAATCCCGTTGGGGGTACGGCCCTGTGGCGCAGTTGGTTAGCGCGCCGCCCTGTCACGGCGGAGGTCGCGGGTTCAAGTCCCGTCAGGGTCGCCAAATGCAAGCCAGTTCTCGGAAATCCGGGGACTGGCTTTTTGCTATCTCCGGGACACCTGTTGCCAAAGCGTTGGTTCACTTTTATTGTTGTCTGTGACAATAGACACATAAGGAAGAGGGCCTGAGCAATGTCGCATGTCAAATGGGGAAGTCGGTCCGTGGCCGCGTGCGTACTTGTCGTCGCTTGCATGCTGGCGTGGGTAGCGCCTGCATTCGCGACGGAGACGACGCGTCGGCCCGCGGAATCGAGCATTGCAGTGAGCACTGAGACGAAGACGTTGTCGAGCTCGACCACGAGGGCGTCGGCAAGCGGGGGCTCCGCAGACGCGAAGGCGGTCCTGATCCTGGATGCGTCCTACTCCATGGTTGAGGAGGATGCCGAGGGCCCGCGTATGGACGCGGCGAAGAAGGCGACACACGAGCTGGTTGATTTCCTGCCGCCGACCGCGAAGATGGGGCTCATTGCCTACGGCGCGCAGGAATCCAATGCGCCCGACAACCGCGAAAAGGGCTGTAAGGACATCCAGCGCCTCGTGCCTATTGGCAAGGTGGACAAGCAAAAGTTCGGCGAGGCTATCGACGGGCTCACGCCAAAGGGCTACACGCCGATGGGCAACGCGCTGCGCAAGGCTGCGGAAGAGTTGGGCAGTGACGGCGAGCGCTCGATCATTCTGGTCTCCGACGGCATCGACACCTGCGCGCCGCCAGAGGTGTGCGACGTGGCCAAGGAACTGGCGGGCGACGGCGTAGACCTGGCGATTCACACTGTCGGGTTCAAGGCCGACGAGGAGGCTCGTGCGGAGCTGGAGTGCATCGCGGAAGCTGGTGGCGGGCAGTTCCTGGAGGCGGCCGATGCGAGCAGCTTGGCGCAGTCGCTGAAGTTTTTGTCTCAGCGCGGGGTGGAGAAGTACCAGACGGGTGGCACGCCTTTTGAGTTCTCGGACACCCCAGAGGACGCGAAGTGGCTGGGCGAAGGCCAGTACCAGACCACGGTGACCCCGGACCGGGGTACTGCGAAGGACCGGTACTTCCGCATTTCCGTGCCCCCGCGCCACCACGCGCGCGTGGTGTTTTCTCCCGTGTGGCAGACCGAAGGCACAAGGGGAGACGGGCACCTGAAAATTGAACCGGTGGAGGTGACCAACGAGGGTGATGCGGAGTGCGGCTGGTTTCCGGGTAAGCACACTGCATTCGTCTCTGCTGGGCCGGATTACGGTATCGAATCTGCGACTGTCTCGGCAGAGCGCAACGGAGAGTCGGACATGGAGTGCGATATGAGCGACATCCTGGTCAAGACGCAAATCTCCGATGTCGAGGGCAACGACACTGGGGACATCGGGCTCGAGGTCAGTGTGTTCTATGAGCCGATTCCCGGAGATGAGGAGAAAACTGAGTGGTCAGACGGCAAAATTATCAAAGCTGGCGACTACCTTGGTGAGATGCCGATGAAGAACCCCGAGCCGATTTCCGGCGGCACCGGGTTCAATGATGCGGTGGACATCACCGAGGGCACGTACTCCGACAACATCATCCCTGGTGAGTTCAGGTTCTACAAGATCCCGGTGGCCTATGGGCAGCGGCCGGTGGTGAAGGTGAAAACGCCGGAGTCGGTCGCGCGCAACGCCGATAGCCTCGGCTTCGGCATCTACGATCCGATGCGCAACGAGCTCGTGCGCACCCCGTTGAGCTTCTTCATGGATGCAGCCGAATCCGACGCGGAAACGCTGAGCCAGTACGTGTGGCACGACACCAATACGCCTTATCAGGGCGAGTACTACATCTGGGTCGGCATGGGGTGGGTGCACGAAGGCTACGACATCACTGGTGTGGAGCAGCCTTTCGAGTTTGAGGTGGTCATGGATGGTGAACCTGGTAACGGCGGCCCGGATTGGACGCCGACGCATGAGGACGGCCCGGAGCCGTCCGACGAGCCGATCGCATTCAACGCGGCCGACAGAGCAGCCGAGACGTCGGCTTCGCAGAGCAGTCAGGACAGTGAGGACAGCGATGCGGAGGTCGACGCCGCGAAGGATGACCAGGATGGAGGCTTCGGGCTCCTGCCGGGGCTGATCGGCGGCTTGCTTGTGCTGCTACTGGTAGCCGCGGCGGTCGTGTTCTTCCTCGCACGTGGGCGTCGATAAGCAATCTGGGCCCGCAACCTCCCGTACGCTGGCGATTTGTGGCCGATCGAGGGTGCTGTGTAAGGTATCAACTCGTGCAAGAGACAGTGTGAAACACACTGGAAGGCGCACTGAAACAACAGAATAAGGCCCTGTGGCGCAGTTGGTTAGCGCGCCGCCCTGTCACGGCGGAGGTCGCGGGTTCAAGTCCCGTCAGGGTCGCTGAATTGCTTGGCAAACGAGTAGTTCCGGCCAGATAGCTCAGTTGGTAGAGCACACGCCTGAAAAGTGTGGGGTCGCCAGTTCGATCCTGGCTCTGGCCACACTCCCGAAACCCCTTCCGCGGCAATGCGGAAGGGGTTTCGCATATAGTCGGCTGCATGTCTGAGAACCCGGAAATATCCGTGCACAAAAACGAGACGGAAGGCCAGTACGAAATCCTCGTGGGCGGGGAAGTGGCGGGCTTTGCCACCTACGCCGACGCGAACGGTGTGCGCGACCTGCCGCACACCGTGGTGGACCCCAAATTCCGCGGCCAGGGCCTGTCCAAGCCGCTTATCCAGGCGGCGCTCGACGACGCCCGCGCAGACGACATGCTGGTCACCCCGTCCTGCCCCGCCGTGGAGCGCTACATAGAGCAGAACCCGCAGTACCGGGACCTGCTGGCGTAACTAGATGATGTAGCTGCCCGGATCGATGTAGCTGTCCGGGTCCACCAGCTTCACGCACTCGTCCGTCTTACGCGGACGGACCTTCGCCGGAATGCCAACTGCGATGGAGTTTTCCGGCACGTCCTTGGTCACCACCGCGTTCGCGCCGACAGCGGAGCCGGCGCCGATGTTCACCGGGCCCAGCACCTTCGCGCCCGCGCCGATGGTGACGTTGTCGCCGATGGTGGGGTGGCGTTTCGTCTGCGTGAGCACCTGCCCGCCCAGGGTGACGCCGTGGTAGAGCATTACGCCGTCGCCGATCTCCGCGGTTTCGCCGATCACGATGCCCATGCCGTGGTCGATGAAGAACCGGCGGCCGATTGTCGCGCCGGGGTGGATCTCAATGCCGGTGAAGAACCGGTTCAGCTGCGCCAGGATGCGCGCCGGGCCCTTCCAGTCCCGTTCCCACATTGCGTGGCAGATGCGGTGCACCCAGATGGCGTGCAGACCCGAGTACACCACGGCGTTTTCGACGTCGCCGCGGGCGGCGGGGTCGTGTTCGCGCGCGTTCACCAGGTCCTCGCGGACAGTGGAAACAACCTTAGCGGCCAGGGAAAGCATGGGGCGCAGTGTACCAAGCGGTCCATTTTCTGTGGGGATAAAAATTCCCCGGCGCCGAATGGTGTCGGTGCCGGGGAGGGGCGACAGCTCGTCGCTAAGCAAAAAGTGCTTAGTCGCGGATGTCCTCGTACAGGACGGTGGAGACGTAGCGCTCGCCGAAGTCCGGGATGATCACCACGATGGTCTTGCCCGCGTTCTCCTCGCGCTGGGCCAGCTCAAGGGCCGCCTTAACGTTCGCGCCTGCGGAGATGCCGCCGAGGATGGCGTCCTTCACGGCGAGCTCGCGGGAGGCGGACACCGCGTCCTCGTTGGTTACGGCGATGATCTCGTCCACGACATTGCGGTCCAGGGTGCCCGGGATGAAGTTCGCGCCCAGACCCTGAATCTTGTGCGGGCCAGCCTCGCCCTTGGACAGGAGCGGGGACGCAGCCGGCTCGACGGCCACGGCCTTGACGTCCGCCTTCTGCTCCTTGAGGTACTTGCCGGCGCCCGAGATGGTGCCGCCGGTGCCCACACCTGCGACGAGGATGTCCACCTCGCCGTCGGTGTCTTCCCAGATCTCCGGGCCGGTGGTGGCGTAGTGAATCTTCGGGTTGGCCTCGTTCTCAAACTGGCGGGCCAGGATGGCGCCCTCGTTCTGCTCCACCAGCTCGTTGGCCTTTTCCACGGCGCCCTTCATGCCGGCGGCGCCCGGGGTGAGCACGATCTCAGCACCGTAGGCGCGCAGCAGCACGCGGCGCTCGTTGGACATGGTCTCCGGCATGGTCAGGATGACCTTGTAGCCCTTCGCTGCGCCCGCGAGCGCGAGCGCAATGCCGGTGTTGCCGGAGGTCGCCTCGATGATGGTGCCGCCCGGCTTCAGGTCGCCGGACGCCTCGGCAGCCTCGATGATGGCCTTGCCGATGCGGTCCTTGACGGAGTTTGCCGGGTTGTAGAACTCCAGCTTGGCCAGTACGCGGGCCTTGGAGCCGTTGGCCTCGGTGATGTCAGTGAGCTCCACCAGCGGGGTGCCGCCGATGAGGTCGAGAACGTTGCTTGCGATCTTCGCCATAATTCATCCCCTCCTGGGGTTTTCTTGGTTTGTTGCGTTTCCAACGACAGCATACACGCCGAAGTAGACAGTGTGGTTTGTTGGTAGTGAACTGTCCGGTACGGAAGGGATTCCGGCAGGGCGCGTCCCACGCTTTTAGAGCGGGGTTAAATTTGGCTACCCCCGTTCGCGCGATATGATCAATGTGGTTTTTGAGTCCTGTTCGGATTCGGGTGTGCCCCAAACGGGTGCCCCCGAAACGGTGGAAGGCGACACGTATGACGATGGATGCGCAGCGCATCAAGGACGACGATGACGCGATTCGCGCGGCACTGACCGCGCTGAAGACCGCTACCGGCATTCCAGTGGCTATGTACGGCACTCTCTTGTCGGACAACCGGATCCAAATCACCCAATGGATCGGCCTGCGCACTCCGGCACTGCAGAACCTCAGCATCGCCGAAGGCGCTGGTGTCGGCGGCCGTGTCGTGTCCACCCGCCGTGCCGTGGGTATCGCCGACTACACGCGCGCTTCCGTAATCTCCCACGACTACGACCAGCAGATTCAGGACGAGGGCTTGCACTCCGTCGTGGCCGTGCCGGTGATCGTGCAGCGCGAAATCCGGGGCGTTTTGTACGTCGGCGTGCATTCGCCTGTGCGCCTGGGAGACAAGGTCATCGAAGAGGTCGCTATGACCGCCCGCACCCTCGAGCAGGAACTCGCCGTCAATGCGGCGCTGCGTTCCTCCGACGGCGGGGACCGGGCTGGCGCGAAGTCCGGGCGTGCGATGAACGGCGCGGAGTGGGAGCAGGTGCGCGCGACCCACTCTAAGCTGCGCATGCTGACTAACCGGGTGGAGGACGAGAAGCTGCGCAAGGAGCTGGAGCAGCTCTGCGAGCAGCTGGTGTCTCCGGTCGCCGTCAAGCAGACCACCAAGTTGTCGGCGCGCGAGCTGGACGTGCTTGCCTGCGTGGCCCTTGGGCACACCAACGTTGAGGCTGCCGCGGAGATGGGCATCGGTGCTGAGACCGTGAAGTCCTACCTCCGCAGTGTGATGCGCAAACTCGGTGCTCACACCAGGTATGAGGCGGTCAATGCCGCCCGTCGTATCGGTGCGCTGCCTTAAGCATTTGCCTATCGACGTCCCTTCGGTTCTGTACTGTGGCGGACGTGAAAGAACGGTTTTTGGTTTCAGGCGGCGCCCGGCTCGCGGGCGAAGTTCGCGTCGACGGCGCCAAGAACAGCGTGCTCAAGCTGATGGCCGCGGCCCTTCTAGCCGAAGGCACCACCACGCTGCGCAACTGCCCGCAGATCCTGGACGTCCCGCTGATGCGCGACGTCCTGGTCGGGCTGGGCTGCGAGGTGGACATCGAAGGCGACGTGGTGCGCATTCACACCCCGGCCGAAGTTTCCCCGCACGCCGACTTTGACGCAGTGCGCCAGTTCCGCGCCTCCGTGGCGGTGCTCGGGCCGCTGGTGGCCCGCTGCACCGAGGCGTACGTGGCGCTTCCCGGCGGCGACGCAATCGGGTCCCGCCCGCTGGATATGCACCAGTCCGGCCTGGAGAAACTGGGTGCGACCACGCACATCGAGCACGGGGCAGTGGTGGCGCGTGCAGAGAGACTCACCGGCGCCTCCATCAAGCTGGACTTCCCGTCCGTGGGTGCGACGGAGAACATCATCACCGCGGCCGTGCTCGCGGATGGCCGCACAGTGCTGGACAACGCGGCGCGCGAACCGGAGATTGTGGACCTGTGCGCCATGCTGAACTCCATGGGCGCGCGTATCGACGGCGCCGGCACGTCCACCATCACCGTCGATGGCGTTGATTCGCTCTCGCCGACGGAGCACACGGTGGTCGGCGACCGCATCGTCGCCGGCACGTGGGCCTATGCGGCGGCAATGACGCAGGGCGACATCACCGTCACCGGTGCGGCACCGGGGCACCTGCACCTGGCCCTTTCGAAGCTGAAGCTCGCGGGTGCCGACGTGGAGACCTACGACAACGGTTTCCGCGTGCGCATGGACCACCGCCCCCGCGCCGTGGACTATCAGACCCTGCCGTACCCGGGATTTCCCACCGACCTGCAGCCCATGGCGATCGCGATGTCCGCGATTGCCGACGGCGTATCCGTGATCACCGAGAACGTCTTTGAGGCGCGCTTCCGGTTCGTGGACGAAATGCTGCGCCTGGGGGCTGACGCGAATGTGGACGGCCACCACGTCATGTTGCGTGGGGTGAACAACCTGTCTTCCACCGATGTCTGGTCCTCCGATATCCGTGCAGGCGCCGGCCTCGTGCTTGCCGGCCTAGTTGCAGACGGCGTGACCACCGTGCACGAGGTGCACCACATCGACCGCGGCTACCCGGCATTCGTTGAGCAGTTAAACGCGCTTGGTGCGCACGTTGAACGCGCTTAAAACCAGCGTTTAGCTGCGGGTTTGTGTTGTGTGTGGGGTGTGTGTAACTTATATCGAGTCAGCGAGACCGACAACGCCCCGCTGGAGAGCAGATAAGCTTCTCTGGTTTGTGTGGCGGGCAGGAAAACAATCGCTGGCAGATTCCAAAGTCGCTTTGATGCTGGCTCACTGTGTGTGGGTTGGTGTTGGGTGTGCTGGTGTTGTTTGAGAACTCGATAGTGTGCCAATGTACTTTTGTTGCGTGGGTGTGTTTGCCTGCCCTTGTTTTGTGCACTGTGTGGTGGACGCTCTTTTTGGGTGTGTGCCGGTGGTGGCGTGGTTGAATTCCAATGACTAATCGCGTCATCTTTTGGTTCATGGTGTGCGTGGGGTGTGGTTGAACATGTTTCACGTATGTTTTTGGCTGACCCCTGTTTATGACCCCGTCGGGTTGGGGGTTGGTTGTTGAACCTTTGTAATTTTTGGATTTTTGCCAGTCACTGATGCTCATGTTTGTGGGTGTTGGTGGTTGGTTTGTTTTTGGTTGGGTATTGGGCTTTTCACGGCCTGTTTCTGCTGAAACGTTTTTTGTGGAGAGTTTGATCCTGGCTCAGGATGAACGCTGGCGGCGTGCTTAACACATGCAAGTCGAACGGAAAGGCCCAAGCTTGCTTGGGTACTCGAGTGGCGAACGGGTGAGTAACACGTGGGTGATCTGCCCTGCACTTCGGGATAAGCCTGGGAAACTGGGTCTAATACCGGATAGGACCACATTTTGGATGGTGTGGTGGAAAGTTTTTCGGTGTGGGATGAGCTCGCGGCCTATCAGCTTGTTGGTGGGGTAATGGCCTACCAAGGCGTCGACGGGTAGCCGGCCTGAGAGGGTGTACGGCCACATTGGGACTGAGATACGGCCCAGACTCCTACGGGAGGCAGCAGTGGGGAATATTGCACAATGGGCGCAAGCCTGATGCAGCGACGCCGCGTGGGGGATGACGGCCTTCGGGTTGTAAACTCCTTTCGCTAGGGACGAAGCGTTTTTGTGACGGTACCTGGAGAAGAAGCACCGGCTAACTACGTGCCAGCAGCCGCGGTAATACGTAGGGTGCGAGCGTTGTCCGGAATTACTGGGCGTAAAGAGCTCGTAGGTGGTTTGTCGCGTCGTTTGTGTAAGCCCGCAGCTTAACTGCGGGACTGCAGGCGATACGGGCATAACTTGAGTGCTGTAGGGGAGACTGGAATTCCTGGTGTAGCGGTGGAATGCGCAGATATCAGGAGGAACACCGATGGCGAAGGCAGGTCTCTGGGCAGTAACTGACGCTGAGGAGCGAAAGCATGGGTAGCGAACAGGATTAGATACCCTGGTAGTCCATGCCGTAAACGGTGGGCGCTAGGTGTGAGTCCCTTCCACGGGGTTCGTGCCGTAGCTAACGCATTAAGCGCCCCGCCTGGGGAGTACGGCCGCAAGGCTAAAACTCAAAGGAATTGACGGGGGCCCGCACAAGCGGCGGAGCATGTGGATTAATTCGATGCAACGCGAAGAACCTTACCTGGGCTTGACATACACCAGATCGCCGTAGAGATACGGTTTCCCTTCGTGGTTGGTGTACAGGTGGTGCATGGTTGTCGTCAGCTCGTGTCGTGAGATGTTGGGTTAAGTCCCGCAACGAGCGCAACCCTTGTCTTATGTTGCCAGCAATTCGGTTGGGGACTCGTGAGAGACTGCCGGGGTTAACTCGGAGGAAGGTGGGGATGACGTCAAATCATCATGCCCCTTATGTCCAGGGCTTCACACATGCTACAATGGTCGGTACAACGCGTCTGCGAGCCTGTGAGGGTGAGCTAATCGCTGTAAAGCCGGTCGTAGTTCGGATTGGGGTCTGCAACTCGACCCCATGAAGTCGGAGTCGCTAGTAATCGCAGATCAGCAACGCTGCGGTGAATACGTTCCCGGGCCTTGTACACACCGCCCGTCACGTCATGAAAGTTGGTAACACCCGAAGCCAGTGGCCTGTCAAAAGGAGCTGTCGAAGGTGGGATCGGCGATTGGGACGAAGTCGTAACAAGGTAGCCGTACCGGAAGGTGCGGCTGGATCACCTCCTTTCTAAGGAGCTTGTATTGTTGGCCCACAGTTGTGGGTGTTGTGTGGTTGAGTCGCCGAGTGTGTGACTGCCACTATTTTGTTTGCCGGGTGGAGGCATACCCGCAGGCGCTGATGCTGCTTCGATGGTGGTGTTGGTGGCTGATGTTGGGGTGTGTGCTGCGTGGTGTGTGGGGTTGGTGGATACACCGGTTTTGCGTGACAAAAGGGTTTTGCGTTGGTGCACTGTTGGGTGTCTGGGGCAGCACAATGTTGTTCCTGTTGGGCCCTATGTACACGAATGGCCTGTTGTGGTTGTTTGTGTGTGGGGTTGTGTTGTGTGAGAACTGTATAGTGGACGCGAGTATCTTTCTTTTTTGTGTTTTGGTGTTTGTACCTGTTTGTTTGTGTGTCCGTGTGTTTTGTTACGGGCGTATGGTGGATGCCTTGGCATGCTGAGCCGATGAAGGACGTGTGAGGCTGCGTTATGC
This sequence comes from Corynebacterium afermentans subsp. lipophilum, assembly GCF_030408375.1. Taxonomy (NCBI): domain Bacteria; kingdom Bacillati; phylum Actinomycetota; class Actinomycetes; order Mycobacteriales; family Corynebacteriaceae; genus Corynebacterium; species Corynebacterium afermentans. The sequence goes on along the minus strand of NZ_CP046530.1, from coordinate 1,882,131 downwards.
CTCGGGGAGTTGCCAACAAAGCGTTGATCCGAGGATGTCCGAATGGGGAAACCCAGCACCGGTTGTGTGGTGTTACCCGCAGGTGAATTCATAGTCTGTGTGGGGGTTGACGCGGGGAAGTGAAACATCTCAGTACCCGTAGGAGAAGAAAACAATTGTGATTCCGTGTGTAGTGGCGAGCGATAGCGGATGAGGCTAAACCGTGTGCGTGTGATACCTGGCAGGGGTTGCGTGTGCGGTGTTGTGGGGCGTAAATGTTGCAGGCTGCCGACTGCAAGCGCAATGCATATGCATCAGCGGAAGCATCTGGGATGGTGCACCGGAGTAGGTGATGAGTCCTGTACGTGAAGGTGTGTGTGGTTGTGTTGTTTGTGTTTTTCCCCGAGTAGCAGCGGGCTCGTGGAATCTGCTGTGAATCTGCCGGGACCACCCGGTAAGCCTAAATACTCAGTGTGACCGATAGTGGAGAAGTACCGTGAGGGAATGGTGAAAAGTACCCCGGGAGGGGAGTGAAAGAGTTCCTGAAACCATGCGCTTACAATCCGTCAGAGCACCTGTTTGTGTGTGATGGCGTGCCTTTTGAAGAATGAGCCTGCGAGTCAGCGGCATGTCGCGAGGTTAACCCGTTTTTGTGGGGTAGTCGTAGCGAAAGCGAATCCGAATAGGGTGGCAAGTGGCATGTCCTGGACCCGAAGCGGGGTGATCTACCCATGGCCAGTGTGAAGCAGCTGTAAGAGGTTGTGGAGGCGCGAACCCACTTAGGTTGAAAACTGAGGGGATGAGCTGTGGGTAGGGGTGAAAGGCCAATCAAACTCCGTGATAGCTGGTTCTCCCCGAAATGCATTTAGGTGCAGCGTGATGTGAGCTTGCCGGAGGTAGAGCTACTGGTTGGTTGAGCGGGACTATCATCTTAGCGACGTCAGCCAAACTCCGAATACCGGTTGAAGTGGTGCATTGCAGTGAGACTGTGGGGGATAAGCTTCATAGTCGAGAGGGAAACAGCCCAGATCGCCGGTTAAGGCCCCTAAGGGTGTGCTAAGTGGAAAAGGATGTGGGATCGCGAAGACAGCCAGGAGGTTGGCTTAGAAGCAGCCATCCTTGAAAGAGTGCGTAATAGCTCACTGGTCGAGTGGTTCCGCGCCGACAATTCAGTGGGGCTCAAGCACACCGCCGAAGCCGCGGCAAACATTTGTTGTTTGGGTAGGGGAGCGTCGTGTGTGGGGTGAAGCCGTATCGGAAGGAGCGGTGGACTGCATGCGAGTGAGAATGCAGGCATGAGTAACGAATGGCAAGTGAGAATCTTGCCCGCCGGATGACTAAGGGTTCCTGGGTCAAGTTCGTCTTCCCAGGGTGAGTCGGGTCCTAAGGCGAGGCCGACAGGCGTAGTCGATGGTTAACGGGTTGATATTCCCGTACCCGTGTATGCGCGCCCAGTATCGAAGCGGTGAGACTAACCACCCTGATCCGCCGATCGTTGCCGTCCTTTGGGACGGTTGGTTGGTGGTGATGCGTGGGGCCTGATCCGTGGTAGGTCAGTGATGGGGTGACGCAGTGAGGTAGCTAAGCCGCTTATTGGATTGCGGTGCAAGCGTGTGGCACGGCAACATTGGTCAAATCCGGTTGCCATTAAGTGTGAGGCGTGATGCGTAGCCCATGTGTGGGTGATGTTGGTGATCCTGTACTGCCGAGAAAAGCCTCTAGCGATGTGCATGTACGGCCCGTACCCATAACCGACACAGGTGGTCAGGTAGAAAATACTAAGGCGAGCGGGTGAACTGTGGTTAAGGAACTCGGCAAAATGCCCCCGTAACTTCGGGAGAAGGGGGACCACAACCGGTGACACATGTTCGTGTTGAGCTGGTTGGGGTCGCAGAGAAGAGAGGGGAGCGACTGTTTATCAAAAACACAGGTCCGTGCGAAGACGATGAAGTTGATGTATACGGACTGACGCCTGCCCGGTGCTGGAAGGTTAAGAGGACCCGTTAGGCCGTTGTGGTCGAAGCGGAGAATTTAAGCCCCAGTAAACGGCGGTGGTAACTATAACCATCCTAAGGTAGCGAAATTCCTTGTCGGGTAAGTTCCGACCTGCACGAATGGCGTAACGACTCCCCTGCTGTCTCAACCACAGGCCCGGTGAAATTGCAGTACGAGTAAAGATGCTCGTTTCGCGCGGCAGGACGAAAAGACCCCGGGACCTTCACTATAGCTTGGTATTGGCATTCGGTGCGGTTTGTGTAGGATAGGTGGGAGATGTGGAAGCATGCACGCTAGTGTGTGTGGAGTCGTTGTTGAAATACCACTCTGACCGTAGTGGATATCTAACCTTGGCCCATGATCTGGGTTGGGGACAGTGCCTGGTGGGTAGTTTAACTGGGGCGGTTGCCTCCCAAAATGTAACGGAGGCGCCCAAAGGTTCCCTCAGCCTGGTTGGCAATCAGGTGTTTAGAGTGTAAGTGCACAAGGGAGCTTGACTGCGAGACTTACTAGTCGAGCAGGGACGAAAGTCGGGACTAGTGATCCGGCACCTACTTGTGGATGTGGTGTCGCTCAACGGATAAAAGGTACCCCGGGGATAACAGGCTGATCTTCCCCAAGAGTCCATATCGACGGGATGGTTTGGCACCTCGATGTCGGCTCGTCGCATCCTGGGGCTGGAGTAGGTCCCAAGGGTTGGGCTGTTCGCCCATTAAAGCGGCACGCGAGCTGGGTTCAGAACGTCGTGAGACAGTTCGGTCTCTATCCGCCGCGCGCGTTGAAACTTGAAGAAGGCTGTCCCTAGTACGAGAGGACCGGGACGGACGTACCTCTAGTGTGCCAGTTGTTCCGCCAGGAGCACGGCTGGTTGGCTACGTACGGGAGGGATAACCGCTGAAAGCATCTAAGCGGGAAGCCTGTTTTAAGATGAGGTTTCATTTGAGGTTCCCAGGAGACTACTGGGTTGATAGGCCGGACCTGGAAGCACAGTAATGTGTGGAGGCGACCGGTACTAATACACCGATAAACACCATTGACACACTGATAGGTTGTGAACACCGCGAAAAAACACAAAAGCATGTTGCTTGCGTCCACTGTGCAGTCACTGACACAACACACCACCCCGGTTTGCACCGGATTGGCCAACATGTAATTGCATATCGCTGATTGTTGATCAGCCGACCATGCCCCTAAAGGTGTGTCGGTGGTTGATGGCGGCGGGGAAACGCCCGGTCCCATTCCGAACCCGGAAGCTAAGCCCGCCCGCGCCGATGGTACTGCCCCCGGGAGGGAGTGGGAGAGTAGGTTACCGCCGACCCAACAACTTCACACACAAGCACCCGCTGTAAGCACCACGCTTACAGCGGGTGCTTTCATATGCGCAGCCAATGACCGACCGGGACGGCTGGGTGGATCCCCGCATTGCGGACAACCGTGGCGTAACCACCCGGCGAGGCGCGACCTGTCAAGCGGCCACATAGGTCGCGGGGCCAGCACGCGCAGCCACGATGACGCCTACTGCGGGGCGAAATTCGAGTACCGGACGTCGAGTACACCCGCATACACCGACGGACTCGACCTCCACTACTCGACCAACAACGCACCCACGAAAAAACCCGGGGCCGGTCCACATTCCCCATTGCGGACAACCACGGCGGCACCAACTATGGGTGCTTACCCACGGATCATTTGTCTGGCGGTTTCGTAGAAGCTGACGCCGGCGATTCCCCACCTGGGTAAACAGCGGCCGAAAATGGCTGGATCGTCAACGTTTACGAAAGCCGCCCCCGCGAAACTCCGCAGTGCGGACAACCGGAGCAGTACCCATCATTGGCGCCCACCCACGAATTCGTCAAGTGAGTAGCTAACGGTCTGTCCTCTCTCACCGGGTGCGTATAGTCCCGGAGGAATGGAATGACAGGGAGGCGAACCTCGATGGCTGAGTCGGACGAGATCCTTAAAGCGGGAGCACCCAGCGCAGGAACACCAGAACCCGCAGCGAGCGGGGCTGCTGCTCGGGCGGTGTCGCTGGTCAAGACGTATGGCAAGGGCGACACCGAGGTGAAAGCGCTCGACGGCGTCGATATCGAGTTCGGCCGTAACGAGTTCACTGCGATTATGGGCCCGTCCGGTTCGGGGAAATCGACGCTCATGCACGTGATGGCGGGGCTTGACTCCGCCACCACCGGGTCGGCGTACATCGGGGAGACGGACTTGTCCCAGCTCAACGACAAGGAGCTCACGGCACTGAGGCGCGACCGTCTCGGGTTCATCTTCCAGTCCTTCAACCTGGTTCCCACTCTCACCGCCGCTGAGAACATCACGCTGCCCACGAGCATTGCGGGCGGCAAGGTTGACCCGGCGTGGTTCGATGAGGTTACAGAGCGCCTCGGCCTGAGCAAGCGCCTGGACCACCGCCCGGCGGAGCTGTCGGGCGGCCAGCAGCAGCGCGTCGCCTGCGCCCGCGCGTTGGTGAGCCGCCCTGAGCTGATTTTCGGCGACGAGCCGACCGGCAACCTGGATTCCAATGCCTCCCGCGAAGTGCTGGACATCCTGCGCACGGCGGTGGATAAGGACGGGCAGACGGTGGTCATCGTCACGCATGATGCCCGCGCCGCGTCCTATGCCGACAGGGTGGTGTTCTTGCGCGACGGCAATATTGTCGACGAGATGCGCGACCCGGACATGGATTCCATCCTTCGCGTCATGGCTGGCATGGAGGACTAGATGGCGAACACGCTGACGAAGGTCTCGCTGCGCAACGTCGCGGCGCACAAGCTGCGCCTCGCGCTGACGGTGCTGGCGGTTGTGCTGGGCACGGCGTTCCTGTCTGGTGCGCTGATGTTCACGAACATGCTGTCCGCCACGTTCGATTCTGCGGTGGATACGGCGCTCGAGGACGTGGATGCGGTGGTTCGCCCGACCGAGGGCAGCATCGACATGGAGACGTTCGACGTCATCAGGGACACCGAGGGCGTCGATGGGGTGAATGTGTTCGTGGATGTGCCTGTGGTCGTCTCTAGGCAGGATGAAGTTGCGATTCAGACGCAGCTCGGCACCTCCCGCCTCATGCCTTTCTACGGCGAGGGCGAGGCAGTGGGGCGGGCACCTTCGCTTATCGACGGCTCCGCTCCCACCGCCGCCGGCGACATCGCCGTCAACTCGAACGGCGCGCAGAAGTACGGCATCGAGATGGGCGAGAAGCTCATCGTGGTGGACAAGGACGGGCGCAACGAGTTCACCGTCACGGGGTTGTACGAGGACCCGCTGGCGCAGGAGACGTCACTGGTGCTGCGGGTGGGGGAGCAGGCCTACCTTGACCTCTACCGGGACGGCGAGTCGGTGCCGGCGGTGACGGTGGATGGGGGACCGGGGGTCGTCGATAGGCTGAAGAGCGATTTTCCTGACTTGGAGGTGCGCGCGGGCGCGGATGTGGCTGAGGAGCTGTCCCAGCAGATCCGCGAGGGTTTGAGTTTTGTCAGCTACTTCCTAGTCGCGTTCGGTCTGGTGGGGCTTTTGGTGGGGACGTTCCTCATCGCGAACACGTTTTCCATGATCGTGGCGCAGCGCACCCGCGAGTTTGCCTTGCTCCGCGCGTTGGGGGCGTCGCGCGGGCAGATCACGCGTTCGGTGGCGTTCGAGTCGGCGCTGGTCGGTGTGATCGGTTCCGCGCTCGGCGTCGCCGGCGGCGTGGGGCTGGTGGCGCTGATCCGGGTGGCGATGGCGCGCTACGGCATGCCGCTGCCGGATGCGGGCACCGGGCTTTCCACACGCGCGGTGGTGGTGCCGCTGGTGGTGGGCACACTGGTGACCGTGCTGTCGGCCCTCGCGCCGGCGCGCAAAGCGGGGCAGGTCAAGCCGGTGGAGGCGATGCGCTCCAGCGAGGCCGCCACGCCGCAGCCGCTGCGGTGGCGCACTGTCGCGGGCCTGGTCCTGGTAGCCGCGGGCGTGGCGGCAGCGGTCTACGCGATGGGCTGGGACGACGGGGCCACCGGCCGCCGCGCAGCCCTGGTGGGCGTGGCGGCGCTGGCCGCGATCACCGGCCTGTTCCTGGCCGGCCCGGCGTTGAGCTTGCCGGTGGTGCCGCCGCTGGGCCGGGTCATCGGCGCGCCGTTCGGGGCGGTGGGCGCACTCGCGTCCACGAACACGCGCCGCAACCCGCGGCGCACCGCCACCACCGCTTTTGCGCTGATGTTGGGTATCGCGCTGGTGACGGTGATCGGCATGCTGGGCGCGTCGATGAAGCGCTCGGTGGATGATGTTGCCACCAGCGAGGTCTCCGCGGACTTCGTGCTCTCCGGCCCACAGAACGGGGTCTTCCCGCTGCCGGAGGACCTGCCGGAGCGGCTGGACGCGGTGGACGGCGCCGGCGAGACGGTCAGCTACACCCAGGCGCCGATCTCGGTGGACGGGCAGTTCGGCTACCAGTTGGGCGGCTTCGGGGTCACGGACGTGCTGCAGGGCGATCCGGCGGACCTGATCTCCTTGGACATGGTGGAGGGAAGCTCCAGCTTGGAGGGCAACACCATCATCGCGCCCGAGCCGCTGGCGCAGGAGCACGGCTGGCGCGTGGGCGACACACTCACCGTGGCTGGCCCGACGGGCGAATCGGTGGAGGCAACCCTGGGCGGGCTGTTTGAAACGTCGAATATCTTGCAGTCGTTCGTGGTTTCCGACGAGGCGGCCGCCGCCACGGGCGCGCGCGGCACGGGCCGGATCCTCATGGTCGGCGTAAACAATAACGGCACGGTGGACGATGACCAGCTGCGCGCCAACCTGGAGGAGCTGGTACGCCACGACATCGTGGTGCAGGTCCGCTCCACGCAGGATATGGCCGGCGAGGTCTCCGCCATGATCGACCAGATGCTGTTCATCCTCTACGCGCTGCTGTCCCTGGCGGTTGTGATTGCGGTGCTGGGCATCGTGAACACGCTGACGCTGTCGGTGATTGAGCGGCGCCAGGAGATCGGCATGTTGCGCGCGGTGGGCACGCAGCGCCGCCAGGTCCGGACGATGATCACGCTGGAGTCGGTGCAGATGACGGTCTACGGCGCGATCCTCGGCGTGCTGCTGGGGCTCGGTTTGGGGTGGGCGTTCCTCACCGTCCTTGAGGCCAAAGGCTTGACGACGATTGTGGTCCCGTGGCCGCTCATCGGCACCGTGCTTGCCGGCTCGTTTGTAGTCGGCTTGCTTGCCGCGGTGTGGCCGGCCGGCAGGGCCGCGAAGACGCCGCCGCTGGACGCCATCGCGGAGTAGGGGTCCTAGCCGAAGCCGGTGGTGGCCCACTGCGCGCCGATCGCCGCGGCTGCCACGGCGACCAGCGCTGTGCCCAGCCCGTATTTCGTGGCGAGGGCGAACTCGCCAGCCTTGACCATCTCTCCCAGCTGGCGCGCCAGCATGGACAGGGTGGATAGCGCCCCGGCGTAACCGACGCCAACGGCGGTGCGCCAGATCCCTGGCACTGCCACGGAGAATCCGATGATGGCGGAGGCCGCGATGTTGGCAGCGAACGTGGCGGCCAGCGGGTGGTGGATTTCGCGCATGAGCACCCAGCGGGTGAATCCGCCGAGTAGGCCGCCTGCGAAGACGGCGACAGCGCCGATCAGCAAAGGGAGCAGTTTAGGCATGCTGATGCTCCCGGGTCGCGTCGCCGGCGAGCCACGCGATGGTGGCGGTGGACAGGCTGAGCACGATGATGAACACCGCCCACAGGGGCGACGTGGTGGTGGCGGCGAGCGCCACGGCGGACAGCGTGCTGAAGCCGCCGAGGAACCCTACGCCCCAGAACGCGCCAGGGCGGAACAGACCCATGACAAAGCAGGCGACCAGGTTCACCGCAAAGGTGACGGCCAAGGCGAGTGCTTCCGGGGTGGAGGGATTGACCCAAATGAGCACGAGATAGCGTGCGACAGCTCCCAATCCGGCACCGTACGCTACCGTCAGGCCGGTTTTTAGGTCGTCGAACTGCACATTTCTTCAGTCTAGACCCTTACCCGGCGAAGGCGCGAAGGCCCCAGCGCATGCCGAACCAGGCGGCGACGATGCCCAGCACCGCCGTGCGCAGCGCGTAGCGCAGGGCCGGCCGGTACCGCCCGGCGGTGATCAGGTCGCCGAGCTCTCGCGCCAGCGTGGACCAGGTGGAAAGCGCCCCTGCAAGCCCGGCGCCGAGCGCGAGCTGCCACGCGGCCGGGGTCGTGGCGGCGAAACCGGCCACGGCGCAGGCCACCGTGTTCGCGGCGAAGGTGGCGGCGCGGGCGTTGTCGATCAGCCGGGACAACGCGAAGCGCGCCATGCCGCCGAGCACACCGCCGGTGAAGACGACGGCGAGGGTGAGGGCTAGTCCGTACCAGCTAGCCATGGCGTCGCTCCCGGAGGGTGTGGCCGAGGAGGTAGGAAACTATAGACGTCGCAAAGCTGAGTGCGACGATGACGAGCGCGACAAGCGCGCTGGAGCGCATCGCGGTGACCGAGAGTGCGGAGTAGGTGGTAAAACCGCCCAGGAACCCGGTGCCCCAGAGCGGGCCCGGCTTGTATACGCCCATGGCGAAGCAGCCGGCGATGTTCACGGCGAAGGTCAGCGCGAGCGCCGCGGTGGTGCCGGGCGCGGCGGTGAGGAGCACAAGGTGCCTTAAAACGGCACCAAGGCCCGCTCCGAGCCCAACCGTGAGTGCTGTCCGGAATGTGTCCACGGCTGGGATTCTATCGCCAGTCCATCTGCTGGCGTTCCACGAACTCCGCGACCTCCTCCGGGGTCTTCTTCAGGTACGGGTCCCAGGCGAGGTACTCGCGGGTCTCGCGCACCACGATGCCGGACAAAAGCAGCAGGCCGATCAGGTTCGGGATGGCCATCAGCCCGTTGGACAGGTCGGAGAACGTCCACGCCAGCTCCAGCGACGCCACCGCGCCGACAAACGACAGCGCAGTGAAGAACATGCGGTAGGGGATAGACGCCCAGTCGCCGAACAGCGCCACGATGGCGCGCTCGCCGTAGTAGGACCAGCCCAGGATCGTGGAAAACGCGAAGAAGATCAGTGCGACGGAGACGATCAGGCTGCCCCACTCGCCGGGCAGGGCGGTCTCGAACGCGGTGGCGGTCATGATCGCGGCCTGGTCGCGGCCCATGTCCCAGGTGCCGGCGGTGACGATGACCAGGCCGGTGATGGTGACGACGAGGATGGTGTCGATGAACGTTTGCGTCATGGACACCAGCGCCTGGCGCGCCGGGTGCTGCGTCTTCGCGGCTGCGGCGGCGATTGCGGCGGAGCCCATGCCGGACTCGTTGGAGAAGATGCCGCGGGCCACGCCGAACTGGATGGCCAGCATGATGCCGGAGCCGACGAAACCGCCGGTGGCTGCTGTGCCGGTGAACGCGTCGGTGAAGATGGTGGTGATAGCCGCCGGCACCCGGTCCGCCATGAGCGCCAGCGCGGTGATGCCGCCGCCGACGTAGATGACGATCATCAGCGGCACGAACGCCGCGGTGATCTTGCCGATGCCCTCGATGCCGCCGAGCACGGCCGCGCCGACGGCGAAGAAGATGATCACGCCGGCGACGTTCGCGCTGATGCCGAAGGCGTCGTGCATGCCCGCGGCAATGGAGTTGCCCTGGGCGAGGTTGCCGATGCCGAAGGAGGCGAAGATGGTGAACAGAGTAAACGCCGCTGCGAGGAATTTGCCGAAGCGGCCACCGACACCGGTTCTTAAATACTCGTGCGGCCCGCCCTGCTGCTTGCCCTTCTTGTCGGTGGTGCGGAAACGCACGCCCAGGTAGGCCTCGGAGTACTTCGAGGCCATGCCCACGATGCCGGTGAGCCAGATCCAGAACAGCGCGCCGGGCCCGCCGATGGAGATCGCGGTGGCCACGCCGACGATGTTGCCGGTGCCCACCGTGGCGGCCAGGGCGGTGGTCAGGGCCTGGTAGTTGGAGATGTCGCCGGCGCCTTCTTCGGCCTTGTCCACGAACGCGTGGCGGGTGGCGCGGCCGAGCGTGCGGAACTGGATGCCGCGCAGGCGGATGGTCAAAAACAGGCCGGTGCCCAGCAGCAGGGGGATGAGCAAGAACGGTCCCCAGACGAAGGTGGAGATAGCACTGAGGATGTCGTTCAAGTTGTCAGCCATGAACGGTAGTAAAACATACAGTGCGGTGAATAATATATAGGTGGCGGGAAATACATTCACGGGCGATGATGGTGGGAAGGACTCTGCCTGAGACACAAGGAGCATTCCCATGGCACACCAACGCGCCGGACAGCCCGCCCGCGACGAAGACCTCATCGACATCGCCGAGGTGGTCACCGCCTACTACACCCGCGATATCGACCCGGAAAACCCGGACCAGCAGGTCGCCTTCGGCACCTCCGGCCACCGCGGCTCGTCCCTGGACAACGCGTTCAACGAGGCGCACATCCTGGCCACCACGCAGGCGATCGTGGACTACCGCCGCGGCGAGGGCATCGACGGGCCGGTCTACATCGGCCGCGACACCCACGCCCTGTCCGAGCCGGCGATGGTCTCCGCGCTCGAGGTGCTCATCGCCAACGGGGTGCAAGTGCTTGTCGACGCCTCCGGTCGCTACACGCCCACCCCGGCCGTCTCCCACGCCATCCTGACCCACACCGGCGGCAAGGCCGACGGCATCGTGGTCACCCCGTCCCACAACCCGCCTCGCGACGGCGGTTTCAAGTACAACCCGCCCACCGGCGGCCCGGCGCCGGCAGAAGCGACGGACTGGATTGCCAAGCGCGCCAACGAGTACATCGCCGCAGGCCTCGACGGTGTGAAGCGCACCCCTGTCACGGGCGTGCTGGACGAGCGCGCCGGGAAGTTCGACTACCTCGACCACTATGTTTCCGACCTGGGCAACGTGGTGGACATGGACGCGATCAAGGCATCTGGCCTGCACATCGGCGCTGACCCGATGGGCGGTGCGTCCGTGGACTACTGGGGCGCGATCGGCGAGCGCTACGGGCTGAACCTCGAGGTGGTCAACCCGCACGTGGACGCCACCTGGCGGTTTATGACGCTGGACACCGACGGCAAGATCCGCATGGACTGCTCCAGCCCGAACTCCATGGCCTCGCTGGTGCACAACCGGGACAAGTTCGACCTGGCCACCGGCAACGACGCGGATGCGGACCGCCACGGCATTGTCACCCCGGACGCCGGGTTGATGAACCCGAACCACTACCTGGCCGTGGCCATCGAGTATCTGTTTAGCCACCGCGACGGCTGGGCGGACGGCACCGCGGTGGGCAAGACCTTGGTCTCGTCCTCCATGATCGATCGCGTGGTCGCATCTCTCGGCCGCGAGCTGGTGGAGGTGCCTGTCGGCTTCAAGTGGTTCGTGCCGGGGCTCATCGACGGCACGATCGGCTTCGGCGGGGAAGAATCTGCCGGCGCGTCGTTCTTGCGCAAGGACGGCACCGTCTGGTCCACCGACAAGGACGGGTTGATCATGGACCTGCTCGCAGCGGAAATCACCGCCGTGACGGGCAAGACCCCGTCCGCGCGCTACGCGGAGTTGGAGGCGCAGTACGGCGCCCCGGCCTACGCGCGTATCGACGCCCCGGCCGGCCGCGAGGAAAAGGCCAAGCTGAAGGCGCTATCGGCTGACCAGGTCGGGGCGGATGCGTTGGCGGGCGAAGCTATCGTCGCAAAGCTGACTGAAGCTCCCGGCAACGGCGCCGCCATCGGCGGGTTGAAGGTGACCACCGAAAACGCGTGGTTCGCCGCGCGCCCGTCCGGCACCGAGGACAAGTACAAGATCTACGCCGAGTCCTTCAAGGGCGACGAGCATTTGAAGCAGGTGCAGGAGGAAGCTCAGGCGCTCGTTTCTGAGGTTTTGGACGGCTAATGGAGTAACGTACGACCTGTGAGCACAACAACAACCCCCGCGCCCGAGCGCAACACAAAAGCGCTGGTGCTGGACGTACTTTCCGCGTTGGCGCGCTTCTTCATGGCGTACGTGTGGCTGGACGCCGGCATCGCGAAACTCGGCGTCCCCCTCGACGTGACCAAAACCATCGAGGCATACGAGATCTTCACCCCCGACTGGTCCTACCTGCTGGCGCACATCATCGGCCCGCTCGAAGTGGCCGGCGGCCTGCTTTTGCTGCTGGGCATCAAGCTGCGCTGGTCCGGCAAGGTGTCCATCATCGTGCTGACGCTGTTCATCATCGGCCTGCTGTCCGCCTGGCAGCGCGGGCTGGTCATCGACTGCGGCTGCTTCGACCCGTCTGGGGCCGGCGAAGGCGAGAGCAACCTGCTCGTCACCGTGGCGCGCGACCTGGGCTACATCGCCATCACCGGGTTTATGATGTGGCGCCCGTTTAAGAAGTTCGCTATCTACCCCTAAACTTGTGCGGGTAGACAGTACCCGTCATGCCGTACGGCACGCACAACAGGAGATAACTGTGACCACACGTAAAGTGGAAAACCCGAATAAGAAGGGCAACACCGCCTTCATCTGGGCGGTCCTCGCCGTCCTGGCTATTGCCCTCGTGGTGATCGGCCTGATCGTCTTCAACGGCCGCGAAAACCGCAGCGCCGCCATCCAGGAAGAGATGATCGACGTCGAGGGCATCAACGTTGCCTGGGACGGGGAGGAAAACACCATCCACCTCACCGGCGACAATGCCGACGCGAAGACTGCCGAGCTGTTCGAAGACTTCTCCTGCACCCACTGTGCGGACCTGCACATCGCCACCGACGAGGCGATGCTGGAGAAGCTCAAGGCTGGCGAGATCAACGTCGACCTGCGCCCGATGACCGCCCTGGATCAAGGCCAGGAGGGCCACTCCACCAAGGCGCTCGCTGCCGAGCTGGCACTGATCGCCAACGGTGACCTGGCCCAGGCGTTCACCGTCCGCGACTACCTGTTCCAGAACCAGCAGTCCGCATTCAACAAGTACGACAACGACGGTTTCGCCGACCTGGCCAAGGACTACGAGGCATCCGACGCTGCCATCCAGGACATCCGCGACGGCAAGTACATCGAGGCCGCCAAGCGCATGGGCTCCGAGAACATGAAGTACCAGGAGGACGAGACCGGCGACGCATGGACCCCGCGCGTCCTGGTCGACGGCAAGGACATCGAGGACATCGAGGGCAAGCGCGATAACTGGCCGGAGACCCTGGCTGGCATGTAAGCCTTTCGGCTGGCGTTTTCACCGTCTCACTCCGGCCCCGGGGTGGGGCGGTTTCGCTTTCCCGCTGGGGATTTGGAGGCCCGCGCGCCCGGCTGTATATTTACGTGAGTTATCCAAGGGGCTATGGCGCAGTTGGTAGCGCACCACACTGGCAGTGTGGGGGTCACGGGTTCGAATCCCGTTAGCTCCACTCCACAACTACATATTCATGGGGCTATGGCGCAGTTGGTAGCGCACCACACTGGCAGTGTGGGGGTCACGGGTTCGAATCCCGTTAGCTCCACGTAAGATGAGAAAATCGAAACTTGCCCCGCCCGATGGCGGGGCAAGTTTTGTTTCTGCGGTGACGTGGGCCGTACAAGGGAGCATGAGAGTCAGACTCCCGATCATTGGCGCATGCGCTCGGAGGCAAGTCGCGCGAAGATGAGGGTGTCGGTCCATTCGCCCTTGCTGAACCAGTCCTGGACGTGATGTGCTTCGAGCCGGAGCCCGACACGACGGGCGAGTGCTGCCGAGGCGCTGTTTCGGGCATCCATCTGCGCGGTGACGCGGTGGAGCTTGTAGTGGTCAAACCCGAGGGCGAGTACTGCTCGGACGGCTTCGCTGGCGAAACCTTGCCCCCCGTGCGCCGGGTTGAGAACCCACCCGATCTCACCTTGTCGGTGCTCGTGATCGGTGAGCCACAACGCGACGTCTCCGATCGGGACGCCGTCATGCTCGATGACCAGCGCAAGCGCGCCAGTCTCGCCATCGATGTCAGTCTTCGCTAGGCGTTCGGTGAGCTTGTCGTGGGTGACTTCCGCGGTCCATGGCTCGTCCAGCAGGTAGCGGGCAACGTCGGGTTGCGAGTACAGCTCGTGAAGCCATTCGGCATCGTCGGCGTTATGTGGACGGAGTCGAAGCCGCTCCGTCGCCAACGGCCACTGGGCGGTGGGCTTGAGATCGCGCCGGTAATGGAATAGTTCCTCGCACTGTCCTGCGGGCGTGGTCCCGACGGCTCGCTCGACCTCACGGAACCCTGCGTTCGTCAAGCACCGCTGGGAGGCCTTGTTCTCCGGGAGCGTGCGTGCTGTCAAGGTTCGCAGTCCACTGTTGCGTGCGAAGCGCGATGCCAACTCCAGGCCCCGACGAGCGTGCCCTGCTCCCCGCGCATCCGGATGAATCCAGAACCCGACCTCGGCAGCCTCGGAGCTGACGTCGAAGAGCACCAAGGAGCCCACAAACCGGTCCGTCTCAGCATCGACAAGTGCGAGGACTGCCAGCGTGCCGGACGACAGGCCCTCAGCAACCTCGTCACGGATCATCCGTCGCACGGACTCTGGGGTGTAGTCGGACTCGGGTAGGTGGCCGAAGCGCCGCACAGCTTCATCCTTGGTGCCGGCTGCATACGCGTCTGCGTCCAGCTCAGAGAGGGGGCGTAGGCGAGTGTTCTCAAGGGTGATCGGGAGGGTAGTGGCATCCAGCATGCGCTAAACCTAACATAGAATGGATAGCTAACTGAGGCGTGTTTGGTTAGGTTGGTGGGGTGAGCTACTGGGAACACCGCAAACCTGTACGACGCCTCCGCGCAGTGGACATCGGGGAGGTTGCGAGGGCATCGGTGAGGCTGCTGGACGAAGGCGGGTTGAGGGCCCTCACCCTGCGATCTGTGGCGCAACAGGTGGGTGTCGCTCCAGCCAGCCTGTACTCCCGTGTCGAATCCGTCGACGATCTGTTTGACCTCGCTCTCGACACAGCGCTTGCAGACGATCCCGTGATGTCCGCGTCGATCCGCAACGCCGATCTGCCTGACCTGATGCACGCCTTCTTCACGCACCTCACGACCCACCGGTGGGCCGGTCAGGTCATCGGTATGCGCGCTCCTAGGGGCCCGGCGTACCTGGCCCTTTCCGAGCGGATGTGCGTCCTGCTCGAACAAGCGGGTACCCCGGATCCGCTGGGAACTGCCTACCGTTTGTCCAACCTGGTGATTGGTGCCTCGCTGACCGCACCCATGGCATCTGACGAGAAGCGCGTCGCCATTGACCCTGACCAAGCTCCTACCTATGCGCGGCTCCACGCGACGCACCACATAAGCCCACGCGAGATTCTCTCCGACGGCATCACCGCACTCCTGTCGTGAGGGGACCTTTTGATTCTGGGCTGCCCTGCGTTGCTTATGGCCACGGGCTGATCCCGACGATGCCGGCTGTTCGGCCGGGCAGTTTTTGCGTTGCGGGGCGACGGCGCTACTGAGCGGCCTGGCGCATGCCTTCGAAGTATGCGTTGCCGTCAGCGCCGGTGTAGCAGGCGTGTGAATCCACGGGCCACACGTCGCGCGCTTGCTCGCACGTGAACAGGCTCCCGTAGGGGCCGAGGGTGGCCCACTCCATGGCCGGCGGGCCAGATTGCGCCGGCGTGGGTTGCTGGGGTGCCTGCTGCTGCGGCGCGGGTTCCGGTGCTTGCTGCTGTTGTTGGTTCGCGGCCTCGCGTTCGGCGGCTTCGCGCTCCGCTGCCTCGTGTTCTGCTGCCTTTCGCTCGGCCGCTTCGCGTTCGGCGGCTTCGCGTTCTGCAGCCTCGCGCTCGGCCGCTTCACGTGCGGCCGCTTTGCGTTCTGCTTCCGCGGATTTCGACGCTGCTGCGGCGGAGGAGGACGCGGCCACCGCGGAGGACGAGGAGGCGGCGGCCTCCTTCTCCTCGGCTTCCTTGTCCAACCGCTTGAGTGCGGCGTCGAGCTCCTCGCGGTCGATGATGCCGTCGCCGTCCGCGTCGTCGGACGCATCGAGCTTGTGGCTGAGCTGGCGCATGTCGGATTCGCACCCGTCGTCGCCGTCGCACACTGCGGAGGCGATGGCGGGGCTGGTGCCAGCGATGATGTCGGATGAGCTGCCGCAGGCTGCCAAGGCAAGGACCGCCGCGCAGGCCAGGGCGGTTGTGAGTTTCCGGTGCATGGCTAGGAGTGTAGCGCGATCTCATTGGCCGGGAGCTACTCTGAACTGCATGTTTGCGTCACCGATCGGACCGTTGCGCCTCGTCGCCAGTGAGCGCGGCGTGACCCGCGTGTGCTTCGAGGGGGAGCAGCTGCCTATCGACGAACCTTCGGACCACTCCGTAGCCACCCAGCAGCTGTCCGAGTACTTCGCCCGCACACGCCGGAAGTTCACCGTGCCGCTGGACCTACAGAACGTGACTGATTTCCGCGCTGCGGTGCTTCGCGAGCTGGCGAAAGTCCCGTACGGGGAGACCACCTCCTACGCGGAGCTCGCCCGCGCGGTGGGCAACCCCAAGGCGGTGCGCGCCGTGGGCAGCACGTGCGCCACCAACCCGCTGCCGCTGTTCATCCCGTGCCACCGGGTGCTGCGCAGCGACGGCCATCTTGGCGGTTACCGTGGCGGGACAGAGGCAAAACGTTTCTTACTGCGATTGGAGGGCATCGATGTCTGACACGTTTGTGAAGCACGGCAGCGCGCCGGGGGCCGCAGCCGCGGAGGCGGCGTACCTGCGCTGGCTGCGCGAGGGTTCCACCGCGGTGGTGGAGGTGCTGGAGCTGGACGAGGACGCGAACACGCTGACCATCGAGAAGGTGGATCCCGTTCGCCCGACCGTGGACGCCGCCCGCCAGGCCGGCCGTGAGCTGGCCGCAATCCACGCCATGGGGGCGGCCGCGTTCGGGGCGCCCGCGGACGGGTGGGACGGACCCAACTTCATCGGCACCCGCCAGCAGGCGTGCGAGCCAACTGAGCGCTGGGCCGAGTTCTACGTGGAGCAGCGAGTGCTGCCTTTTGCGGAAAAGGCGCTTCGGGCAGGCAATGTGGGGGACGGCGGGATTGACGTCGTCAAGCAAGCATGCGATGCGCTGCTCGAAGAAGACGAGGATGCCCCGCTGGCCCGCATCCACGGCGACCTGTGGGCGGGCAACCTGCTGTTCGGGTCGGAGGGGCCGCGGTTCATCGACCCGGCGGCGCACGGCGGGCACCCGCTGACCGACGTCGCGATGCTCGAGCTGTTCGGCGCGCCTCACCTCAGCGCCATCGTGGATGGGTATGTGGACGCCGGGGGCGAATTGGGCCGCGACTGGCAGCGGCGCATCGCGGTGCACCAGCTGCACCCGCTGGCGGTGCACGCGTGGACGCACGGCCCGTCCTACGGCTCCGCGCTCGTGCGCGCGGCGGAGGAGACCCTGCGCGTGGTGGGGGTAGGGGTTGACCGGGGTTTGAAGGCCCGCTACGCTGCGTTGTAATACATGTAATACAACAGGTAGGTGTCGCATGGGTGTTGAGGAACGGCTGCAAGAGCTGCTGGCTGAGCAGGCGGGTAGTACCGCCGTGTCAATGCGGGAGCTGAACCAAAAGACGCGTGCGGTGATCGACCGTGTGGTGAAGGAGGGGATTGCATTGACGGTGACGGATAGGGGACGGCCGATTGCGGAAATTCATCCGGTGAGCCAGAAAACAGGCTTGGACCGGCTTGAGGAACTGGGGCTCCTGGAGCAGAGGGGGAAACCGTTCGAAGTGGACTGGGAGCCCATCCAGCTCGACTTCACTCTGGAGGAATGGCTTGGGGAGGAGCGCGGTGAGGACCGCCTGGAGCGGGTGATAGCGGACCTCCGCACCCTGGAGTGCTCTCACATAGACGAGGGGAGGGGAGATGAATAGGGGGAGGTCCGTTGTATACGTCGACTCGTCCGTGCTCATTGCGTCGATTGGCAATGAGTCGTACGGCGCGTGGGCGAGAGAGGTCTTAGCGGGGCAAGAGGCCGTGAGTTCGGCCATTGCCAAAGTGGAACTAGCACGTTTTGTTCACCGGGTGGGGCAGTTGGGTGACTCTCTTCGCACGGTGATGTCGGCAGTCTCGTTCGCGAAAGTGGACGATCAGACAATCGCAGCCGCAACAGCGGTCAGTGGTGAAGTAAAAGCACTCGACGCCTTGCATGTGGGGACGTGGGCGCACCTGCAGGCTGTGGGAACGGACTGTCGGTTCATCACCTTGGATCGCAAGCAGGCAGCGGCAGCCTCGCGGGCAGGGGCGACGGTGCTGCACCCCTTCGGGGACCTGCCCTAGCGCCACCAGGTGTCGTTCGGGCCCGGCGGCAGGTGGCGCTTGTGCTGGCCGATGCGCCACAGGTGCTCGAGGCGCTCGGCGGCCTCTTGCGGGATCTGTTTGCCCTCCAGGTAGTCGTCGATGTGGGCGTAGGTGACGCCGAGCGCCTCTTCGTCGGGAAGCGCGGGGCGGTCTTCTTCCAGGTCCGCGGTGGGCACCTTCTCCCACAGGCGGGGCTCGGCGTCGAGGTGGTCTAGTAGCGCCGCGCCCTGGCGTTTGTTCAACCCGGCCAGCGGGATAAGGTCTGCGGCGCCGTCGCCGTGTTTGGTGAAAAACCCGGTGATGTTCTCCGCCGCATGGTCCGAGCCCACCACCAGCAATCCGCGCTCGCCGGCGATGGCGTACTGGGCGATCATGCGCATGCGCGCCTTGACGTTGCCCTTGTTGAAGTCGCCGAGGCGGTCCGCTCCCAACGCGCCCGCCACAGCACCCGCCATCGCGGTGGTGGCTGGCTCGATGTCCACCGTGACCGTCTCGTCGGGCTGGATGAACTGCAGCGCCAGCTGCGCGTCGTCCTCGTCGGCCTGCACGCCGTGGGGCAGCCGCACCGCCACAAACGCCGCTTCCTGGCCGTCCGCGCGGCGCTTCTCCACCGCCAGTTGCGCCAGGCGCCCGGCGAGCGTGGAGTCCTGCCCGCCGGAAATGCCGAGTACGTACCCCTTCGCGCCGGTGGTGTCTAGGTAGTCCACCAGGAACTGCACGCGCCGGGTGATCTCGGTTGCTGGGTCGATGGTCGGTGCCACGCCGAGGGTGGCGATGATCTCTGACTGCATGGCGCTCATGGTAGGAGGTTTTGATTCAGCGCGTCCGGTGTGTAACATTTACCCCCGTGTTGCGACTCGGCAGCTTGCCGATGGTCGCTAATTGCAGGTAATCCGAGCAGAAAGGAGCGCCCGATGAAGGTCCGCAAGTCGCTTCGGTCGCTGAAGAACAAGCCGGGCGCTCAGGTTGTGCGCCGCCACGGCAAGGTTTTTGTGATCAACAAGAAGGATCCCCGCTTCAAGGCTCGCCAGGGCTAAGCGCGAATCCTGCCCCGTCACCAGTTGGTGGCGGGGCTTTTTGCTTTTCTACGAAACCTCCGGCCGGAAACTAATTTCGGCCAAATTACACGCGTGGGAGCCCAAAGCTGTCCATGTTCTAACTACATGTAGGTGATTTGCCGCCCCTATCCTGGGAATACCACCCGTGTAACTACTACATGTAGTAGCAGTTGCCGAAGTTTCCCCCAAGGTATAGTGTCTCTTGGTGTTGCCCCGGGGGAGCCGGGGAATTGAGAAAAAGCGTCGAAATCCAGTCGAATCCCGGTCGAAGACCCGCACAGAAAGAGCCTGAAGAACTATGTCGATCACCGTTTACAGCAAGCCGGCCTGCATGCAGTGCAAGGCAACCGAGAAGGCCCTGACCAAGGCCGGCCTTGAGTTCACCACGGTTGACATCTCCATGGACGACGAGGCCCGCGACTACGTCATGGCCCTCGGCTACGTGCAGGCCCCGGTCGTTGAGGCCAACGGCGAGCACTGGTCCGGCTTCCGCCCGGACCGCATCAAGGGCCTCGCCGCCGCTGCGTAACTGCCCGGCCCCGCCGCCCGCGCCCGTCCACCCCGCGGATCCAGCTAGTAAGACCCAGCTAACCGTCCCAAAAAGGCGAATAGCTGGAACCCAGTAGCTGGATTTGGTTCTGGGAGGGGGCGGGAAACGGCGCGGGCGCCACACAACAGAAAACTCAACACGAAGAAAGGCGGCTGCCATGCTGGTGGTCTACTTCTCTTCCGCGACGGAGAACACGAAGCGGTTTGTGGAGAAGCTCGGCCTCCCGTCCCAGCGCATCCCGCTGCGCAGGAACGACCCGGAACTCAACGTCGACGAGCCGTACGTGCTCATCTGCCCCACATACGGTGGCGGGGTGAGCGTCACCGGCGGCAACTCGCGGCCGGTGCCGGGGCAGGTGATCCGCTTCCTCAACAACGAAGGCAACCGGAGCCTGATCCGGGGTGTCATCGCCGCCGGCAATTCCAACTTCGGGGCAGATTACTGTCTTGCCGGGAAGGTTATCGCCGACAAGTGTAAGGTCCCATACTTGTACCGGTTCGAGCTCATGGGCTCGGCCGAGGACGTTGCGCACGTGCGCCGCCAACTGGTCCAAAATGCTGGAAGGTTGGGGCTGCGTGGGGGACCGGAGGTCGTCGATAGGCAAGATGCCCCGGACGAATCCGAGCGGCTTGCAAAACTGCGCGAAAAATACGCCGGTAAATATTCAAGAACACGATGAAGGACGAGATGTGACTACCCAGACTGTCGGTAAGAATGTCCCGGAGCCGGTCAATGAAAGCGACCAGCTGGATTACCACGCGCTGAACGCGCTTCTGAACCTCTACGACGACAACGGCCAGATCCAGTTTGACAAGGACCGCGAGGCCGCGAACCAGTTCTTCCTCCAGCACGTCAACCAGAACACCGTCTACTTCCACGACCTGGAAGAAAAGATCGACTACCTAGTCACCAACAAGTACTACGAGCCGGACACCATTGAGAAGTACGACTGGAACTTCATTAAGGACACGTTCAAGCGCGCGTACTCCTACAAGTTCCGCTTCAAGTCCTTCCTCGGCGCGTACAAGTACTACACCTCCTACACGCTGAAGACCTTCGACGGGCGCCGCTACCTCGAGCGCTTCGAGGACCGCGTGGCCATGACCTCCCTCTTCCTCGCCGACGGCAACGAGGATCTCGCGTTCGCGCTTGTGGACGAGATCATGACCGGCCGCTTCCAGCCCGCCACCCCGACGTTCTTGAACGCAGGCAAGGCGCAGCGCGGCGAGTTGGTGTCCTGCTTCCTGCTGCGCATCGAAGACAACATGGAGTCCATCGGCCGTGCCATCAACTCGTCGCTGCAGCTGTCCAAGCGCGGCGGCGGCGTGGCTCTGCTTTTGAGCAACATCCGCGAGTCCGGCGCGCCGATCAAGCACATCGAGAACCAGTCCTCCGGCGTCATCCCCGTGATGAAGCTTCTGGAAGACGCGTTCTCCTACGCCAACCAGCTCGGTGCACGCCAGGGCGCAGGTGCGGTGTACCTCAACGCCCACCACCCCGACATCATGCGCTTTTTGGACACCAAGCGCGAGAACGCGGACGAGAAGATCCGCATCAAGACCCTCTCGCTCGGCGTGGTCATCCCGGACATCACTTTTGAGCTGGCCAAGCGCAACGACGACATGTACTTGTTCTCCCCGTACGACGTCGAGCGCGTCTACGGCGTGCCGTTCGCGGACATCTCCGTGACCGAAAAATACGAGGAGATGGTGGAAGATCCGCGCATCCGCAAGTCGAAGATCTCTGCGCGCGCGTTCTTCCAGACCATCGCCGAGATCCAGTTCGAGTCCGGCTACCCGTACATCATGTTCGAGGACACGGCGAACCGCGCGAACCCGGTGAAGACCGGCCGCATCAACATGTCCAACCTGTGCTCGGAGATCCTGCAGGTCAACTCCCCGTCATTGCTGAACGAGGACCTGACCTATGCCGAGACCGGCCACGACATCTCCTGCAACCTGGGCTCGCTGAACATCGCGATGGCGATGGACTCCGACGACTTCGCCAAAACCGTCGAGACCTCCATCCGCGCGCTGACCGCAGTGGCGGACAAGACCTCCATCGACTCCGTGCCGCCGGTGCGCGACGGCAACGACGCCTCCCACGCCATCGGCCTGGGCCAGATGAACCTGCACGGCTACCTCGGCCGCGAGCACATCGAATACGGCTCCGAGGAAGGCCTGGACTTCACCAATGCCTACTTCGCTGCCGTGATGTACCAGTGCCTGCGGGCCTCCCACAAGATCGCCGTGGAGAAGGGCACCGCGTTCGCGGACTTTGCCAAGTCCGAGTACGCCACAGGCGAGTTCTTCGACCGCTACAACCCGGAGGACTTCCAGCCCACAACCGATAAGGTCAAGGAGCTGTTTGCCAACTCCAACATCGCCGTGCCGACGGCGCAGGAGTGGGCGCAGCTGAAGGAAGATATCGCCCGCGACGGCATTTACAACCGCTACCTGCAGGCTGTGCCGCCGACCGGCTCGATTTCCTACATCAACAACTCCACGTCCTCGATCCACCCGATCGCCTCCAAGATTGAGATCCGCAAGGAAGGCAAGATCGGCCGCGTCTACTACCCGGCGCCGCACATGGACAACGAGAACATCGAGTACTTCAAGGACGCCTACGAGATCGGCTACGAGAAGATCATCGACACCTACGCGGTGGCCACGAAGTACGTCGACCAGGGCCTGTCGCTGACCCTGTTCTTCAAGGACACGGTGACCACCCGCGACATCAACCGCGCACAGATCTACGCGTGGAAGAAGGGTGTGAAGACCTTGTACTACATCCGCCTGCGCCAAATGGCGCTGGAAGGCACCGAGATCGAGGGCTGCGTCTCCTGCATGCTCTAGGGGCGCGTGCTTCTCGACGAGAAAACCGCTGATGTGCTAGTTCCGTTTTTGGCCAACTAGCAGATCAGCAACATGGCGGGGCTCACCGGGGCGAGCTACATCTCCATGAAATCGTTGACGCCGCGGAGGAGACGCCGAGAAGCATCCTCTGCAGCATCCGCATTGCCGGAAGCAATGGCTTGTGCCAGATCCACGTGGATCTGCATGGTGTCCACGTGCGGGTCGTCCGGCATGATGCCGTATAGCGAGCGGCCGGACATGATGTCCATGATCGGTGGGGTAAGCGCCACAAACATCTCGTTGCCCGACGCCTCAAGCATGAGCGCGTGGAACTCCAGGTCCGCCTCCTGGAATGCGTCCGAGTTGCCGGCATCCTGACCAGCCAGCTCCACAATCTGGTCTGCTAGCTCGCACAGGCGGCGCGCCTGCTCCTTCGTGGCGTTGACGGCGGCGAGGCGGGCGGCGGTGGGCTCGATGGCGTCGCGCAGCTCGCGCAACGACGCCAACTGTGCCGGGCGCTGCTCCTCAGTGCGCAGGCGCCAGGAGATAATCGCGTGGTCGAACACGTTCCACTCGCTTTGCGGCAGAACCTTCAGCCCCACGCGCCGGGACGAAGACACCAGCCCCAGCTGCTCGAGCGCGCGCATCGCCTCGCGGGCGACGGTGCGGGAGATGCCGAAGCGCTCCGACAGGTCGTGGAGAGTGAACGTGTGCCCCTCGGGCTGGCTGCCGGACACGATTTCCTCGCCGAGCGTGTCCAGGATCGACGAAAGCAGTGGCTGAGAGGACCGATGACCGCTTGTAGCCACGGCGCGACCTCCTTTAAGAGATGATGTTTGCGACAATATGCGAGTAGTTTATGTCATGCATCCATCCTGTAACGGCATCGCGTGAAGGCGATTTCCCTGCGGAGCGCGGGACGTAACTCTGGGCGCTTGACACCGAAGTAGGATGGTCGCCATGACTGACGATTACGCGCGTTACCTCGAGTCCCACGAAAAGCCCGTGAAGGCTATTAACTGGAATAGCGTCCCGGACGACAAGGACCTTGAAGTGTGGGATCGCCTGACCGGCAACTTCTGGCTCCCGGAAAAGATCCCGGTGTCCAACGACATCCCGAGCTGGAACACCCTCAACGAAGAGGAAAAGCAAGCCACCATGCGCGTGTTCACCGGCCTGACGCTGCTGGACACCATCCAGGGCACCGTCGGCGCGGTCTCGCTGCTGCCGGACGCGAATTCGCTGCACGAGGAGGCGGTGCTGACCAACATCGCCTTCATGGAGTCGGTGCACGCGAAGTCTTACTCCAACATCTTCATGACCCTTGCGGACACTCCCGCAATTAACGACGCGTTCCGCTGGTCCGAGGAAAACGAGTACCTCCAGCGCAAGGCGAAAATCATCCTGAGCTACTACGAGGGCGACGACCCGCTCAAGCGCAAGATTGCGTCTGTGATGCTGGAGTCCTTCCTGTTCTACTCCGGCTTCTACCTGCCGCTGAACTGGTCGGTGCACTCCAAGCTGACCAACACCGCCGACATCATCCGCCTGATCATCCGCGACGAGGCGGTGCACGGCTACTACATCGGCTACAAGTACCAGGTGGCGCTGCGAGGCGAGTCCGAGGAGCGCAAGGAGGAGCTGAAGGACTACGCATTCGAGCTGCTCTACGACCTTTACGAGAACGAGAACCAGTACACCGAGGACATCTACGATGCGCTCGGCTGGACCGAGGACGTGAAGCGCTTCCTGCGGTACAACGCCAACAAGGCGCTGAACAACCTCGGCTATGAGGGCCTGTTCCCGGTGGACGAGACGAAGGTGTCGCCGGCAATTTTGGCGTCGTTGTCGCCGAACGCGGACGAGAACCACGACTTCTTCTCGGGTTCCGGCTCCTCCTACGTCATTGGGCGAGCGGAGGATACCCAGGACGACGACTGGGATTTTTAGGCACAAGCTTTACGACGCGCCTTCGGTGGCCCCCGGTTCGCGCCCGCGAGCCGGGGGCTTTTCATGCCTGCCCTGCAGTTCCCATGCGCCTCACCAGTAACAGCCTGGGCTGGCTTGGCCGGGTGCTGACCCCGCTCGGGGGCAGCATTGCCGGAGGCTGGAAAAACAGTGTGCAGAACGTTATGCTGATCCGGTATCACTCGTGGCATCTGGGCCTAATCCGGCGTCGGTCGGGGTAGGTGCAGGCGCCGTAGTCAGGAGGATCAGATGACCGCTGTGGCACCGCGGCTGGATAATTACGTCCCGCCGACACGCCCCGAGCCGACGGGCAACGCTCGCAAGGGCTCGAAGATTTACAAGCAACTCACCACGACTGACCACAAAGAACTGGGCATCATGTACATCATCATGTCCTTCGTCTGGTTCTTCGTGGCCGGCCTGATGGCACTGCTTATCCGCGCCGAGCTGTTCAGCCCGGGCCTGCAGTTCCTGTCCAACGAGCAGTTCAACCAGCTGTTCACCATGCACGGCACTGTCATGCTGCTGGCGTTCGGTACCCCGATCGTCTGGGGCTTTGCTAACTACGTGCTGCCGCTGCAGATCGGCGCGCCGGACGTGGCCTTCCCGCGTCTGAACGCGTTCGGCTTCTGGGTCACCAGCGTCGGCGTTATCGCCATGCTTCTCGGCTTTGTCACCCCGGGTGGCGCTGCCGACTTCGGTTGGACCATGTACATGCCGCTGGCTGACGCTGTGCACACCCCGTCCGTCTCCGCCAACCTCTGGGTTGTCGGCGTGGGCGCCACCGGTGTGGGCACCATCGCCTCCGCGGTGAACATGCTCACCACCGTGCTGACGATGCGTGCGCCGGGCATGACCATGTTCCGTCTGCCGGCGTTCACCTGGACCGTCTTCGTCACCTCCATCATCGCCCTGATGATTTTCCCGCTGCTGACTGCTGCGGCGATGGGCGTGCTCTATGACCGTCTGCTTGGCGGCCACATCTACGACACCGCCAACGGCGGCACGATCCTGTGGCAGCACCTGTTCTGGTTCTTCGGCCACCCCGAGGTGTACGTCCTGGCGCTGCCGTTCTTCGGCGTGATCTCCGAGATCGTCCCGGTGTTCTCCCGCAAGCCGGTCTTCGGCTACATCGGCCTGATCTTCGCAACGCTGGCGATTGCTGGTCTGTCCATGGCTGTGTGGGCGCACCACATGTTCGCCACCGGCGCGATTCTGCTGCCGTTCTTCTCGTTCATGACCTTCCTCATTTCCGTGCCGACCGGCGTGAAGTTCTTCAACTGGTTGGGCACGATGTGGAACGGCCACCTCACGTTCGAGACCCCGATGCTGTGGGCCGTCGGCTTCCTGTTCACCTTCCTGTTCGGTGGTTTGACCGGCATCATGCTGGCTTCCCCGCCGCTGGACTTCCACCTGCACGACTCCTACTTCGTGGTTGCGCACTTCCACTACACCCTGTTCGGCACCGTGGTGTTCGCTTCCACTGCTGGCGTGTACTTCTGGTTCCCGAAGATGACCGGCCGCATGCTGGACGAGAAGCTGGGCAAGATCCACTTCTGGTTCACCGTCGTCGGCTTCAACATGACCTTCCTGGTCCAGCACTGGCTGGGCAACATGGGTATGCCGCGCCGCTACGCCGACTACCTGGACACCGACGGTTTCACGCTGCTGAACCAGGTCTCCACGGTTGGCGCGTTCATCCTGGGCATCGGCATGCTGCCGTTCATCTGGAACGTGTTCAAGTCCTGGCGCTACGGCGAGATCGTCACCGTCGACGATCCGTGGGGCTACGGCAACTCGCTCGAGTGGGCAACCACCTGCCCGCCGCCGCGCCACAACTTCACCGCCCTGCCGCGTATCCGCTCCGAGCGCCCGGCGTTCGAGCTGCACTACCCGCACATGGTGGAGACCCTGCGCCGCGAGGCTCACACCGGTCACCGCGACTCGGGCAAGGGCGGCAACCACGAATTGGCCGCCGCCGAGGGTAACGCTCGCGCTACTAGCTAGTATTCTCGTCTCGGCCTCCTGAACGAACCCCCGCTTCGGCGGGGGTTTTCGTCGTTTCAGCCAGCCGGAATTGCGGAGTACCCTGACCCCGATGACTGAGCAGATGACCGCCGCCGCCCACCAGCTCCTGCAGGACCGAGTCTCCAGCGACTACAAAGCAAGCAGCGAGGACGCGCGAGACCCGCAAACCGTCCAAGCGATGCAGCTGGCCATCAACCTGCCCAAGCAGGACCCGCCGAGCCGCAACCAGGTGCTTGCAGACGCCGCCCGCGCCGCCGTGGCGGTGTGCCTGGACCCGCGCGCGGGAGAGGACGGGTTTTGGCGCGAGGCCCTGGACGCGTGGTACTCCCACCGCATCCGCAAGGTGGCCCGCCGCGCCCGCAACAAGGCCTGGGACGATGTGCAGGCGCTGCCCGGGGTCACCGTCGGCAACGTGCGCGCGTTTGCCCCTTCGGCGGTCTCTGAGGTGCCGCACGCGATTGCGAAGCTGCAGATCAAGGGCACGGAGATCGAGCCGGGGGAGGAGCTGCCGTTCGATTCGAAGGCGCCGCTTATCGCGCTCGACGCGTCGTTGCAGATGTCTGCGGGCAAGGCCGCGGCGCAGGCCGGCCACGCGTCGATGCTGCTCGCGGCCGCACGTGAGACGGCCTGGGTGCAGCAGTGGGCCGAGGCTGGCTTCCCGCTGAACGTGCGCGAGCTTCCCCGCGAGGAGTTCGCGGAGCTCGCCGCGCGCCCCGAGGCGGTGGCGGTGCGCGACGCCGGGTTCACCGAGGTCGCGGCCGGCTCCACCACAGCGATCGCTATCGCTTAGCCACGAGCCTGCGCAGCGCCCCGCGCACAGTTTCCGCGTCCGTGGTGTCCCAGAACGCCGGGAGGCTGCGCCGGATGAACGAGCCGTAGCGCTTTGTCACCAACCGGTTGTCTAGCACGGCGACGACCCCGCGGTCGTCGACAGACCGCAAGAGCCTGCCCGCGCCCTGCGCCATGAGCAGGGAAGCGTGCGTGGCAGAGACCTCCATGAAGCCGGAGCGGCCCGCGGCATCCGCCGCGTTGGAGCGCGCCTGCAGCAGGGGATCGTCGGGGCGGGGGAACGGGATGCGGTCGATGATCACCAGCGAACACGCGCTGCCCGGCACGTCCACGCCCTGCCAGAGGGTGAGGGTGCCAAACAAGCAGGAGTTCTCGTTTTTGGCGAACGTGTCCACCAGCGTGCCGGTGGAGTCCTCGCCCTGCAGCAGGATGTCGAAGGGCAGGCGCGAGCGCATGGCTTCGGCGGCCTGCTCGGCCGCGCGGCGGGAAGAAAACAGCCCGAGGGTGCGCCCGCCGGCGGCGGTGATCAGCTCCGCGATCTCGTCCAACGTCTCGGCAGACAGC
This sequence comes from Corynebacterium afermentans subsp. lipophilum, assembly GCF_030408375.1. Classification (NCBI taxonomy): domain Bacteria; kingdom Bacillati; phylum Actinomycetota; class Actinomycetes; order Mycobacteriales; family Corynebacteriaceae; genus Corynebacterium; species Corynebacterium afermentans. The sequence goes on along the minus strand of NZ_CP046530.1, from coordinate 1,854,137 downwards.
CCGTCGCGGCCCGGCGTGGGCAGGTGGCGCGCGGTGTAGAGGATGCCGGACTTGCGCGGATCGAACGGCGTGCCGGCGTCAAGCGAGTCCCAGGAGCCCTGCGGCAGGCCCCAGGAAGCGGCCATGGCGTTGAAGTTGCCGCCCACGGTCAAGGTGGCTGATGTGAGCACCACCGTCTTCTCGCCGAAGAGCCTCTCGTGCAGCAGGCCTGCCACGGACAGGGGCGCGACGGAGACGGAATCGCCGTAGCGCTCCGAGCGGGTCAGCCACACCACGTCCGAGTGCTTCGCGGGGTCCGGCTCGTCGAAGACCTCCAGGATGCGCACCACCGCGTCGTGCAGGTCCTCGAGGTGGTTGCGCAGGTTGGCGCGTTCCGCGAACTTCTCGGGGTCGTTCTCGTACTCGCCGGGTGGGGCATCCGAGATGGCGGTGCGGGTCTTCCACAGTGCGTCGCGAAGCGCGGCGAAGGCGCCCCGGGCCGGCTCCGAGATGACCTCCCAGCGTCCCGGGGCTTCCAAGTCGATGGCTGCGGTGAAGTCGTCGATGACGTTCTCCAACGTGTCCCGCTCCGCTCCCAGCTTGCCGGCGCGGCGGGCGGCCATCGCCAGGGCGCGCGCGGAGATCTCGTTAGTGGCCACGGAGGTGATGCGGCCGTCGAGCTCGTGGGCCTCGTCGATGATCACGGCGTCGTGCTCGGGCAGCACGGCTACGTCCGCGAGCGCGTCGATAGCCAACAGCGCGTGGTTGGTCACCACGATGTCCACGTCCTTGGTGCGCTCGCGGGCGAGCTCCGCGAAGCACTCCTCGCCGTGCGGGCAGCGGGTCGCGCCCAGGCACTCGTTGGAGGTCACGGACACCTGCCGCCACGCCATGTCCGGCACGCCGGGGACCAGATCGTCGCGGTCGCCCGTCTCGGTGTCCTGCGCCCATTCGGCCACGCGCTTGACGTGCTTGCCCAGCCAGGACAGGTCCTCTTCGTCGATGAGGGAATCCGAAGGCGCGCTATCCAGCATCAATTTGTGCTTGCACAGGTAGTTGTTGCGGCCCTTCTGAATGGCGAAGGTGGGGCGCTCGGGCAGCAGCGGCTCAAGCGCGTCTGCGAGCCGGGGCAAATCCCTATCGACGAGCTGCCGCTGCAGCGCGATCGTCGCCGTGGAGACGACCACGGTGGTGCCGTGCGCCTGGGCGTGCCGGATGGCGGGGACGAGGTAGGCCAGGGACTTGCCGGTGCCCGTGCCCGCCTGCACAGCCAGGTGGCGCTCGGAGTCGAGTGCGTTGGTCACCGCCTCAGCCATCTTCACCTGGCCGGGGCGGCGCGAGCCGCCGAGAGCCTCCACCGCGGCGGCGAGCAGGTCGGTGGTGGAATGGGTGAGTGGTTCGTCTGCAGCCACGGCCTACTCGGTGGGTTCCGGGAAACCGACGAACTTCGTCGGGATGGCCACCTCGCCGCGCGACAGGGCCAGGCCCTCCCACGGCAGCGTCTCGCGGGCCGCCGCGTGCAGCTCGCGGATCTCCTCGATACCGGGCTGGCCGTCCACGATTTCGCCGTCGCGGATCAGCGGCACCGTCATCTCGCGGTACTCCAGGTTCGGCTTGCGCGGCACGTCCACACCGAGCGGGTGGATAACCTCGCCGACGGCCACGCCGGAGGAGCGGTACGCGCGCAGGGCGGTCTTGCCGCCGCCGTAGGTGACTTTGCCGGAGGAGCGCTTGGCCACGGGGTGGCCGTCCACCTCCACCAGCTTGTACACCAGGCCTGCGGTGGGCGCGCCGGAGCCGGTGACCACGGAGGTGCCCACGCCGAAGCCGTCCACTGGGTCGCCGCGCAGGCCGGCAATGGCGAACTCGTCCAGGTCGGACGAGACGATGATGCGGGTGTTGAACGCCCCGGCCTCGTCCAGCTGCTTGCGCACCCGCCTAGAGACGATGCCCAGGTCGCCGGAGTCGATGCGCACCGCACCCAGTTCGGTGCCGCCGACCTCGAGCGCGTTTTCCACGCCTTTGGTGATGTCGTAGGTGTCCACCAGCAGCGTGGTGTCCACGCCGAGGGTGTCGATCTGGCCCTTGAACGCGGCCTTCTCGTCCGGGTTGCCGTCCTCGTCCACGTGCAACAGCGTCCAGGAGTGGGCGGAGGTGCCGGAGACGGGGATGCCGTAGCGCAGGGAGGCCTCCATGTTGGAGGTGGCGTTGAAACCGGCGATGTAGGTGGCGCGCGCCGCGGAGACGGCCGCCTGCTCGTTGGTGCGGCGCGAGCCCATCTCAATAATCGGGCGCCCGTCCGCCGCCGAAACCATGCGCGAGGCCGCCGAGGCCACCGCGGAATCGGCGTTGAGGATGGACAACAGGACCGTCTCCAAGATCACGCACTCCGCGAACGTGCCGCGCACCGTCATAATCGGCGAGTACGGGAAGTACAGCTCGCCCTCGCGGTAGCCGTCGACCTGCCCGGAGAACTTGTAGTTGGCCAGGTACTCGCGCGCCTCGGGGGAGAGGAAGTCGGCCGAATCCAGCTGGTCCTGCGTGAAGCGGAACTTGGTGATCGCGTCGAGCACCCGCTCGGTGCCGGCGACCACGCCGTAGCGGCGCTCGTTGGGCAAGCGGCGGCCGAAGACCTCGAAGATGCAGTCGCGCTGGGCGGTGCCGTCCTTTATCGCCGCGTCGAGCATGGTCAGCTCGTACATGTCCGTGAAAAACGCGGTGGAGCCCTGCGTGCCGGTGGAGTGCGTAGGAGTGTCGTTCATGGTGAGCCAGCGTACCCTGCTGGTACGAGAAGGTAAGGTGGTGCACATGTTTTCCTCAGCCGATTTTCCTGCGGCCAGCCGTGCGCAGCGCATGGGTTCGCCGCTGGCAACCCCGGAGTTGGACGAGGCCCTTGACGTAGACGTGGCCACGAGCGAGAACTTGCCGTGGCTGTGCATCGTGTGGGACGACCCAGTCAACCTGATGAGCTACGTCACCTACGTGTTCCAGACCGTGCTGGGGTATGACCGCAAGCGCGCCACCGAGCTGATGATGCAGGTCCACACCGAGGGCAAAGCCGTGGTGTCCTCGGGCGAGAAGGACAAGGTGGAAACCGACGTGAAGAAGCTGCACACCGCGGGCCTATGGGCCACGATGCAGCAGGCAGGGTAGGGGAGATTCATGCAGCCGTGGCGTAAGAAGAAGGGCCTGATGCGCTCGACGCCGAAGTACACCACCGTCTTCGACCCGATGGAGCGCGAGGTCATCGGCGACCTCACCGCCACCGTGTCCGAGGCGCTGATCGCGCGCGCCCAGTCCGCGCCGAAGGACGAGTTCGCGGAGATGCTCGGCGTCGCTACCGGGCATACCGAGGCGCCCGAGGACCCGCGCCTGGCGCGCCTGCTGCCGGACTTTGAGCGCGAGGGCGACGAGGAGTTCGACGGCGACAACGGCCTGCTTCGCAGCCTGCATGAAAACGACATCATCAAGGCCAAGCTGGTCAACCTGCAGGTGATCAACGCCGCGCTCGGCCCCACCGGCGGCGTGGAGGTGACCATCGAGGAGGACGAGGCCCACCAGTTCATCGCCGCGCTCAACGACATGCGCCTGTACGCCTCCGCGGACGACTCCGGCAGCGAGGCCGCGCGCGAGGACCGCCAGCGCCTGATCGACTGGTTGGCCTACTGCCAGGACTCTCTCCTCGAAGCCCTCATGGGCTAACTGGTTCGCCCGCAGCTTTTCGACGCCCTCCGGTAGACCACGGCAGCAAACCCTTCCTCGAATCCGCGCTGCGGACTCCACTGCGGACGCCACTGCAAACCCCTCCGCAGGCTCCTTTCACAAACCCCTCCCACAAACCCTGAGCATGGGACCCAGAGCATGGCCCAAAACAGGGCATGCTCTGGGTCCCATGCTCAGGGTTTGACGCAAAGAGAGGCGCAGCACCGCAGCCCAACCACCGCCGAGCCCGGATCCGGCGAACCCGCTAGACTCCAACCACGATGAACGAACACAACCACACCCCCGAGGGCTGGGGCTACGGCCAGACCGGGCAGCCGGGTTACGGAAAGCCGTTCCAGCGACCGTTCTCGCACCCGGAGCGGCAGCAGCCGGCGTTTAGCGAGCCCGCCCAGCCGTACAACCCGTACGCGACCCCGCAGCAGCAGGGCCAGTACGGCCAGCCCCAATACAATCAACCCCGCGGAACCAAACGGGTGTCGAAACGAAAGGCGCAGCGCCAAACGGGCCTGAAGCTCGCCGGCGGCTTCCTTGCCACGATCTGGATTGTTTTCATCCTGGAGCTGGTGTTCCCGTGGTTGCAGGCGTTTGGCATCCACCCGCTGGACGTGTCCTCTCTGGCGTTCATCTTCACCTCGCCGCTGTTGCACGCGAACCTGGAGCACATCATCTCTAACTCGATCCCCGGCGCAATTTTCGCGTTCCTGGTGGGGTATTCGGGCAAGCGAGTGTTCTGGGAGGTCACCACGTTTGTGGTGATCATCGGCGGCCTTGGCACCTGGCTGCTGGGTGGTGTGGGCACGAACCACATTGGCGCGTCCGGTCTGGTGTACGGCTGGTTGGCGTATCTGATCATCCGTGGCTTTTTCAACCGCTCCATCGGCCAGATCATCACCGGCCTTGTCCTCGGCTTCTTCTACTCCGGCCTGATCTTCGGGCTGCTGCCGGGCACTGAGGGTGTGAGCTGGCAGGCGCACCTGTTCGGCGCGATCGGCGGGTTTGTCGCCGGCATGGTGATCACCTCCGACGACCCGCCGGAGCTGGTGGCGAAGCGCGAGGCCAAAGCGCGTTCAGTGCAGCCTCCTGGGCAGCGATAGGATTTCCGGCGTGGATACTTTCGACGGCAGCCAAAATCCCATCCCCAACTCCGCCCCAATCGGGCTGTTTGATTCCGGTGTCGGCGGCCTGACCGTCGCTCGTGCGGTGATGGACCAGCTGCCGGGCGAATCCCTGATTTATATCGGCGACACCGCCCACGGCCCCTACGGCCCGCAGTCGATCGCGGACGTGCGCGCGCATTCGCAGCGCATCGCCGACGAGCTGGTGGAGCGCGGCTGCAAGATGCTGGTCATCGCCTGCAACACCGCCACCGCGGCCTTCCTCCACGACGCCCGCGAGCGCTACGACATCCCGGTCATCGAGGTGATCCAGCCGGCCGTGCGCCGAGCGATCGCCACCACCCGCAACAGGAAAATCGGCGTGATCGGCACCGAGGGCACGGTGAAGTCCGGCGCGTACCAGGACCTGTTTTCCATCCATCCGGGCTTGGAGGTCACCGCCCAGGCCTGTCCGGAGTTCGTGCCGTTTGTGGAGCAGGGCAAAACCTCCGGCAGGGAGGTCCTCGAGGTCGCCCGCGGCTACGTGGCACCACTGCGCGAAGCGGGCGTGGACACGCTCGTGCTCGGCTGCACCCACTACCCGCTGCTGTCGGGCGTGATCCAGCTGGCCATCGGCGATGAGGTCGCGCTCGTCTCATCGGCCGAGGAGACCTCAAAGGATGTGCTCCGGGTACTCACTGAGCAAAACATGCTTCACGACGGCACGTCCGCCCCCACCCGCACCTTCGAATCCACCGGCGACCCCGACACCTTCGACGCGCTCGCCCGCCGCTTCCTGGCACCTCCGGTGCACGCTGTCGGCCGTGATTTAAGGATTCACTAGGAAAATGTGCGCCATTCATGGCAGAGTATGTCCATGCAGTTGACCATCCTCGGGTGCTCTGGGAGCCTGGCCGCGCCCGGTAACCCAGCTTCCTCCTACGTCATCTCCGTGCCTGGTGAAACGGATGTGGTGATGGATTTCGGTCCGGGAGCGCTCGCCGCCATGCAGGAGCGGTTCGACCCGTCTGCGGCGCACGTCATCTTCAGCCATCTTCACGCCGATCACTGCTCGGACTTTCCGTCGCTGCTTGTGTGGCGCCGTTACCACCCCACAGCCCCGGCGAAGCAGCGCCACAGGCTGATCGGCCCCTCGTACGCGCCGGAACACCTGGGCCGCATGAGCGCGGACGCGCCGGGGGAGAAGGACGACTTTTCGGACACCTTCGAGTTCACCACCTGGCGCACCGGGCAGCCGGAGCGGCTCAGCGAGCTGACCATCACCCCGTTTGATGTGGTCCACCCGGCGCAAGAGTCCCACGCGCTGCGCATCGAGGACGCCTCCGGCAAGGTCGTTACGTTTTCTGGGGACTCCGGGTTCACGCCAACGCTTATCGACGCCGCCCGCGCCGCCGACCTCTTCCTGTGCGAAGCCGCCTGGGGCGCGACCTCAGAGGGCAAGGCTGAGGGCATGCACCTGTCTGGCATGGAGGCCGGCCGCATCGCCCGCGAGGCCGGGGTAAAGACTCTGGTGCTGGTGCACGTCCAGCCGTGGACCGACCCGGAGGAGGTCCTCGCAGCCGCCCGCACCGAGTTTGACGGCGAGATTGTCCTGGGCACCGCCGGTGCCACCTTCGAGCTGTAGGCGCCTGCGTTACGCTTGGGGCATGACTGATTTTTCGCGCCTGGACGGCCGCGCCTTCGACCAACTGCGCCCTGTGCGCATCACCCGCGGCTTCACTTCCAACCCCGCCGGCAGCGTGCTGGTGGAGTTCGGCAACACCCGTGTGATGTGCACCGCCTCCGTGGAGGAGGGCGTGCCCCGTTTTAAGAAGGATTCAGGCGAGGGCTGGCTGACCGCCGAGTACGCCATGCTGCCTTCCGCAACGCATGACCGCATGCCGCGCGAGTCCATGAAGGGCAAGGTCAAGGGCCGCACCCACGAGATCTCGCGCCTGGTGGGCCGCTCCCTTCGCGCAGCTGTGGATCTGAGCCAGCTCGGTGAGAACACCATTCAGCTCGACTGTGATGTGCTGCAGGCGGACGGCGGCACCCGCACCGCCTCCATCACCGGCGCGTACGTCGCGCTCGCGGACGCCATCGCGGTGCTCAAGGAGCGCGGCGTAGTCCCGGGCGAGCCGCTGCTCAAGCCGATTGCCGCCGTCTCCGCCGGCATCATCGACAGCCACGTGTGCCTGGACCTGCCCTACGAGGAGGACTCCCGCGCCGAGGTCGACCTGAATGTGGTGATGCAGGAGGGCGGCAACTTCGTGGAGATCCAGGGCACCGGCGAGCACGGCCTGTTCGGCCGCGAGCAGCTCGGCGAGATGCTGGATGTCGCGGCCAAGGGCTGTGACGAGCTCATCGCAGCGCAGAAGGCGGCGCTGGGATGGTAAAAGTTCTCGTCGCCTCAAGGAACCAAGGCAAGGTCCGCGAGCTCGAGCAGGTGCTCCGCGAGCTCAACATTGAAGGGGTGGAGCTTGTTTCGCTTCACGACGCTCCGCCGTACCCCGACCCCGTCGAAGACGGCCTCACCTTCGTGGACAACGCCCTATTGAAGGCCCGCGCCGGAGCAAAAGCCACCGGCTTGCCCTGCGTTGCCGACGACTCCGGCCTGACCGTGGAAGCGCTCAACGGCATGCCGGGCATCCTGTCCGCCCGTTGGTCCGGCAACCACGGCGACGATCAGGCCAACAACGAACTGTTGCTCGCCCAGATGACGGATATCAACGAGCGAGCCGCCGCGTTTGTGTCCTGCTGCGCCCTGGCCGCACCCGACGGGCAGGAGTTCACCGCCGAGGGGCGCTGGGAGGGCGAGCTGCTCCGCGAACCGCGCGGCGAGCACGGCTTCGGCTACGACCCGCTCTTCCTGCCCGCCGACGCCGACGGCCGCTCGTCCGCGGAACTCACGCCTGAGGAGAAGAATGCCCGCTCCCACCGCAGCAAGGCGCTACGCGCGCTCGCCCCGCACATAGCGGCGCTGAAGTGACGCAATTCGTTACAGTGTGCTTATGAAGAAAACGATTGCACTTGTAGGAACTGTTCTCGCTTCCGGCGCGCTGCTCACTGGCTGCGGCCAGAAGGGCGATTTCGACGGCGAGTGGACCGGCGACGTCACCGCCACCCAGGAAGGCAAAGGCGGCGGCCACGCCACCATCACTATCGACGGCAAGGACTGCGACTGGCAGATGACCGAGACCGACGGCGAAACCAACGAGGCGAACTGCCTGCGCGACGACAAGGAGTTCAAGCTCGAGGATCCGCTGACCCACCAGGACCTGAAGTACGACGCCGAGCGCAGCGGCGACACCCTCACCCTGAGCCCGCAGAACGACCCGGCGGAAAAGGTCGGCGTGATGGTGCTGACCAAGACCACCGAAAAGTAAACCGGCTCCGACAGCGCAAAACCCGGCAGGTTTCCCTGCCGGGTTTTGTCTTGTGTTTAGGGGAGTTGGAACTTCTCCGTGACTTCCTTGCGGCGCTTGGCTTCTACAATGAAAGACATGAATGGCACAACGCCGGACATCGCGGTGGTGATCCAGGTGCCGGTGGACCAGCGCGCTTTAGAACCGAGGTTCAGCGATGCCATCAGAAACGCGACGAACGCGAAGCCGTGCACGCGGGCTACCCAGGACAAGTAATCGACGTTCATGTCAAGGCCGTACTGCATGATCATGCGGGTAATAAGCAGGAGGAACAGCACACCAGTGATCCACGCGGTGATAGTGAAAAGCGTGAGCGCCTGCTTCACGCGACGCTGGCGTTCCGGGTGGATCTTCACCGGCTGAGCCGGCTGGGTCTGCGTGTTGGGCTGCGTCATGCTGATTCACCTTTATCTTCAGTGTTGGGTTTTCGGCGCGGTGCCACGAGCTCGTTGTATTCCTCCACGTCCAGCTCGGGGCGAGAGGGGAGGAAGTCCTCGTCGATTTCCGTGGGTTCCTTTACCTCGCCGTATTTAGCAAGGTCGGCCTCGTAGAGGTCGTCCATGGTCAAGCCGGCGTTTTCGGCGTCGATCTTGTCGTTTTCCATGCGCATACCCACGCGGTAGGCGTAGATGAAAAACGCCGCGAAGCACGGCCACTGCAGGGCGTAGCCCAGGTTCTGGAACGTGCCCGAGCCGGACTGGTAGCGGTGCCACTGCCAGCGCGCGAGCAGTAGGCAGGTCACCGCCGCCGCAATCAATAGCACGATGTGCCACCAGCGCACGCGGACGCGCTCGCGTTGGGGCACCGCATCGGTGCTCTCAACTGCCTTGTTCTCTTCGCTCACAGCTGGTCAGTCTACCCGGCAACCTTAAAAGACCAAACGAAAGTTTGAATGCCGTATTTCTGATTGCACCTTATTTATATGTCTCTCCAGACGGTCAGCTCCGGTTAACGTTTGCGGTGCACGACTGTGTAGTATTCCTCAACGACGCGCCCGTGGCGGAATTGGCAGACGCGCTGGATTTAGGTTCCAGTGCCTTATGGCGTGAGAGTTCAAGTCTCTCCGGGCGCACGGATCCTGTGGGGGTAGCGGGGGATTTGGGCTTGTGCCTTGTAGTTCGCGCATAGATTCAATTCGGGGTTACCTGGGGAGTTGGCATCTGGGTGTAGACCTTTCGTCGATATTGTGAAATCGACTTGTGCAGGTGCCGACCCTCCGGGTATCCAGGTGCCAAATCGGTTCCTGACTTTTCTTGCAGTCTTTTCTTGTAGAAACATCTAAACATGCGTATCGTTTGTTTGGGCTTGACGTAAACCACTAGTGCACGACTGGTTGCCTCGGCAGTTAGGCGGGTACTTCAATATGATGAGGAGAGGCAATGAAAAATGCTGCAGCTTCAAAACGAGGCTGGCGATTTATAATCACCGTACTGGCAATAGTTGCTTTGATCGCGGGCGCGGTTGGTCGACCGCCTCTTGCGAGAGCGCATTCCGTCACTCTGGGCGATGAACTTGAAATACAGGTAACTCAGGGTTCGAATGCAACCGATAAGTATATGTTTCCCGATGGGAAAATTCACGGAACCGGTTCAGGTTCAGGTGCAGTTTTGGTGGGGTTGAGTACTCCCTCCGCCACTAAAAATCCCGGAATGATGATGGGCACCAAGCGACTATGGGCTTACTGCATTGAGCCAATGGAACCGGCATCTTTGGGGCAGAAGGGTACTGTCACCAGCTGGGCAAATTATCGACCGGACAAAATGGACCACGGTCGTACGATGCCCAACTTCGAGAAGATTCAGTGGATCATCGAGAATGCCTACCCGAAAGTCAGCCGCGACGTAGATAATCCATCTGAGTTGACGGACAGGCCAAAGGAAGTCCAAGATCAGATTGTCGCTACGAATGCTGCGATCTTCTATTTCGCCACGGGTGCGGTTGCTCAGACGCTGGGCTCCGACGAGCAACGATTGTATGACTATCTTACGGGGCCAGCAAACACCGGGTTACCGGAGAACAACACGGCCAATCTTACGGGCAAGGTGTTCAAGAATTCTGCTGGCCAGGATATGGTGATTGTCGACACTGAGAACCCCTATGAGCAACCCTCCACCACTCCGGCGTCAACCACTCCAGCCACGACCGTGCCAGCTGTCCCGGAGACGTCTCCGGCGGTTAGTGAGCCGTCGACTGTTCCGACTACCGCGCCTATTGTGACCGAGGAGACTACGACGGTAACGCCGACTGTTACCGTGACTGCTCCTGCTACGACGACGACCCAGCCCGGCACTGTGGTTACGACGACCGCACCGGATGAGACCACCACGCAGCCGGGCAACGTGATCACCGAGACTCAGCCGGATGTGACCACCACGCAGCCGGGCAACGTGATCACCGAGACTCAGCCGGATGTGACCACCACGCAGCCGGGCAACGTGATCACCGAGACTCAGCCGGATGAGACCACCACGCAGCCGGGCAACGTGATCACCGAGACTCAGCCGGATGAGACCACCACGCAGCCGGGCAACGTGATCACCGAGACTCAGCCGGATGTGACCACCACGCAGCCGGGCAACGTGATCACCGAGACTCAGCCGGATGTGACCACCACGCAGCCGGGCAACGTGATCACCGAGACTCAGCCGGATGAGACAACGACCCAGCCGGGTACGACTGTCACGACGACGATGCCAGTGACCACTGTGACTGCTCCTGCGGTGACGACCACTGTTCCAGGCACGACTGTTGTGACAACTGAGCCGATCGTGACCACGACTGTTCCGGGTGCCACTGTTTCGGAGACTTTGCCGCTGGTTCCGGGCAAGCCGTCTGAGGAGTCGACTGCTCCGGGTACGACCACCACTGTCAAGCAGGGCTTCAACCCGAACCCGAACATCCGCACTCGTGCGGAGTTCAAGGACGGCGTGAACGTTGTTCAGAACGGCAGCACCGTTGTGGACACTGTGTACTACTCCGGTCTGATTGCAGGTAAGAGCTACACGTTGGATGCGAAGCTCGTCGATAAGCAGGACGCGAACAATGTCCTGGGTACCGGCGCTGTGACCTTCCCGGTTCCGGGCACCGAGGGCGAGCTGGCAAGCGGCAACGTCAACGTTGAAATCGCTGTGACCAACGCACCGAACCCGGTTCAGGCTGCGGTTGCATTCGAGCGTCTGACCTCTAAGGAAGTCAACGCTGCTGGCGAGGAGACCGACGGTAAGAAGGTCAACGACATCGCTCAGCATGAGGAAATCAACGACGAGGACCAGACGGTGCGCACCGTGTTTGAGCCGAGCATTGCGACCAACGCGAAGTTCGCAAACGGCTCGACTGAGGTTGTTGCTGGCAACACCGTGATCGACACCGTTGATTACAAGGGTCTGGTTCCGGGCAAGGAATACACCCTGTCCGCGCAGCTGATCAATAAGGCAGACGGCAAGACCGTTGTGGGCAACGGCACCAAGACCTTCACCCCGGAGACCACTGACGGTTCCGTTGAGGTCGAAATCAAGGTCAACGACGATGTCAACAAGCCGGTCAGCGCTGCTGTTGCCTTTGAGGAGCTGACCTCCACTGTCGTTGACAAGGCTGGTCAGGACAACCCGCAGGGTGGCGACACCCCGGAGACGTCCGACGACAACAAGATCGCTGAGCACAAGGACATCGACGACGCCAACCAGACTGTTGGTGCGCCGCACATCACCACTAACGCGAACTTTGAAAAGGGTTCGTCTGAGGTGATCAACGGTGCTGTGGTTGTGGACACTGTCACCTACGCCGGTCTCGTGCCGGGCAAGGAGTACACGCTCACCGCGCAGCTGATTGATAAGGCTGACGGCAAGACCGTCCTGGGCACCGGCACCGAGACCTTCACCCCGAAGGAAGCGAACGGTTCCGTTGACGTGGAGATCATCGTCGACAATGCTCCGGAAGGCCGTGTTGTCACCGCTGCTGTGGCATTCGAGGAACTGACCTCCAAGGTCGTCGACGCTGGCGGCAACGACAACCCGAACGAGGGCGGCAACAAGATCGCCGAGCACAAGGAGATCGACGACGAGGATCAGACGGTCCGTAACCCGAAGATTTCCACGAACGCCAACTTCGCGGGCGGTGCAAAGGAAGTCAAGAACGGCGTTGCCGTGGTTGACACCGTCACCTACGAAGGCCTCGTGCCGGGCAAGGTGTACACCCTGACCGCTGACCTTATTAATAAGGCAGACGGCAAGACTGTTCTCGGTTCCGGCAACAAGACGTTCATTCCGACTGAGCCGAACGGTTCTGAGGATGTGACCATCGTTGTCAGCAACGCACCGGAGGGCGAGACTGTCACCGCTGCTGTTGCTTTCGAGGAACTGACCTCCACGCAGGTTGACCGCGCTGGCAAGGACAACCCGAAGGGTGGCGACACCCCGGAGACGTCTGACGACAACGAAATTGCTGAACACAAGGACCTCGAGGATGAGGACCAGACGGTCGTGAGCGAGGAGACCCCGAAGACCTCCGAGCAGCCGACCCCGGGTACCTCGACGGAGGAGACCACCTCTGAGGAGCCGGCACCGACGACGACGATTCAGCTGATCCCGTCGACCGAGGCGACCCCGGAAGAGACCACCTCTGAGGAGCCGGCACCGACGACGACGATCCAGCTGATCCCGTCGACCGAGGCGACCGCTCCGACCACGGACGTGTGCAAGCCGGTCACGTCGACCACCACCGTTCCGGGCACCACTGAGCCGGGCACGACCGAGCCGGGGACTACGGTTCCGGGCACCACCGGTCCGGGCACGACGGTTCCGGGCACCACTGTCCCGGGTACCACGGTCGAGGAGTCCACGACTGAGGTGACCACGGTTCCGGAGACCTGCGCTTCCACGCCTGAGGAAGAGCCGACCCCGGAGACTTCCGGCGAGACCAGCACGGAGCCGACCGAACCGACTGCCCCGGAGACCTCTGAGGAGTCCACCACGACGGTTCCGGCTCAGCCGGGCACGTCTGAGCAGACGACCGAGCCGACGAAGGTGACCACCTCCGAGCAGCCGACGAAGCCGACCACTCCGGTGGTTCCGTCGAACACGACCACCCCGGTTGTGCCGCCGGTGGTCTGGTTCCCGAACCCGCAGATCGGTACGACCGCTGACTTCGCCAACGGTGCGAAGGGAGTTGTCTCCGGCACCGTGGTCAACGACACGGTTAAGTACCAGGGCCTGGTCCCGGGCAAGACCTACACGCTGACCGCTGAGCTGGTAAGCAAGGACGTCTACAACGAGCTGGTGAACCGCGACGCTTACGGCGACGCCATCATCGGCACCGGCACCAAGACCTTCACCGCGTCGGAGACCGGCAACGGCTCCGTGGTTGTGGAGATCCCGGTTGTAGAGGGCATCGACACCCCGGTCCGTGCGGCTGTCGCCTTCGAGACGCTGACCTCCACCGAGGTCGACCGCGAGGGCAAGGACAACCCGAAGGGCGGCGAGACGCCGAACGACGTCTCGGACGACAACCCGATCGCTGAGCACAAGAACATCAACGATCAGAACCAGACGGTTCGCAGCCCGAACGCTCAGGAGAACTCTGAGCCGTTCATCGGCACCAACGCGAACTTCGCGGAGGGCTCCGCCGAGGTTGTCGCTGGCGCCACCGTGGTGGACACCGTCCGCTACACCGGCCTGGTTCCGGGCAAGACCTACACCCTGACCGCGGACCTCGTTGCCAAGGGCAGCGGTGCCATCATCGGCCAGGGCGAGAAGCAGTTCGTCGCGTCCGAGAGCGGCTACGGTGCGGTCAACGTCGACATCACCGTCGCTTCCTGGGTGACCAACCCGGTCCACGCTGCAGTCGCCTTCGAGCGTCTCACCTCCGTCGAGGTTGACGCGCAGGGCAACGAGCAGCCGGCAGGCAACCGCGTGCCGCAGCAGATCGCCGAGCACCGCGACATCAACGATGCCGCGCAGACGGTGATCACCCCGGGTACCAGCGAAGGCCGTGACATCCCGGGTGAGCCGGGTGTGTCCACCAACGCTGACTTCTCCAAGGGCGCTGAAGTTGTCAACGGTGCGGTGGTGCGCGATGTGGTCAAGTACTGGGGCCTGGTCCCGGGCGCGACCTACACCGCAACCGCGCAGCTGATGGAACGCCTCGGCGAGTCCGCTCCGTACACCGAGGGCCGCGTGCTGGGTACCCAGTCCGTGACCTTCACCCCAGAGGCTGCATACGGCGAGATCGTGGTGGAGATTCCGGTGACCAACGCGGAGGGTGCTGTTGCAGCGGCCGTGGCGTTTGAGAACCTGACCTCCACCGAGGTTGACCGCAACGGCGACGAGAACCCGAAGGGTGGCAACACCCCGGATGACGTCACCGACGACAACCAGATCGCCGAGCACAAGGACATCAACGACGGCTACCAGACGGTCGAGACCAGCGAGGGCAACACCCCGCCGGCGGAGGAGACCACTCCGGCAACGACCTCCCCGGTCGCACCGTCCGAGGAGAACACCCCGGCCACCTCGACCCCGGCGCCGACCACTGTCCCGGCGGATGAGGAGGGCAGCTCGTCCGACTTCGACAAGAAGAAGCTGTGGTGGCTGCTGCTCATCCCGGGCCTGGGCATGATCCCGGCAGTGCTCGGTGGCGGCAATGGCTCGTCCAAGCCGGCACCGAAGCCGGCCCCGGCACCGCAGGAGAGCAAGCCTGCTCCGGCACCGTCCAACGAGCCGGCGCCTGCGCCGAACCCGGTGGGCAAGCCGGTCCCGGCTGACAGCCCGCGTGGCGAGATCAAGCAGATCCCGTCCGGCGGCACCGTCCTCGAGGCGGATATGCCGACCTACATCTAGGCGCTCTAGCGCCTAGGGGCACTGTCGCCGCCCGCACAAGGGCGGCGACGGGCATAGCCCACAGGGCATAACCGACAAGGCCCCGCACTCCCGATTGGGCGTGCGGGGCCTTTGGTCGTCGTAAAGCTTAAATGTTCCAGTCGCGCAGGATGCGGCCCACGTGGCCGGTGGCCTTCACGTTGTACTGGGCCGTCTCGATGGTGCCCTTGCCGGCGTCGTCCACGGACACCAGGAAGGTGGATCGGATCACGCCCTGAACCACCTTGCCGTAGTTGTTCTTCTCGCCGAACGCGCCGTAGGCCTCCAGGGTCTCCTTGGACGGGTCGGACAGCAGCTCCACTGCGAGGTCGTGGTCCGCGCGGAACTTCGCCAGCGCCTCCGGCTTGTCCGGGCTGATGCCGAGGACCTTCACGCCGGCGTTATCGAACTGGCTGAAGTTCTCGGTGAAATCGCATGCTTCGGTGGTGCAGCCCGGGGTGTTAGCGCGCGGGTAGAAGTACACGATCACACGCGAGCCCGCGAAGTCCTTCAAGGACACGGTCTCGCCACGGTCGTTGGACAGTGCAAAATCGGGGGCGGTATCGCCCTTGTCTAGGCGGATGGAGTCAGTCATACCACCCCGTTTTACACTAAGCTGATACCTCGGCGGCGGAAACGCCGAACGATAAAACTTTTAACAATCTGAGGAGCAATTTCCCATGGCACGTGACATCCACGACATCGAACGCGACCTCGAGCGCACCCGCAACCAGCTCGCCAGCACCCTGGACGAGCTCGCGGACCGTACCAACCCGAAGACCCTGGCCGGCAGCGCGAAGTCCGAGGCCGCCAACTGGCTGCAGGATCCCACTGTGCAGAAGGTCATCGGCGGCGTTGTTGCCGGTATCGCAGCCCTGATCAGCATCAAGGCGTACAACGGCCGCAAGCGCAAGAGCGAGCTCAAGGAGCTGCAGAAGCTCCTGGCCAACCGCTAATCGACGCCCAAAGGTAATCACCGCACATGTCCACCTCCATCTCCAGCAGCACCCCTGAGCCGGACCGCCCCGAATCAGGCCGCGGAAAGCACCGGCTCGAAGACCGGAACGACGAAAGGCTCGACGACGACGCGATGCCGCAGCGCCGTCGCTGGTGGCCGATCGTGGCCATCATCGCGATCGCGCTCGTGCTACTGCAGCTCGCGATCTTCGCGTTCCGCAACGACTCCGACGAGCCTGCGGACACCGACGCCGCCAGTGAGGCGCCGGTGGGGGAGAGTGTCGTGCCGTCGGAAGGCGGCGCCTCCGCGGGTGCGCCGGAGGATGAGCCGGACGAGCAGACCCCTGTGCCCACAGACGGCGGCTACGTCGACCCTGAGGGCGAGCAGGAGGTGCAGTACGAGGCCGCTCCGGGCCAGTTCCAAGGCATCGAGGGGATGGCGTTGAACGTCGGCGGCGACATCGCCGCGGTGGACCCGGTGCAGTTGACCGAAGCTGGCGCGCTGATCCCGCCGTCGGACGTGTCGCGCCTGGGCTGGTACTCCGCTTCCGCCGTGCCGGGCGCCGAGGGCGCCGCCGGGTCGTCGGTGATTACCGGCCACATCAACTACCAGGGCCAGGGCACCGGTTACGCCGCCCGCTTCGCCAACATGGCGGTGGGCGAGGAGTTCGACGTGCTCATCGACGGTACGCCGCGCACCTTCCGCGTCACTCAGGCGCCGTACCGCTTGCCGAAGGGCTCTGACTTCCCGCCCGAGGTCAACGACGCAACCGGCCCGAACCGGCTGGTGCTGATCACCTGCGGCGGCCAGTTCGTCGGCGGGGCGCTGGGCTACGCCGACAACATCATCACCATCGCCGAGCCGGTCGCGCCGCCCGCGCCGCCGGCGGTCTAGCGGAGTTTTCATTCCCACCGCGCCGATACGCTGCACAAAACGCAGTGTGTCGGCGCGGTTTTTGGGTTACGCTTAAACAAGAGCAGAAAGGGCATACCAATGACGAATGAATACGCGCAGCCTGCGCACGATCCGGAACTCGAAGAGATGCGCCCCAGTAAGAAACCGCTGTGGATCGCGGTTGCAGTGATTGCGGCGCTGGCGTTGACGCTCACGTTCGCGGGGCCGTCGCTACGCGCCGCGTTTACGCCCGAGACTTCCACCTCCGCGGACGGGGAGGCGGGCTACAACGACACCGACGTCCACTTCCTGGGCATGATGGTGCCGCACCACCAGCAGGCGATCGACATGTCGGACGTGCTGTTGGACTCGGACGTGGATGACGCCGAGGTCCGCGACCTCGCCCAGCGCATCAAGGACGGGCAGGAGCGCGAGAACGAGCAGATGCGCGCCTGGGCGGACGAGTGGGGCATTGACAAGGACATGGAGCACCACTCCACCCACATCGCCAACGGCATGTTCCCCCCGGAGCAGCTCGAGCAGTTCGAGGCGCTGCGTGGCGACGAGCTGCGCACCGCGTTTCTAGAGATGATGCACTTCCACCACAACCACGTGATCAAGATGACGCAGGACGAGGTGGACCGCGGCGGGTACGAGCCGCTGCGGGAGATGGCAAAGGAAATGATCGAGGTGCAAACCGCCGAGATGAGCGAGATGGAAGAGCTGCTCGGCTACACGCCGTAAGGTTGGCTAAACCAGTTCCGCGCCGGCGTCGATCATTTCCTGGAGGGCGTCGGCGCCGCGTTTATCGTCGACAGGCGAGCACATGCCCCGCAGCACCCTCACCTTGAAGCCTTCCTTGAGCGCGTCCAGGACGGTCGCGCGCACGCAGTGGTCGGTGGCGATGCCGCAGATATCCAGGTGGGAGACACCCTGCGCGCGCAGCCAGTCCGCCAGCAGCTCGTCGTTGCCGTTGACGCCCTCGAAGCCGGAGTAGGCGGCGGTGAAATGGCCCTTCTTGAAGAACTGGTCGATCAGATCGGTCTTCACTGGCCCGCGAAGCTGCGCGCCGTAGGATTCGGCCACGCAGTGCGGCGGCCACGAATCCACGAAGTCGGGTTCCTCTGAGAAGTGCGCGCCCGGGTCGATGTGCCAGTCCTGGGTGGCCACGATGCAGTCGTACTCGTGGGTGCGACAGTCCGCGGTGGAGATCAGTTCGGCGATTTTGGACGCCACCTCGTCGCCGCGCGCGGTGGCCAGGGCACCGCCGGGGCAGAAGTCGTTCTGCACGTCCACGATCACTAATGCTGTCTTCATGGGCTTAAGCCTACTCTCAGGAGGCAGGCAGTGGGTGCGATTCACCTTTCGTTCCCTGGCGGGGTGTGGCCTGCGGAAATGGACGTAGATGCTCCGCCAGGTTTTCCGCACAGAACAAAACGAGGCCAGCAGGTAATATTCCTGCTGGCCTCGCCGCATCTTGTGCGCCATCAGGGAATCGAACCCCGAACCCACTGATTAAGAGTCAGTTGCTCTGCCAATTGAGCTAATGGCGCGTATTTTGTTTTTCTCTGTTGCTCTCGGCAACGAAAAGAAACTGTAGCACCCACTCGTCTCAGCGTGAAATCGGCAGGTCAGGGGCGAAAAATGGCCCATGGATAATGTGTGTAAAAAACACGCATGACAATAGTGGATTTTGGCTGGTAAGGGGATAGAGTGTGGGGGATTCGCAAACTCAGTGTTGTCCAGAGAATTGAGGGGTAAGCCGTGGTCCGTCGAGTGGTACGCGCCTGTGCGCTGGTAGCTGCAGCGGCGACGCTGACGTCGTGCACCATCGGGGACACCGGCAGGCTGGAGCCGGCCGCGCACACCTCTGACGCCTCGCTGGTGGAAAAGACCACCGAGAAGGCCTCGCCGCGGCCACCCAAAGTCAATGTGGCAAACGGGGAGACCGGAGTCGCGCCCCTGGATCCGATTACGGTGACCGCCGCTGCCGGGTTGTCCTCGGTGACCATGACCAACGAGGACGGCAAAGAGGTCGAGGGCGAATTTGGCGACGACAAGTCCGAGTGGTCCGTCACCGAGCCTCTCGGCTACGGCCGCACCTACACCGTGGAAGCGCGGGACAAGGAAGGCCAGAAGGTGGTCTCTTCGTTTACCACGCTGACCCCGGACGCGACGGTGAATTCCTACATCGGCCCGCTGGACGGCGCGACTGTCGGCGTGGCGCAGGCCGTGACCATCCGCTTCGACAGCCCTATCCAAGACACCAAGGCGATGGAGGAGCACATCGATGTGGAGACCTCCAACGACACCGATGGTGCGTTCTTCTGGCTGGACCCCTACGAGGTGCGCTGGCGCCCCAAGGACTACTGGGAGCCCGGCACCGAAGTCAGCGTGAAGGTGGACATCTACGGCGAGAAGCTCGGCAAGGGCCTCTACGGCGGCGGGGACAACGAGACCAACTTCACCATCGGCGACAAGGTGGAGGCCGTGGTCGACAACGCCGACAAGATGCTGCGCGTGTACTCGGGCGACGAACTGGTCAAGGAGTTCCCGATTTCGCTGGGCACCGACGGCCAGTACGACACCCCCAACGGTGTGTATGTGGTCGGCGACGAGCACGAGAAGCTGACCATGGACTCGCGCACCTTCGGCCTAGCGCTGGACGCTGGCGGCTACGTCACGTCGGTGGACTACGCCACGCAGCTGTCCTACTCCGGCATCTACGTGCACTCCGCCCCGTGGGCGCTCGGCGCGATGGGCAGCTACAACCAGTCGCACGGCTGCATCAACGCCTCCTACGACAACGCGCAGTGGTTCCAGAATTTTGTGAAGCGTGGCGACCCGGTGGTGGTGAAGAACACCGCCGGGGGCACGCTCACGCCTTACGACGGCCTGGGCTACTGGAACCTCGATTGGGAGCAGCGCTCCGGCGGTACTGGGGAGCCGCTGTACGAGTAGGGGAGTGCTGTTTTGGGAATGTGGCAAATATTTGCCACATTGCTAAAACGGGACACCCACCGCCGAAAACCCGGGCGACCAAACCAGGGCCCATCCAGGCGCCAACGACGAAGGCCTGGCCCGCGAATCCGCAGGCCAGGCCTTAAACTTTGGGGTGGCTGACGGGACTCGAACCCGCGACACCCAGGGTCTTGACGGACAACTTCAGTACCTGTACGTATGTGGCCGTAGGAAGTGGTCAGCGATGTTTTATCTACCGTGCTCTACTGCCGGTTACGTGCTGTTACTGAATCGCTTAACGTACTTTTTAACGTACTTTGGCGTACCTGTCCGATCCCTCTATTTGAATCGGGCGATTTTGCGGGAAAGACACGATTGCTCACTAAAGGGGCTCTTCGCGTTTGGGAGTGCGTAGGTCGTTTTGTGGTGCTTGGGTGTGGCACAAGATGTGGGGGTCCTTGCTGGGCTAAGGATTTAGGTGTTCAAGCCAATCTTCCAAGGGCATTTCACTTCTCGACGCCCCCCGCAACCCCGAATCCACCACCTCCCGCGAGCTTGTTGCCGAGGTGATCGTGGAGGTCGTGAACCGCGAGGACCTGCTCCAGCCAAACCGATTTGAGTTCGATGACGGCGACGACGTCCCCAAGATTTAACTGAGCGCTCCGAAAGATTTGGCAAGCCGGGTAAACGCTGTCGCGTCTTTGGGCACCGTCGCACCGCGGCGGACGACTGCGGAGATGCTGCGCTCGAACGCGACTTCTGTGGCTACGATCGCCGCCGCCCCCAAAGCAACCTGATCCAGCACGGCGCTCCGGGGAATGATCGCGGGTGCTCCGAGGGCGATCATCCCCGCGCGTTGCGCAGACAAAGAGCCGAACTCGCCGGCTGGGTCGGCGAGTTCTCCCAACTCCTCTTCGATCACCCGGCGCGTTCCTGACCCCGGTTCTCGAACTATGAGTGGGGTTGCGCGCAATTCTTCTCTGCTCACCGACTCTCTGTTGGCCCACAGGTGATGCGCGGGGACCGCAAGCACTAGCTCGTCTGAGCACAGCACCGTCTCGATGAGATCATGTCGGGGCGTACCACCCTCTACGATCCCAAGCCCAGCGATACCGGTAGCAACGAGTTCGCGAACGTCTTGGGAATTCCCATGGACCATAGTGAGTTTGACCTTGGGATGCGCATCACGAAACGCGGCTGCCCATACCGGGTAGTGGATCTCCGCCACTGTGTTGGACACGGCCACAGTCAGGTGTCGTGCGAGGTTGTCAGCGCGTGCCTGCTCAACATTGTGAGCAAAATCAGCGCACGCTGTCAGCAGTGCAGGTACCGCCTCGAGTACCACCTCGCCACTCTTGGTGGCCTTGATCCCATATGGGGAGCGCTCGAAAACGGTGACTCCAAGCACCTGCTCAGCGCGAGAGACCCTAGTTGACAGTGTCTGCTGGTTCATTCCCATGTCCCTAGCGGCGCGGGAGATGGATCCCGCGCGCGATACAGCGAGGAGCGCCTCAAGATCTGTTATCGCAGGTAGTTTTGGGTACATGTGATCATGGTAACCCGCACATGCACTCTCGTCATCTTGGTTTCACATCCTGCAGCGTTAGCGTGAGGTGCATGACAAGTACGCGTCCCCAGACACAGCCAAGTTCGAATCTGCCTTCACCGGGTCCTGCGTGGGCTGGGTCACTGATGGGCACCTCAATTCTTGCCACGTTAAGCAATATGCATGGAGTGCCGATCGTTTCGCCGCTGCTCTTGGTACTCGGTGTCGGGATACTGTGCACTCTGGTGGCGGGGTGGTGGCACTATCGTGAACCTGGGTTTAGCTCGCAGTCGATGCCGCAGTGGGGAATGACGTCCATGGGAATTCTGGCGCTGGGTTCTGCCGCAACCGGGATCAGCGGAGCAGTGCATTGGCAACTCGCTTCGTGGTGGATCGGGGCGCCGCTTAGCTGGGTGGTGTGCATAAAACAACTACAGAAGTTTTCAGGCGCCCCCACCTTCCAGTGGGGCCTGGCCCTTGTGTCGCCTATGGTGGCGGCCACAAGCGCAGCTCAGCTCGCCAGCTACGTTGAGGCTCACAGCACGTTCGCCGCGGGTCTGTTCCACGCAGCTGGAACTGCCTCGTTCATTCTCGCGCTTGTCACCGCTCTGCCCATCTTTGCGCGGTGTTATGTAGCCGCTGCGCGAAGACATCTCTCCATCCCGCCGACGATGGGTGGAACGGCATGGATTCCGCTGGGTATTGTCGGGCAATCAACGGCAGCAGCACAGCTGCTGTTCAGCGAACAAGTCGGTGCCGCATATGGGGCTACGATGATCATTCTTGGAATCGGCCCGATGATGTATGCGGCCCGGCACTTCTCACGCACCGTGAGCCGGTGGGCGGCCTACACGCCAGGTTGGTGGGGGTCAACATTTCCCGTTGGCACGCTGAGCCTCGGAACGCACTTCATGTCCCAAACTACTGGTGCTGTCTGGCTAAACGGCGTCAGTCAGATGCTGCTTGTTGTTTTGGCACTGCACTGGATGGTGTGCGCGGTTCGCTTCATTGTTTGGCTGATTCACGAGCGCAGTACGCAACAAACGCCCGCACCAGGCCATTAGCGTAAGCCAGATCATGATTGGGTAAATCCGCCACGATACGGGCGTACTCCTCGAGCGGGAAATAGCCGTAGTCGTAGTAAAAGGCCATGCGCGTGCGCATTAACCCCAGCTCATACCACTACAACCGCACACCCGTGCCATGCGGGAAGTCTACATCACACCCGACCACTCGCATCAGTCAATACGGCCACTTCGTCGATATGGGCACAGGCTCGATTTCTATCGTGTTAGCTCTATCGATGCTTGGAGAAGGTGCTGCGAGCTTGGTGTCAGCTCGCTAGTTCAACTTACTGCAGCGCACGCATGTCTACCTTGGTGTGTCTACGAAAGTACGTGCTTGCGCGGTCGCTCGAATGAGTGCTTCGACGTTGGCGCGGTCGTTGTAGTACTCGTCTGCGATCTGCTCGGTGTGGCCGAAGATGTCTGCCCGTGTCCTCGCGTCCATCACGTCGGCGTACACGCCGTGCAGTGTGGCGCGCCATGAGTGGCTGCGAAGGTCGCGAAGAATCTCGACACCCGTCTCGTCGGCGATTTGTTTGTATAGCTCGGGTACTTTGTCGTCGGCGTTGGTCGCGTCCCATGGCCTCGCCGTCGTCGTCGGTGAGCCTACGACGTAGTGCGCCTCGTCCTCGCGGTGTGTACGCAGGTATTCCGCTACGTCTTCACGCAGAATTGGTATGTAGCGGCCCTTTTCCTTGCCCTTGCGACCTTTGACGATGTCCTTGGTCGCGTTGATGATGATGTTCTCGCCGTTGTCCTCGACGTGTGCCCAGCGCAGGCGGTTGGCTTCGGAGATGCGCAGTCCTGTTACCGCCTGTAGCAGCGTCAGCCGCGTAACTCGGGCGTGCGCGTTGATTGTTGACTGCCGCGCCCCGCCTTTCTTCGGCTGCACCAGCGGCCCGCTTATATCGCGCGTGAGCAGGTGCTTGACAACCGTGTCGTATTCCTCGCTCGTGAGTGTTCTACGATCGTCTACTTCGTCTTTCCCCTGTGCTCGAATGTCTAGCCTGGCCCCGCGTATGGGGTTGCCCGCAATGACTCCATCGCGGACGAGTGCGCCCGCACCAGCAGATCAAGCCGTCGGTATCGCAGGTGCCAACGGAGCCGAATCGCTACGGCGCTACCTCGACAGCCCCGACGAAGCCGACACCGACAACGACACCGCCCCCGCCGCCGCGGAAACAACTGCCGACACTGTTCACGACAGCGGAGCAGGACGAGCTGTTGGGCATGAAGGAGAGCGAGATAGAGTAGGTCGTCCCGGCGAGAATGAACGAGATCTTCGACAAGGACGGCCACGACGAGAAGATGAAGCGTCAGTTGGCCGAAGCCGAAGCGAAGCACAACGAGATGCGCAGCAGGCTGGGGGCCGACAACAGCAACCCACTGCGCGAAGCAGCGCGGCCTCAGCGGGGTCGTCCTCGCCCCAACAAGTCGGTGCGCCCGCGTCGTGGTCGCCCGACAGCTCGGTAGAGAATATGCGGCAGGTCGATTTTGATTTCCTCGAACAGCGCGTGATGGACGATGAATTTCGGCAATTCCAGCGCTCGGAGTTTGACGGTACTGACGCTGAGTACTTCGAGCATTTGCTCGCTGACGATGATGCGCTCGCCCTCGACCACGCCGCATACGCGAAGCCTCGCACCCGACTGGTTAAACCGGTAGGCGGTCAACGCGATCGGCTGCTGCGTACTGTCGGCGAGAACCAGCGGCGACTCGATGCGCTGCGTCGCGCCACGGCACGGCGGAGACAACAACAGCAGCAACAGCAACAGCCTTGCCGGGAAGGCGATCGAGATGGTGGCGATGACTAGCGCCTGAGGGTTAAGTAGCAAAAAGTGTGTCTGCTATCGGCGTGTCGGAGGGTTAGATGTGGCCCTTTTGTCGCGCTTTCCGCGGGACCGCACATGCAGTAGATACGCCAACGGTCCTACCACGGGTATGAACACCAGAAAGAGCACGATCCAGACATCCGACCATCGTCTGTTAGGTTGCCTGAAAAATACAATGATACTGGCAACTAATAGCACCACAGCCGCCAACGTGAGCAGCATAAAAACGTAATCGACCGGAGATGGTTCTAATGGAGAAACTCCATTGCCTTGCAAAGCGGTTAACTGCATTTGTGAAATTTCCATCCACCCCTGGTTCATCATATTGCTTCTGACACTGTGTTTTCGCCCAAGATCCTACTGGCCAGCGCCTCCCACCATCGCGCGTTAACGCTGTCGCAACACGCCTTCCTGGACAGTGAGGTGGTACGGTCCGTACACACACTCCGAGGAGGAAAATCATGACCAGCACCACCACCCGTATCGCCGCGTACGCAACCGCAGCAACGCTCGCACTCGGCGCTGTCGCCGCGACCCCGGCGAACGCCGCTACCGTCGCAGCAAAGGGCAAGGACGGCGTGTGCGCCGTGAAGCTTGCGCCGGCCGAGAAGCGTTTCATCGAGTCGTGGTTCGACGAGTCCAAGGCGATCGGTGACTACGAGCAGGCTCGCGACCTCATCGCGGCGATTGAGCAGGTCTACCCGGGCGTTGTCGCGGAGAACGAGAAGGCGCTCAAGGGTGAGAAGGCGGAGTTTGGCAAGTTGTTGCCGGAGGGGCTCGTCGCAAAGTATGTGGATGCGCAGAAGACGATGAAGGAGTCGGAGCCGACGGTGAATCGCACGCTGGAGGCGATTGACACGAATTCGTGGCGCGTTGGTCCGGAGGACACGAAGCGCATGGAGACGCCGCTGACCGCGAAGGATGGCGACGTGTACAAGGCGTGGATGGAAACCCCGTCCGGGAAGGTCGCCGCGAAGAGCATGCTTATCGACGACGCCGACGCCACCGCCGCCGAAACCTGCACCAAGGGCATGCGAGCGGACGTGAAATACCCCACCGCCAAGGCGGACGTGAACGTGCCTGCCATTGTCGGTGGGGTAATTGCGGCGCTGCTGGTGATCGCAGGCCTCGTCTTCGCGCTGCCCCACTTCGGCATCAAACTGCCGATGCTGGGCATGTAGTTCTGACTAGAACTTCGCGATCGGGCCGAGGGCGCGGTCGACAGCGAACGGTGCCAGCAGGGCAATCAGGGAGATGAGGCCCGCGATGCCTGCGATGGCCAGGGTGGCGATGAGGGGTTAAGTAGCAAAATGTGTGTCCGTTCGGCGTGTCGCCGGGCGGACACTTTGCTTGCTATTTCATGCGGCCTTTCCTGATTCCTATCGAGTGGTTGTATTCGGTTGGGATAGCGTTGTCGTAGAAGGCTGGTTGTCCTGTTTCTTGGTCGGCTTTGTTGTGGTCTTCTTCGGCAAGATCGTTGACTTTGGCGAGTTGGTCTTGTCCGAAATTGCACTGCCTGGCAATTTTGAGTGGATCGTCTGGATTGAACGCGAATCGGGCGTATATAAGGTTCCGCACCTTATATACGCCCGATTTATGCTGCCTGATCAGTGATAACCCCGAAAATCAGACACACTTTCTGCTACTTAACCCGCGCCTGATTTCTAGAATCTATAACGTACTCTTTAACGTACCCGGCGATTAAAGCAATGTACCCCGTAACCTGTTTGTGCAGGTTACGGGGTATTTTTGGGGTGGCTGACGGGACTCGAACCCGCGACACCCAGGATCACAACCTGGTGCTCTACCAGCTGAACTACAGCCACCATCGCTGTTTTTGCAGCGGGAACTACCTTAGCCCCTCACCGTGTTTTCACAAAAACGGCTGGTAGGCGTCGGTTGCGCCTGCGGCCGCATCAACGGCGGCCTCCGTATCCGGCCCGGGGGCGGGCACGAACACCGCGCGTCGGTAGTAATCCAGCTCGCGGATGGACTCCACGATGTCCGCCAGCGCGCGGTGCGCCATACCTTTCGCCGGCTGGTTGAAGTACGCCTTGGGGAACCAGCGGCGCGACAGCTCCTTGACCGTGGACACGTCGATCATGCGGTAGTGCAGCGCGGCGTCGAGGCGCGGCATCTGCGCCTTGATGAACGTGCGGTCGGTGGCGATCGAGTTGCCGGCGAGCGGCGCGGGGTGGGCAGGATCGCAATGCTTCTCCACGAGCTCGAGCACCGCATCCTCCGCCTCCTCGATGCTGACCGTGGAGGCCTTGATGTCGTCCAGCAGCCCGTTGTCGGAGTGCATCTGGGTGACAAAGTCGTCCATTTCGGCGAGCTCGGCGTCGGTGGCGTGCACGACCAGGTCCACGCCTTCGTCGATAATGTTCAGCTCAGCGTCCGTGACCAGGGCAGCGACCTCCACGATGACGTGGCGGGAAGGATCCAGTCCCGTCATCTCCAGATCCACCCAGACGATGCGGTTGTCTTTGGCGGCGATGTCCATCTATTCCTCTCCCATCTGTGCGTAAAACTTGCCCATGATCGGCGGCAGCAACCCGCGCGGGGCGTAGTTGGACACCACGTCCATGGCCTTGGAAAGCGGGCCGGGCACGATGCGGCGGCGGTTCTTGCGCATCGCGTTGATCGTGTCGGCGGCGCAGGACTCGTAGGTGGTCCACAAGAAATCCGGCACGACCTTGTCCACGATGGACTGCTCTTCTTCTGGGATGTACGCCTCGCGCACCGGGCCCGGCGCGAGCAGTGTCACGTGCACGCCGGAGTCCTTGAGCTCGTAGTGCAGCGCCTCGGTGAACTGGTTCACGCCGGCCTTGGTGAACACGTAGGTGGCGTTGTTCGGGATGGGCAGGTTGCCGGCAGCGGAGCCGACGTTGCACAGCGCGCCCTCGCCGCGCGGCACCATCTGGTCCAGCACCGCCTTGGTGATGCGGAACACCGCCGTGGCGTTCAGGTTGAACTGGTTCGTCTCGTACTCCCAGTCCTGGGCCATGAACGGGCCGAAGCTGGCGATGCCTGCGGAGTTCACGCAGATCGACACCGTGCGGTTGGCAATGTGCTTGATCAACGCGTCCACGTCGCGCGCCTTGGACAGGTCCCCGGCGAAGATTTCCACATCGACGCCGTGGGCGAGCGAGAGCTCGTCGCCAAGCTTTTGCAGTACCTCTTGGCGCCTCGCGACAAGGATGAGGTTGTGGCCTTCGGCAGCGAGCTGGCGCGCGATGGCTTCGCCGATGCCTTGGCTCGCGCCGGTGATCAGCGCGAACGCGCCGGGTGCAGGTGCGGGAAAACTCATGTGGACGAATCTACCCGCCAGCGATCTCGCGCAACGCGGCCGTGTGGTTTTCAAAGGCCTCCGCACCGGTTGCAGTGAGCGTGACCCACACCGTGTCCTTCGCGCGGGTGGAGCCGTACTCGCGGAAACGCGTGACGTAGCCGTGCTCCTCCAGCGTGGCCAGCTGCTTCGACAGGGCGGAATCAGACAGGTCCGCCTTATCTTTCAGGGAGCTGAAGCGCATCTCGTGCCGGGACGTTTGCTTCTCGACGGCTCCCGCGCTGTACAGCGCCGCACAAATCTTCAGCCGCGCCAGTGGGTGAATGACTGGGTCGATAGCAGGTGCGTTCATCGGTTCCTGCTTTCGTGGATCATCACGGCCGTGAATATGACCGCCGTGATTACGCCGGCGATGACCCCGCCGACCACACTGCCCTCGGGGACCAACCAGGTCAGCGGGAAGATGAGCGCAGGGGCGAGAGCGGCGGCCCAGTTCGTTTTGGGGTCCTCATGCAGCGGCTGCTTCATGCTCGGGCGCACATTGCGGTTGTTGTCCCAGATCGCCAGCGCGATGCAGGCGATGACGATGAGCAGGAACAGCACCCACCAGTACTTCCAGCCGATGATTGTGCCGGCGATCGTGATGCCGAAGCTGGTGCCGAGGATGGCGTAAGCCCACGCCGGGGTGTGTTTGCGCTGCGATTCGTGCTCGATCCCGTCGATCTGCTCGAGGGCGGCGCGGGCTTCTTCTTGGGAGATCTGCGTTTGCGGCGGCTTGGGCTGCGGTGCGTTGTTTTCCATGTCCGCAAGTGTGGCATTTTCCGGGGTGGAAAGCAAGGGTTTCGGCGCCCATCCCGCGGATCCAGCTACTAGGGCCCAGCTAATCGGCCCCAGGGGGCGAATAGCTGGATCCTGGTAGCTGGATCTAGGACGGCGAGCAAAAGGAAAGGGCGGCCGAAGCCGCCCTGGGTTTGCTGGGATGCGCTAGATCTCGTGCATCTCCTGGTCCTTGGTCTCGTGCGCGCTGAGGATGGCCACCAACGAGATCGCGGTGACGACCACCAGGTAGTAGCCCACCGCCTTCGGGCCGTACTGGGCGTTGAGCGCCGTCGCGATGAACGGGGCGATCGCCGCGCCCAGAATTGAGGAGACGTTGTAAGCGATGCCCGAACCGGTATAACGCACGTTGGAGGGGAACAGCTCCGGCAAAATCGCGGACATCGGCCCGAAGATGAAGCCCATCAGGATCATGCCGATGAACAGGAAGATGCCCAGGGAGACCATCGTGAACGTCTCCGGGTTGAGCAGCCACTTGAAGCTCAAGCCGTAGACGATGATCGCCACGGAGGTCAGGCCCAGCGTCGGGCGTCGTCCGTAGGTATCGGCCAGGTGCGCCGAGACCGGGATGCCCAGGATGAAGCCGAAGATGCACACCAGCTGCAGCTTGAGGAAGGTCGGGTACTCGATGCCCAGGCCCACGCCCTCTTCCGCGGAGCCGATGCCGTAGGAGAGGAACCAGGTGGTCACGATGTAGAACAGCGTGTAGCAGCCGACCATGATGAACGTGCCCTGGATCAGCGGCTTCCAAGCGGTCTTGAACACCTCGGTCAGTGGAGAGGCGGCCTTCTGGTCGTTTTGTTCCACCTGCTGGAACACTGGGGTCTCCTCAACCTGCAGGCGCACCCACAGGCCGATGATGACCATCACGATCGACAGCAGGAACGGGATACGCCAGCCCCATGCCATGAACGCGCCCTCGAAATCGCCGGAGGTGTGGCCCAGTACTGTGACCAGGATCAGGAACAGGCCGTTGGCCAGCAGGAAACCGAACGGCGCGCCCAGCTGCGGCCACATGCCGGCCCAGGCGCGGCGTCCCTTAGCTGCCGTTTCTGTGGACAACAGCGCCGCGCCGGACCACTCGCCGCCCAGGCCCAGGCCCTGGCAGAAGCGCATCAGGGCCAACAGTGCCGGGGCCCAGATGCCGGCCTGCGCGTAGGTGGGCAAAAGGCCGATAACGAAGGTGGCGATGCCCATGGTCAGCAGCGCGCCGACGAGGGTGGCCTTGCGGCCGACCTTGTCGCCGAAGTGGCCGAACAGTACCGAGCCGAGTGGGCGGGCGATAAACGCCAGGCCGAACGTGGCAAACGAGGACAGCAGCGCAACCGTGCTGGATTCCGACTTGGGGAAGAACAGGAACGGAAACACCGCCACGGCGGCGGTGGCGTACGCGTAGAAGTCGTAAAACTCGATGGTCGTGCCGATGGTGGAGGCGAGTCGGACGCGGCGGCGCTCCTCCGGGGTGGTCTCCCGGAGCGCGGCGGGTGCCGCTGGTTGGGGAGCGGGGTGGTATTCGACGCTGGTGGTCATCGCCCGTCCTTTCATTCCACTGTGCGAGACTTCTATCTCAATGAGTGGTGGAAATGTATCACATTGTGGGACGGTTGTTCCAAACGTGGCTGGCGGGTGGGTTAGTTTTGGGCGACTCTGCCGATCTCAGCGCGGACGGTTCGTGCACAAACACGCAAAAACCGGCCCGCCGCGAAACACGCAGGGGCCGGTGAACCCGGTGGTAGCTACTCGCCGTCGCGGACGGTGCGCTCGACCTGGTCGGTGCGCTCCTCCGTGTTCGGGTGCTCGTCCTTATGGCCGGAGCCGGATTTTAGGGTTTCATCCTCCGCGTTTTCAAAGTCGTCGACGGAGTTGAAGTTGGTGGGGGCGTTGCCGATGCGGGTGGTGGAGGCGTCGAGAAGCTTATCCACCTCGTCTGTCGTACCGGCGGAAACGTCATCGCGGTTGATATCGGCCATTAGTTCGCACCATCGCTTTCAAAGTCGTTGTCCTCGCCGGTTTCCTGCACGGAAGCATCCGTGTCGGGGTCGGAGAGGTTGTCTACGCTGTCTTCGTTGACCGGGGAGTTTTTCGGGTCCGTCATGCTTTGGCCTCCTTGGGGTAAGCGACTATTTCCTACCGACTGTATGCGTAACCGCGGAAGACGCGCAGAAAGTATCGCCTGACCAGGGAAAAAGAAAGCGCCCCCAGCAGGATTCGAACCCGCGACCAGCCGGGTAGAAACCGGATGCTCTAATCCACTGAGCTATGGGGGCAACACCGGCTGATTGTAGTTATGGCGCAGCCAGGCGCGAAAGTAGGGTATGCGGCATGAATGCACCTGCACGCACTCGCACCGTCGCCCCCGCTTGGCCGCTGTATTTGGCCGCGTTCGCCATCGCGGCCGTTGTCGCCGGCGCGGTGGGGGAGGCGTTCTCGGGCGGTTCGCTCGCGGAGCTGGGCATCCCGGACCCGGGCGCGGCCACCACGGTGGGGCTGCCGGCGCTGCGCGGCGTTGCGTGGCTGCTCATGGCGCTGGCCACCGGCTCGTTTCTGCTCTCGGCCTTCCTTATCCCGCCGAAGCAGACCCGAGAGGACCTCAACGGCGCGCGCCTGACGGTCGACGGCCACCTCGCCTCGCGCACCGGCGCCCACGCCAGCGCGGGCATCGCGCTGATCGGGCTGGTCATGATTCCGCTGGTGCTTTCCGACGTCTCCGGCCAACCCCTCAACACCGTCCTGTTCGAGGCGGCCGCGTGGTCTCAAGCGCTGGACCAGGTGGCGGACGCGCGCGTGTGGCTCATCGTCGCCGCATTCGCCGCCGTCGTCGCAGCGTTTGGCTACGCGGCGACCAGCTGGTGGTCCCAGGTCTGGCTGTTTCTGGGCGCGATCGTGGTGGTGATGCCGATCGCGCTGACGGGCCACTCGGCCACCGGCGGCGCGCACGACTTCGGCACCAACTCGCTGATCTGGCACCTCGTGGCCATGCTGCTCTGGGTCGGCGGGCTGATGGCGCTTGTCGCACATGCCTTACGACGCGGCCCCGGCCTCCCCGCCGCCACCCAGCGCTACTCACGCATCGCGCTGTTTTCCATCCTGGCCATGGCCGTCTCCGGCGTGGTCAACGCGCTGGTGCGGGTGCGCCTGGAGGATCTGACGCAGTACAGCTACGGCTGGGTGCTGATCATCAAAACCGTCGGCATCGTCGTCCTCGGCATGATTGGTTACCTGCACCGGGAGCGCACCATCCCACAGCTTGAAACCCAGCCCAGGGCGTTCACCCGCCTCGCCGCGGGCGAGGTACTGATCATGGCGGCGATCTCCGGCCTGGCCGTCACCCTCGGCCGCACCCCGCCCCCGCCGCCGCTGGACCCGAACCTGACCCGCATGCAGATCCAGATGGGCTACAACCTCACCGAGCCGCTGACCTGGACTAACTGGCTGACCACCTGGCGCCCGGAGCTGCTGTTCAGCGTCATTGCGGTCCTGCTTGCGGCGTACTACCTGCACCTTCTCCGCCGGGTGGACGGTTGGCCGGTCGCGCGCACGCTGTGGTGGCTGGCCGGCTGCGCGATGGTCGTCGTCACGCTGAGCTCCGGCATGGGCATGCACATGCCCGCCTCCTACTCCGCGCACATGACCGTCCACATGATCCTGTCCATGGGCGTGCCGGTGTTCCTGGTGCTCGGCGCGCCGCTGACACTTGTGCGTAAGGCGTACCCGGCCGGCGAGTTCAACCCGCGCCTGTGGGCGGAAAGCTTCCAGCGCTCCAAGTTCCTGCGCGCGGTGACGTTCTCGCCGGTGTCCACCATCCAGTTCCTGGTGTTCTTCTACGTCATGTACGTGATCCAGCCGTTCTACGAGCTCATGATCTCCGAGCACGCCGGGCACGTGATCATGAACGCCGCGTTCCTCATCTCCGGCTACCTCTACTTCTGGGAGCTCATCGGCCCCGACGAAATCGAGGGCCGCCCCACCGCGAAGGTGCGCCTGTTGTGGCTGTGGGTGTCCATGCCGTTCCACCTGTTCATGGGTGTCTACCTCATGCAGCTCGGCTCCGTGATGGGCGAGGAGTTCTACCGCTCGCTGGAGCTGCCGTGGAACCCGGACCTGCTCAAAGTGCAGAAGGACGGCGGCGGCATCGCGTGGGCGTCCGGCTCCTTCCCGCTGGTGATCGTCTTCGGCGAGCTGTTCATGCGTTGGTGGCGCGAGGATAAGGCGGAAACGGCCGCCTCCGACCGCCGCGCGGAGGAGACCGACGACGAGGAATGGCGCCGCTACAACGAGATGCTTTCTCAAATTCATGGCCGCTAGCTGCGGATTGTGAATTTCTCAGGTTAAGTTATCCACAATTTGGCCGACCCCTTTTTCCGGCTCGCGTTTCGTGCGACTCTGCTCGCGCAGGGGGCAATTGCTTATCGACGCAAAGCTCCGCCCCCGCAACCGCACACCATCCGCACACACGCAGAAAGGGGCCAACCACATGGCCAACATTGACTACACGCTGCTCGGCAACCTGATCGCCGAGCCGTACTTCAAAACCTTCGACTCCGGTAACGCCGTGCTGCGCTTCCGCGTGGCCACCTCGGACGCGAAGAAAGAAAAGAACGACAACGGCAACGAGGTCTGGCGGGACTACAACCAGTTCTACGTCGACGTCGAGTGCTGGGGCCAGCTCGCGGTCAACGCCGGGGCGTCGCTGCGCAAAGGCTTCCCGGTGATTGTCATTGGCAAGCTTGTCCACGAGTACTGGGAAGGCAAAGACGACAAGGGCGAGCCGGTCCTGCGGTCCAAGACCATGGTCAAAGCGCGCCACGTCGCGTTCGATCTTGCGCGCTACCAGGTCAACTCGGTGCGCACGTCAGTCTCCGGCAACACGCTCGAAGGCCACGAGATGCCCAAGGCGATGGACGCCAAGGCGCTGAACAGGAAGCTCAACGGCGAGGATGCCGAGGGCGACACCGCCGACAACACTGAGCCCAAGAGTGGCTGGGGCAGCTTCTCGGACACGCCAGAGGTGGAGGAGCGCCGCGTCAGCGCCGAGGACGTCGATGGGGTGAGCCGCACCGACGCCGACGCGGAAGGCGAGGAGCTCGCCGCCGCCGGCGCGCCCTTCTAGTTTCGGTGCTTTCGCCCCGCCGCTTCCAGCGCGCTTTGGAAGCGGCGGGGCACTCGCCTGCGTGATGTACCCTAAGTGCGGTATTTACCTCCGCACTCACCAACAAAGGGGATTCGTAGTGGCTGAGTTCATCTACACGATGAAAAACGTCCGCCGAGCCATCGGCGAGAAGGTCATCCTGGACAACGTCACCATGGCGTTTTACCCGGGCGCAAAGATCGGCGTCGTGGGCCCGAACGGCGCCGGTAAGTCGTCGCTGCTGAAGATCATGGCCGGCATCGACCAGCCGAACAACGGCGAGGCGTTCCTTCAGCCGGGCGCGTCCGTGGGCATCCTTTTGCAGGAGCCGCCGCTGAACGAGGAAAAGACCGTGCGCGGCAACGTCGAGGAAGGCCTCGGCGAGCTGTTTGAGAAGAAGCAGCGCTTCGAGCAGATCGCCGAGGAAATGGCGACGAACTACTCCGACGAGCTCATGGAAGAAATGGGCAAGCTGCAGGAAGAGCTCGACGCGGCCGACGCGTGGGAGATCGACTCCAAGATCGAGCAGGCCATGGAGGCACTTCGCTGCCCGCCTTCCGACGCACCGGTGACCAACCTGTCCGGTGGCGAGCGCCGTCGAGTAGCTCTTGCGAAACTGCTGCTGAGCGAGCCGGACCTGCTGCTTCTCGACGAGCCCACCAACCACCTCGACGCCGAGAGTGTCCTGTGGCTGGAGAAGCACCTGCAGACCTACCCGGGCGCCGTGCTGGCCATTACCCACGACCGCTACTTCCTGGACAACGTCGCCGAGTGGATCTGCGAGGTCGACCGCGGCAAGCTCTACCCCTACGAGGGCAACTACTCCACCTACCTGGAGAAGAAGGCCGAGCGCCTCGAGGTCGCCGGCAAGAAGGACCAGAAGCTGCAGAAGCGCCTGAAGAAGGAACTGGACTGGGTCCGCTCCTCCCCGAAGGCCCGCCAGGCCAAGAACAAGGCCCGTCTCGAGCGCTACGAGGAGATGGCGGCAGAGGCCGAGCAGTACCGCAAGCTCGACTTCGAAGAAATCCAGATCCCCACCCCGCCGCGCCTGGGCAACAAGGTCGTCGAGGTGGAGGACCTGAACAAGGGCTTCGACGGCCGCGTGCTGATCAAGGACCTGTCGTTCACCCTGCCGCGCAACGGCATCGTCGGCGTGATCGGCCCCAACGGTGTGGGCAAGTCCACGCTGTTCAAGACCATCGTGGGCCTCGAGGAAGCCGATTCCGGCTCGGTGGAGGTCGGCGGCACCGTCAAGATCTCCTACGTTGACCAGAACCGCGAAAACATCAACCCGGAGGAGACCGTCTGGGAGGTCGTCTCCGACGGCCTGGACTACATCCACGTCGGCCAGAACGAAATGCCGTCGCGCGCCTACCTGTCCGCCTTCGGCTTCAAGGGCCCGGACCAGCAGAAGCCGTCCAAGGTGCTCTCCGGCGGCGAGCGCAACCGCCTCAACCTGGCGCTGACGCTGAAGCAGGGCGGCAACCTGATCCTGCTGGACGAGCCGACCAACGACCTCGACGTCGAAACGCTCGGCTCGCTGGAAAACGCGCTGCAGGCCTTCCCGGGCTGCGCCGTGGTGATCTCGCACGACCGCTGGTTCTTGGACCGCACCTGCACCCACATCCTGGCCTGGGAGGGCAACGTGGAAGAGGGCAAGTGGTTCTGGTTCGAGGGCAACTTCGGCGACTACGAGGCCAACAAGGTCGAGCGCCTCGGCGAGGAAGCCGCGAAGCCGTCCCGCGTCACCCACCGCAAGCTCACCCGCTAGGAGTACCCCATGGCTGAGCCGAACAAGATCCACGTCCACACCATCCCAGTGCGCTGGAGCGACTTTGACCGCTACGGGCACGTGACCAACTCCGCCTACATCGAGCTCGCCCAGGAGGCGCGCTTGGCGTTCGCCCAGGAGTTCTTCTTCTCCCAGGGCCACGAGTTCGTGGTGTTCGTGCGCCGCCTCGAGGTGGATTACGTCCGCCCGATCCTGCCCAATACCACAGCCGTAACGGTGGAGACGCAGGTGTCCAACGTGGGCAACACGTCGTTCACCACCCGCCAGGAGATCAAGGATGCCCAGGGCAAGGTCTGCTGCGTGATCGAGTGCGTGCAGGTCACGGTGGACACCACCACGACCTCGCCGCGCGAGATCACGCAGAAGGAGATCGGCATCCTGTCTAAGACTGCTGGGGCGTAAGTGGTCGAGGTTCGGATTGAGCGTGGCGCGCGCGGGCTCACCGCGCTTCTTTCGCGTGCGCTCGCGCTAGACGCCCAGGCGAGCGCGCGCATCCAGGAGGTGGGCGAGGGTCAGCTCGACGTCTTCGTCACCACGCCGTTTGATGCCATTGCTTCTCGACGCACCTCCGGCTCCACCACCCACCCCGGCGCCACCGTCAGCGCCCGCGCCATGCTCGACGCGTTGAAGTCCGGCGCAGCCGAGGTCGGCGCCGCCCGCGACGCCGCCTGGCCCGGGGCCCTGCCGCCGGCCAGCGGCTTCATCGCCCGCGAGGAAGTGCCCATCGGCGTCGCGCGCCGCCTGGCGGACGAGGGCCGCAACCTGGCCCGGCAATTCTCCGGCCCGGCCGGCCCGCCCCGCTCGCTTCTCGACGGGGTAGTGCTCACCGCCGACGCCGACAGCGACAACCCCGTGGAGATCCCCATGCGGATGATCTTCGCCTGCACCTCGCTCGGGCTGATCCCCGGCTTCGAGGCCCCCGCCGAGATCCCGCGCCACCTGCGCGTTTCCACCTCCGGCAGCTGGGTGCGCCTGGACGCGCCGTTCGGCTCCGTCTACCGCAGCACCCGCCCGAACCTGTTGTTTTAGTACGCGCGCGGGCCCTGGTTGATCATCATGTAGGCCACGCGCTGCATGTGGTTCCACATCTGGGTGCGGTAGGCGGGCGGCAGCTCGTCGTCAGTAAATTGCTCCATGGAATTGCCCATGAGCTCAAGCCAACGGTCCGCCTCGGCCTCGCCGATGGCGAACGGGAAGTGGCGCTTGCGCAGCATCGGGTTACCGCGCTTTTCCTGGAAGGTGCGCGGCCCGCCCCAGTACTGCACCAAGAACCAGCGCAGGCGGTCCTGCGCGCCGTCCCAATCCTGGTCCGGGTACATCGGGCCGATGAGGTCGTCCTGCTTGACCTGGGTGTAAAAGCCTTCGACGAGGCGGTGGAAGAACGGGTCGCCACCGACGGCGTCGTAAAGCGTTTGCTCCTGCTTAGGACCGATCTCCATTGTTCTCCTTCATCTCTACAAGCACAGAATCCATCGCCGTGAGCACCACGTCCTGCTCGTGCAGCGCCGCCAGGATGCGGTGGTTCAGGTGGCGGGCCACGGCCCACTGCTCGCCCGGCATCGTGGTCACGCTCAGGCGGAACGACACGTAGGTGGGGTTGAACTCGCTGGGACCCTGCATCGTCGGTGTGCCCATGACCAGATCGCGGACCTCCGGGTCCTGACACGCAGCCACGGCAGTGTCCTCGATGACGCGCGAAACCTTGTCCGGATTCGCCATGACCGACACCGGGATCTGCAGGCGCGCCGTGGAAAAGCGGGCGGAATGGTTACCCACCAGGTCGATATCGCCGTTGGGGATGTGCCACAGCGCGCCGTCGATGTCGCGCAGCGTCGTGATGCGCAGCGACATCTCCTCGACCTCGCCCACCACGTCGCCGACCTGGATGGTGTCGCCCACGCCGAACTGGTTCTCAATCAGGATGAACATGCCGGAGAAGAAGTCCTTCACCAGCGACTGCGCGCCAAAACCGATAGCCACGCCAACCACGCCAGCGGAAGCGATCAGCGGCGCCACGTTGACCCCCAGCTGGTCCAGCACCGCGAGTACCGCCCACGTCCAAATCACAATCGCGGCCACAGACCGGCCCACGTTGCCCAACGTCTTCATGCGCTGTGCGCGCCGCGCCTCCTGAGCGCGGTACTGCGGGGTGTCCTCCACGGTGGGGGCGATGAACGGGGTGCGCTCGATGCCGTGGCGGGTGGCGCGGTTGATCACCTTGCGCGCCAGCCAGTTCAGCACCAGCGCCACGATGAGGATCAGCAGGATTTTCAGGGGGCGTTCCACCACGAGTTCGTGGGTGGCTGGGTCGTTCCACCAGTTGGTGACGCCGGTGACGGCCTCGTCGACCTTTTCGGCAGTTTCTGTTTGCGCTTTCATCGGGTCCCGAGTCTAGTGCATAAAAATGGCGCGTTAATGAACCGCTTGGTCTACTGTGTGCAGACATGACTGGATTTGCTACCGACGCCATTCACGCCGGCTACGAACCCGACAGCCTGTACGGGCCGATCAACACGCCGATCTACGCCTCCACCACGTTCGCCCAGGACGGGCTGGCGGAGCTGCGCGGCGGCTACGAGTACACCCGCGTGGGCAACCCCACCGTCACCGCGCTGGAAAAGGCGGTCGCCGCTTTGGAGGGCGCCGAGTACGCTGTCGCGTACTCCTCGGGCATGGCGGCTATCGACGTCATCCTGCGCATCCTGCTCAAACCCGGCGACCACATCGTCGTGTCAAACGACGCCTACGGCGGCACCTACCGCCTGATCCAGCAGGTGTTCACCCAGTGGGGCGTGGAAAACACCGTGGTGGACATGACCAACCCGGAAGAAGTCGCTGCCGCCGTGCAGGACAACACCAAGGCCATCTGGGTGGAAACGCCGACGAACCCGATGCTGGACATCGTGGACATCGAGGCGATCGCGGCCGTGAAGCAGCAGGCCACGCTGGTGGTGGACAACACCTTCGCCTCCCCGTACCTGCAAAAGCCGTTCGAGCTCGGGGCGGATGTGGTGGTGCACTCCACCACGAAGTACATCGGCGGCCACTCGGACGTTGTCGGCGGTATCGTCTGCGGCGACGACTCGCGCGTGCCCGGCTTCCACGAGCAGCTGCGCTTCTTCTTCGGCTGGGTCGGCGCGAACCCGTCGCCGTTCGACACCTACCTCACCGGCCGCGGCCTGAAGACGCTGTCGGTGCGCATGGACAAGCACTGCGACAACGCGGAGGCCGTCGCGAAGTTTCTCGACGCCCAACCCCAGGTCGCGCGCGTGTGCTACCCGGGCCTGGAAACCCACCCGGGCCACGAAACTGCGAAGAAGCAGATGACCCGCTTCGGCGGCATGGTCTCTGTGCTGTTCCAGACCACCGAGCAGGCCAAAACCTTCTGCAAGTCCACCAAGCTGTTCTGCCTGGCGGAGTCCCTCGGCGGCGTGGAGAGCCTGCTCGAGCACCCCGCCACCATGACGCACGTTTCCGTCGCCGGTTCCGCGCTCGAGGTGCCGGGCGAGCTCGTGCGCATCTCGGTGGGCATCGAGGAGGAGGCCGACCTCATCGCCGACCTCGAACAGGCGCTTACGCGCTTGTAGCGTCGACCTCCCGGTTGCGCACCGCACGCGCGATGCGGTCCTGGCCCTCAGCGATGACGCGCTTCAGCCCGGCGGGGGCGTCGCCGTTCAGCAGCGCGTTCGCCTTCTCTACGGCACCCGCGGTGACGTCCCAGCGCGGGTACATGCCCTCGAGGGTGCGCTGCGCCATCTCGTTGGTCAGGCGCTCCCACAGCGCGGGCGCGGCGCGGAAGTACTCGTCGGTCAGCCCCTCGAGCCCGTCGTAGGTGAACGTCAGGCCGTCCATGAGGTAGCGGGCTTCCAGGTTGGTCAGGTCGTCTTCCACAAGCTTCTGCCAAGCCCATCGCTTATCGACGACAGCTCTCGCCCGCAGACGCGAAATCGCGCCCTCCGACGTGTTGTCCTGCTCCTTCTCCGCCGCCTCCAGCGGCAGGGCGCCGGCGGCGATCAGGTTGGTGATGGCCAGCCAGCGCACCTCCTGGTTGTCCGAGCGCGCAAGCAGTTCCTTGAAGTACGCGACGGTGTCCTCGGTGGGAGTGAGGCGTGCCAGGGCGCGGTCGAAGATGGCGGCCGGCTGCGCGCCGCGGAAGGCGGCGTTGAGCAGGTCCATGCCC
This sequence comes from Corynebacterium afermentans subsp. lipophilum, assembly GCF_030408375.1. Lineage (NCBI taxonomy): Bacteria > Bacillati > Actinomycetota > Actinomycetes > Mycobacteriales > Corynebacteriaceae > Corynebacterium > Corynebacterium afermentans. Next base: position 1,814,584 of record NZ_CP046530.1, on the reverse strand, counting down.
TCGCCCTGCCAGGCGGGGTCGACGTACTGGCGCACCGCCTGCGTGGCCTGCGCCAGCAGGCGCTCCTGCACACTCGGGTGCGTCTCTGCGGCGGCGTGGGCGGCGACCAGCTTCACGAACTCGCGGGCGGCCAGCTCGCCGTCGCGCACCGATTCCCACAGCGACGACCAGATCACGGTGCGCGCCAGCGAATCCTCGATCTCGCCGATGTGCTCCAGCGCAAACTTTTGGTGTTCCGGCGTCAGGCGCATCTTGGCGTAGGTCAGATCGTCGTCGTTGACAATCGCCAGGGCGTGTTCGATACCGGCGAGCTCCGGGATTTCGGTGCGCTCGCCGTCGATGTCGGTTTCGATCTGCTTGACGCGGGTGACGGAGCCGTCGACAAGCTTGTAGAGCCCCACGCGCACACGGTGCGGGCGCGGATCCTCCTGCAGCACCGCGAAGCTCTCGCCGATCTCCGGGCGCAGCGTCGACGGACCCGTGGTGCGCAGCCACTGCTCGGCCCAGCCGGAAAGGTCGCGGCCCGACGCCTCCTCGAGCGCGCCCAGCAGGTCGTCGAAGGTGGCGTTGGAGTAGGCGTGGTTGTCGAAGTGGCGCCGCACCCCGGCGAAAAACTCCTCGTAGCCCACGTACGCCTGCAGCTGCTTCAGCACGCTGGCGCCCTTCGCGTAGGTGATGCCGTCGAAGTTCTGCTCCGCGGTCTCAATGTCCGGCGCGTCCGCCGCGATCGGGTGCGTCGACGGCAGCTGGTCCTGCTGGTACGCCCACGCCTTCTCCACGGACGCGAAGGTGGTCCACGCATCCGCGTACTCGCCGATCGCAGTCTGCGCGGTGGCCGCGGACCAGGTGGCGAAGGACTCGTTGAGCCACAGATCGTCCCACCACTGCATCGTGACCAAGTCGCCGAACCACATGTGCGCCATCTCGTGCAAGATGGTGTCGTTGCGGCGCTCCAGGCGGTACGGGGTGGGCTCGGAGGTGAACACGTACTCGTCGCGGTAGGTCACGCACCCGACGTGCTCCATCGCACCCATGTTGTACTCCGGGCAGAACACCTGGTCGTACTTGTCGCCGAACGGGTAGGTGCGGCCGAAGTTGGCGTGGTAGAAGTCGAAGCCGTCCTTGGTCTGGCGGAACAGGCGCTCCGAATCCATGTGGGGGATCAGGCTGGCGCGTGCGTACAGGCCGAGCTCGATCGTCCTGCCGTCGCCGGCGTCGTAGGTGTCGGAGATGCGCTCGAACTCGCCGGCGCAGATCGCGATGAGGTAGGTCGACAACGGGTAGTCGATCACCGTGGTGCAGGTGGAGGTGCCGTCGCCGTTGTCTGTGCGCTCGACGGCTTCGTTGAGGATCACCGTATAGCGCTCCGGCGCCTTCACGCTGACCTTGTAGGTGGCCTTCAAATCCGGCTGGTCGAAGCCGGCGAACACCTTCATCGCCATCGCCGGCTCGAACTGGGTGTACAGGTAGTCCTTGCCATCCACCGGGTCGGTGAACTTGTGCAGGCCCTCGCCGGTGCGGTTGTAGGCGTCGTGGGAGGTGACGACCAGGGTGTGGGCGCCGTCGTCAAGCGAAAGCTCCTGGCCCGTCTCCTCGCCGTCGAGGGTGGCCTCGAACCCGGCCGCAACCAGGTCGAAGTGGGTCGTGCCCGCCTTCGAATCGAAATGGACGGTGCTCACCGTGGTGAACGCGTCTGCCCCGGTGATGTCCACGGCGATGTCGTAGCGGACGTTGGAAATCAGTTCGGCGCGCTCCTGCGCGTCCTTGCGAGTCAAATTTGTCTTCATCTGCCCCAACCTACACGCGCTATTGTGGGCGCCATGACGGAACAAGTGACTTTTTGGTTCGACGTATCCTGCCCGTTCGCATGGCAGACCTCCCGCTGGATGAAGGAAGTGGAAAAGGTCCGCGACATCGAGATCGAGTGGGTGCCCATGTCGCTCGCAGTACTTAACGACGGCCGCGACATCCCCGAGGACTACGCCGCAGCCATGGAGGCCAACTGGGGCCCGGCGCGCGTGTTCGCGAAGGTCAAGGAAGAACAGCCCGAGAAGGTCGACGAGCTGTACACCGCAATGGGCACGATGATCCACGCCGGCGGCGAGGGCGGCAAGAAGGGCTCCGGCGCCTACGACGAGATCATCGCCAAGGCACTGGCAGAGGTCGGCGTGTCGGAGCACTTCGCCGAGGTGGCCAACACGTCTGACAGCGACGACCTGCTGCGCGGCTTCCACGCCACCGCCATGGACGCCGTCGGCGACGACGTGGGCACCCCGGTGGTCGCGTTGAACGGCACCGCGTTTTTCGGCCCCGTGATCACCCGCGTGCCGGAAGGCGAAGAGGCGGGCAAGCTGTTCGACCACGCCGTCGGCCTGGCCGAGTTCCCGTACTTCTTCGAACTCAAGCGCACCCGCACGGAGATGCCCCAGGTACGCTAAACGCCATGCGTATTTACCTTGGAGCAGACCACGCCGGATTCGAGCGCAAGAACCAGATCAAAGCCCACCTTGAGGCCCAGGGCCACGAGGTGACCGACTGCGGCGCCCACGAGTACGACGCCGCGGACGACTACCCGGCGTTTTGCATCGCCGCGGCTGAGGCCGTGGTCAACGACCCGGGTTCGCTGGGCATCGTGCTCGGCGGCTCCGGCAACGGCGAGCAGATCGCCGCGAACAAGGTCAAGGGTGCACGCTGCGCCCTGGCGTGGTCCGAAGAGACCGCGAAGCTCGCCCGCGAGCACAACAATGCGCAGCTCATCGGCATCGGCGGCCGCATGCACACCGAGGAAGAAGCGCTCGCGATTGTCGACGCCTTCGTGTCCCAGCCGTGGAGCGAAGAGGAACGCCACCAGCGCCGCATCGACATCCTCGCCGAGTACGAGCGAACCGGGGTTGCCCCCGAGCTGCCGTAGTGCGTCACCAGCCGGCGAAGTAGCGCTCCAGCTGCAGCGGGCCAGACACCGGGGTAAGCCCGATGTCCTCGGGGTGCGCCGTGGCCGGCTCCATCTCCAGCGCAGCGGCGCGCCTTGTGCGCACCACCGTGCCGTCGGGGGAGAGCACGTACTCCACCGCCAGTAGGGCGTCGAGGTCCTGCGGCGCCCAGCCCGCACCGACGGCGATGTTCACCCGCGCGTCGGCCTCGTCGGTGCCCACGCGCGGGTCGTCCGCGAACAGCGCCGGCACCTCCGCCACGCGCACGTACGCGCCGACCTTCAGCCACTCCGCGATGACGAACTCGCGCACCCCCTCGCCTTCCAGCTCCGGGACCTCCACCTGCATGTCGAAGGTGTCGAAGATGACCCCGTCCGGGCGCGCCAGTGGGTGGGTCACGCGCCGGGCCAGCGCCAGCGACTCGGCGTTTTTGACGGCGGTGGCGGCCGCCGGGTCGTCGTAACGCTTGCCGAAGTCCTCCTCCGCGTGGTGCGCGACGGCCGTCGGCTCGTGCACGAAGCTCGCCCCGGCGTTCCAGGCGCGGAAGCCGAACTCCCAGTCCTCGCCGCCGTAACCGACGAGCGTGCCGTCGAAGCCGCCGACCTCGTCGAAGAACTCGCGCGAGCACGTCAGCACCGCGGAGATGATGTAGCGCCAGGAGCTGTGGTCGGCGTCGCGGAGGTTGGCGGTGGCAGACCAGGCGTCGATAAGCCATTGCGGCTCGGTGTCTTCGGCGCCGGTGCGGCGCGCGCCGACGACCACCGCCCGCGCATCCCCCTCGATGTGGGGCACGACCGCCGAGAGGTAGCCGGGCTCGGGCACGGTGTCGGCGTCGAGAAACGCGAGCACCTCGCCGCGCGCGGCGTCCGCGCCGAGGTTGCGCGCTGCGGCCGCCCGGAAGCCCTTGTCCTCCTGGCGCACCACGCGCACGCCCTCGATCGCCGGTTTTTCGGTGGAGCCGTCGTCGGCGACGATGATCTCCACCTCGCCCGCGTAGTCCTGCGCCCGCACCGCCGCGACGACCCGCTCGAGCGCTTCCGCGTCGTTGTAGTGCGGGATGACCACGCTCACATCAGGCCAGCTAAACGCCATGTTTCCTCCCACAGTTGCGCGACTTCGGCCCATCCGTAGCGCGGCGGGGCCATCTGTTCGGGCTCATGCCTATCGACGGCCTCCCGCCACCCGCCGTCAGCCACCAACGTCACGCGCCCGGGCAGCCACGCGTCGATCTCGCGGGCGTAGTCGGAGTCGCGCACCAGCACGGTGCGGCCCGCGCCCAGCCAGGCCATCAGCGAGCCGGAGGCGGAGAAGTGGCGGTGCGGGCACACGGGGTGGGCGATCCGGCCCATCTCGGCGGCGAGCTGGGCGTCGGAAAGCCAGCCCGTGATCTCGGCGTCGAGGTTTTCGGCCCATGTTTCGTGGCCGTGTGAGACCGCGCCGAGGAAGCGCAGGCGGCGGTCCGGCAGCGCTTCGATGAGGTCCTCGTGGCCCTTGCCGGGGTAGAGAAACCCCAGCACGCCGACGGTGCCTTCCTCGGGGTTGAAGGGGGAGTCGATCACCGGGATAGGCAGGCGGATCACCGTGGTGTTGGCGTCGAAGAAGGACGCCTCGTGGTTGGAGTTGACCACCGCGGCGTCCGCCTTTTCGACGAGCTCGCGGTAGACGCGTGCGCGGCGGGCGTAGCGCTCGGCGCCCTCCTCGGGCTGGGGGATGTCGTGCAGGCTCACGGACAGCGGGCCGTCGATGCGCGCAAGCAGGCGCTCGGCGGTGTCGCCGAAGAGGTGGTCGGTGAACGTGACGTGGACGGGGCCGGTGAGCGGGGAGTCGCCGAACGTCTCTTCCCGGATCACCTCGGCCCTGGTGGCGCGGGCGAGCCCGAGGGCGTACTCGGTCACCCCGTGGCCCGCGGGGCCGACGATGAGATGTTTCATTGCACCAACCCTAGATTCGCCAGGCGCTCCGCGTGGCGCTGCAACCCGTGGGCGACAAGCGCCGGGCGCTCACGGTAGAACTCCAGCTGCGCGGCGCGGATTTCGTCGGCGTCGATGGACCCGGCGCCGCGTTCGCGCCACTCATCGCGGCCTGTCACCGAAACGCCGAGGGCGTCGGCGGCCGCGGCGTCGACGGGCGCGTCCAGCCCGCCGAGCATTTCGTAGTCCGGGGCGACGGGCTCGTCGGAAAGCCCAAGTGCCTCGAGTACCCGCGACGCCATGAACGCGAGGGTGGCGTTGTCGGGGTGGTTGACGGTGTGCCACACCGGGTTGGTCTCCAGGTAGTCCGACACCACAACCGTGCCGTGGGCCTGCTCGCGGCGCCGGATCTGCTCGACGGACATGGCGGCGGCGCGCCGCAACGCTTCCGGCGACGGCGGCGCGGCCGGGGCGTGCCCCGCGGCCGCAACCAGCGTGCGCAGGTCGTGGTACGGCACCACCGGCGGGTTCAACGACGGATCATCAGGGTCGCGGATGATGGCCTGGTGGGGCATGAGCCCGTCGAAACGCAGCACCGGCACGACCACGCGCCGCGCCGACGTTTGCAGCTGCCGGGTGCCCACGGGCAGGCCGCGGTAGTCGTCGCGGATCGGCTGCGTCACCAGCACGTCGGCGCGGGCGACGAGGTCCAGAAACCACCCCATGTCCGCCGCTTCAAGCTCGTGGACCGGGGCGATGCGCTCGCCGGTGAAGTGTCCGGTGGACATGAGCAGTTTGCGGGTGGACTCCGCTTGGCAGTTACCGACGACAACAAGCAGCATGCCAACACAGTATGCGAAAACGTTTATATTAGTGGGGTGCGCGTTCTGTCTATCCCCTCCGGCCACCCGTACACGCAGGCTATCCGCCCTGCCGGCGTGGAGTTTCTGCCGGACCCGGACATCGGCGGCAACTGGTGGCCGCACCCGGCGCTCGAGGCCGAGTATTGGCGCGACCCGCCCGCCGTGGACCTCGTGCACATCCACTTCGGCTTCGAGCACCGCACGCCCGCGCAGATCGCCGAGCTGTGCCGCGCGCTGCCGGTGCCGCTGGTGCTCACCGTCCACGACCTGGACAACCCGCATCTGACGGATCAGACCGAGCACCACCAGCGGTTGCAATTGCTTATCGACGAAGCATCCGCCCTGATCACCCTCACCGACCAGGCCGCCGATGTGCTGCGCCGCGACTTCGGCGCGACGGACGTGCACGTGGTGCCGCACCCGCGGATCGTAGAAGACCCGGTGGCGGTGGAACCGGGCCGGCGCGCGGCGGTGTTTTTGAAGTCGGTGCGCTCCAACGTGGTCGCGGACGCGCAGTTCTACGCCGATATCGCGGCGCAGGTGCCGTTGGATGTGTATGTGCATGGGGGAGCGGAGCTGTCGTCGATAGGCAATGCGAGGGTGATCGTGCACGAGCCGATGCCCGACGACGAACTGCACGCCGCGGTAGGCCGCGCCGGGGTGTGCGTGCTGCCGTACACGCGCGGGACGCACTCGGGGTGGCTGGAAATGTGCCGCGACTTGGGCGTTCCCGTCGTGGTGCCGGACTGCGGCTGCTACGCCGGGCAAGCCGACACACCGGAGGCGGTGGAGGTATACGCTGTCGGCGACGGGCGCGCGGCCGGTGAGGCGGCGGCGCGGCTGCTCGCCCGCGGGCCGGTGCCGTACGCGGGCGACCGGGTGCAGCAGCTGGACGAGGTGCGCCGGGCGCACGAGGAGATTTACAGGAAAGTGGTGAGCGAGTGACCGTTGCCGCGAAACCCGCTCTGCAGACCTCGCGCACCGGCAAGCTGCGCATCGCGCTGGTTGGGCCCGCGCGCTACCCGGTGCGCGAACCCTACGCCGGCGGGCTGGAAGCGTTTTGCCACACCATGGTCGCAGCCCTTCGCGACCTCGGCCACGACGTGGACTTCTTCGCTGCCGAAGGCTCCGACGGCAACGACAAGACACTCGAACTGCCCGGGGTGGACTGGGGCGCGGACGCCGCAGACGCCACCGACACCACCTACCCGGAAGGCGGCCGCGAGCGCGAAAACGCCGCGTTTGTGCGGCTGCGCCGACTGCTGGTCGCCCGCGGCTACGACGTGGTGCACAACAACAGCCTCAACCCGTACATCTTCCCTTCGGCCGCGTCGCCGGAGCCGCTGCCGATGCTGACCACGCTGCACACCCCGATGGTCGACGAGATCCAGGCCGCCATCACCGCAGCCGGCCTGCGCGCCGGGCGCTTCGCCGCCGTGAGCCGCACCACCGCGCGCGACTGGCGCCTGCCCAGCGAGCCGGTGATCATCCCCAACGGCGTCGACGTGGAACTGTGGCGCCCCGGCGACGGCGGCGACATCGCCGTGTGGTTCGGCCGCCTCGTGCCGGAAAAGGGCGCGCACCTGGCCATCGACGCCTGCAGCAAAGCCGGCGTGCCGCTGGTGCTGGCGGGGCGCAACGGGGACCACCACTACTTCCGCGACGAGATCGAACCCCGGCTCGGCGACGACGCCCGATGGATCGGCGAGCTCTCCCACGCGGAACTGCGGCGCCTGGTCGCCGGGTGCGGCGTCGCCGTGGTCAGCCCGCGGTGGGAGGAACCGTTCGGCCTCGTAGCGTTCGAGGCGATGGCGTGCGGCACCCCCGTTGCGGCGTTTCGGCGCGGCGGTATGGGCGAGCTGCTGCGCGACGCCCCGGCGGCGCTCGCCCCTGCCGACGACGTCGACGCACTCGCCGCCGCGATTACGCAGGCGCGTGGGATTGACAGGGACGTGGTGCGCCGTTGGGTCGTCGATAGGCATTCGCTCTCCCAAACCGCGAAGCACTACACCGACATCTTCCGCCAGGTGGCGGCGTTTGGAAAGGTAGGAAAATGATCGGGATCTACGCCCACCACCACGGCTCCGGGCACCTGCACCGCTGCCGCGCCATCCAGCGCGAACTGCGCGCGATGGGCCACGAAGCGCAGATCCTGTCCACCGCCGGCGGGGACGTTGTGCTTCTCGACGACGCCAGCGACGCCCCACGCGAGTTACGCAGCGGCCGCGCCATGACCGCCGGCGGCACGTTGCACTACGCGTCGTACGGGGCGCCGCAGATTGCGTCGCGGTTCGCGCAGATCGCCGACTGGGTGGCCGAGAACCAGCCCGAGGCGTTCTACGTGGACGTGTCCAACGAGGTCGCCGCGTTCGTGCGGCTCATGGGCGTGCCGGTGGTGGTGCACGCGATGCCCGGCTACCGCGGCGACGCCCCGCACCAGCTCGCCTACGCGCAGGCCGACGCGATCGTGGCCGCGTGGCCGGACTGGGTCGAGGTGCCCGACCACCTGCGCGCGCACGCCGACCGGCTGCACGCCGTCGGCGGGATCTCGCGGCTCACCCCTCGCGAGGGCGTGAAGCGCGACCCGAACCACGTGGTCGTGATGGCGGGCTTGGGCGGCTCGACCTGGTCGCCCGAGGACTGGGAGGCGGTGCAGCGCGCCTGCCCCGAGTACCGGTTCACCTTCTTGGGCGGGGACAACCACGTCGACGACCCGACCGAGCTGCTGCAGTCCGCGGGCATCGCCGTGACCGCGGGCGGGCAAAATTCCGTGGCGGATTTGGCCGCCACCGACACCCCGGCGGTGATCCTGCCGCAGCCGCGCCCCTTCACCGAGCAAAAGGCGGGCGCAAAAGCACTCGAAGGCCTAGCGACGGTACGAAACGCCTTCCCAGCCCCAGAAGAATGGCCCGAACTGCTGCGCCGCCGCGACACCGACTGGGGCCGCTGGCAGACAGATGGCGCGGCGCGCCGGGCCGCCGAGGTCATCGCCGGCGTGGCCGCCGACCCCGGCCAGCCCGCCACCTGCGTGATCACACTCGCCGACGCGAACCGGCGCGACCACCTGACCCACCAGGTCAACCTCATGCCGATGGGCGTCGACCACGTCACCGTCGCGCTGGGTGACGCCGACGTGCTGGCCAAGGCCGTGCCGAAAAGCCACGTGATCGCGGGGCCTGACAACCTCGCCGCAGCCCGCAACCTGGGTGCGAAGGTGGCCATCGAACGCGGCGCCGAGGTGCTCGTGTTCCTCGACGCGGACTGCCTCGCCTCCGACGCGCTCGTGCCGCGCTACGTTGCGGCGCTGCAGCAGCGCCCCGACGCCGTCGCTGCCGGCCCGGTGACCTACATGAAGCCAGGCGAGCTGCGCGTCACCGACCCCGTCCCGCACCCCGCCCGACCCAACCCGGCGCCCGGCGAGCTCGTCGACGCCGACAACTACAACCTGTTCTGGTCGCTGTCGTTTGCCCTAACCGCGGACACGTGGGCGCGCATCGAGCGCGAATTCGGCGGCTTCGACCCCACCTTCGAGGGCTACGGCGGGGAAGACACCGACTTCGCCCGCGAGCTCCAGCGCCACCGCATCCCGCTGATCTGGGTCGGCGGGGCCCACGCCTACCACCAGTGGCACCCCGTGTCCTCGCCGCCGTGGGAGCACATCGAGGACATCGTCGCCAACGCCAACCGGTTCCACGACAAATGGGGAACCTTCCCCATGGAAGGTTGGTTGGAGGCGTTCGAGGCCGAAGGTGCCGTCGAGAAGCAAGAAGCCCCTGAGCGCTATATCCTGCGAAACTATGAACTTCACCATCCACGAAGGAAGCACTGACTGCCCAGTGATCGTGCACGTGCCGCACGCGTCGCGCGAAATCCCGGCCGAGGTTGCCGCCGATTTCATCGCTACCGACGACCAAATCGCGCGCGAGCTCGACCGCGTCACCGACGACCACACCGACACGCTCGCCGCGGCTGCCGCCGAGCAATCCGGGTGCGCACCGTGGATGATCGTGAACAACCTTTCCCGCCTGGTCGCGGACCCGGGGCGATTTTCCAACGAACGCGAATCTATGGACTCCACCGGGCGCGGCGCCATCTTCCTCAAGCTCGGCGACGGCAACCCGCTGCGGCCGCTGGACATGGACGTCGCCGACCTGAAAGCCGAGTACTACTTCCCGTACGCCGACGCAGTGTCCAAGCTGGTCTCCGGCCGCATCCAGGACTGCGGCTGTGCTGTGATCGTGGACGTGCACTCCTACAACAACCAGCCCGACGAATACCGCATCCACCCCGGCAAACTCCTGCCGGACGTGTGCATCGGCACCCACTCCGTGCACACGCCCGCCGTGCTTGCCGACGAAGCCGACCGCACCTTCACCGCCGCCGGCTTCAACGTGGAGCGCAACACCCCCTTCGCCGGGGCGTACGTGCCGGTCGACTACGACAAGAACACCTCCGTGTTGGCCGTGATGTTCGAGGTGCGCAAGGACCTGCTGGAAAACGACGAATCCCGCGTGCGCGTCGAGGCGGCCCTGGCCGAGGTGATCCGCAAGGCCGTGGAGATTTCCCGCACCGACATGGGCCGCCCGATGTAGCCGTTTTTGGGCGTGCCTATTGCCCCGCCGCGGGTGGGGCGGGGTGTCTGGGGTGCGGTTTAGTCGAAGAGCAGCTCCATCGCGCCTGGGGTGGTCATGGGGAATTTGGTGCCGTTGGGCGCGACCCAGTGGATCCGCGCGTTGGGGTTGTCGATGTAGCCGAACGGGCCGTTTTTGTTGTCGGCGTTGACCCCGTTGTGGAAGGGGCAGAGTTCGGCGAGGCTGTCCATGTTGGTCATTCCGCCGTAGCGCCAGGCGTTGATGTGGTGGGTCTGCGTGGTTTCGGCGGAGTGCTTGCAGTCCGGGAACGCGCAGGCCGGGCAGGTGAGTTTCGACATGGTCTTCTGTTTGGGGTTGGCGCAGCGCTTTGCGTGGTAGAGGTTGACGGGTCCTTCTTGTGGGTGGAACGCGGCGACTTCGAGTATGTCGCCGAATTCGTGCTCCATGTATTCGGCCCCTGTCATGGTGGTGCCGTCGGTGCAGATCAACGTGACTTCGTCTGCGTGGCCGGATTGGATGCGGGCCCAGTCGGCGATCGGCACCAGGATGATCGGCCGGAAGTTCGCATTCGGTATGCCTTTGCCGTCGCGGAGGATCCCGATGAGGGTGTGGGCCATTTGGGCGGCGGCTGGGTCGTCGGCATCGATGAGTTTGCGCATCAGGTGCTCTAGGTCGGCGAGGTCGCGCTCGTTGTAGGTGAGGATCATGGTGCGCATGCCTGCTTTCGAGCGGGAGAACTGACACGAGGGTGCTGCGGGTTTGATGGGTTGTTTGATCAGCCGTTTGATGCGCTTGGTCAACGCCCTATAGGAGCCGCGGTGGCGCACCAGGTCGAGGCGGATGCGCCAGCGTTCGGCGGCTCCTTCGACGGCGAGGAGCTTTTTCTCGATGTGCACGAGTTGGTCGACCGGCAGACCGTGAGCAGCCTCGAGTGCGTCGCGTTGTTTGCGGGTGAACTGGGTCGGCCCATAGTAGGTGTGGTGGACGCGGGCTAAATCGCGGACCCGGCCAGACGACAGGCCGGCGGCCATGGCTACGTCGCGGTCGAAGTCGGCGAGCGTCGAGACGCCTGCGGAAACAAAGTCGGTGAAGTTCATGGCCCGAAAGCTATGGCGGCCACGCAACCCGAACAAGACCCAAATCAAAATCTGTGGATAACCGCCGCCGGTTGTTGACGCCGCAACACAGCTGTCCACAGCAACGCAAAACGCGGTGGCGCAAGCACGCCACCGCGGTATACGTTGCGAAGTTTTAGCGCTTGGACACCTTGCCGGTCTTGCCCGCCACCGGCGCGACCACCGAGGCGCGCGCAAAGAACCAGCCCAACGCCGTGACACCAGCCGCGACCAGGAACAACACCACGCCGATCCAGCTGGTGGCGTCCTCGCGCGCGGCGAACATCGCGTTCATGTTGCCGCGCACACCGGTGGTGAGCACGAGGAACACATGCACCACCACAAACGCCACGAAGTAAATCATGGTGGGGAAGTGCACCGCGCGCGCCCACGACATCGGCACGGCCTTCCACGATGCCGGCCACATGCTGCTCATGCGGAAACCAGACACGATGGCCAGCGGCGAGGCGATAAACACGGTGACGAAGTACGACAACTCCTGCAGCGCGTTGTAGTACAGCCAGGGGTTCTCCGTCGGCCAGTCCAGCGAGAGGTACTGCAGGCCCGCCGACACCGCGTGCGGGAAAACCTCCCAGCTGGTGGGCACGATGCGCATCCATTGGCCGGTGGTAAACAGCAGCACGAAGAACACCACGCCGAGGACGACCCACGCGATGTCGAGCGCCTGGTGCAGCCACAGCGTCACCGAAATCTTCTTGCCGCCCTTCTTCGGCTGCCAGTAGGCGGCGGGGCGTTTCTCGCGGCGCACGTCGAGGCCTGTCTTGATGATCAGCGCCATGAGGAACATGTTGAAAAAGTGCGCCCAGTTCAGCCATCCGGGCAGCCCAATGGGGGCGTTGTCCGGCAGCGGCTGGACGCCGTTGTAGCGGGCGATGAAGTCGGCGCCCGCTTCGGTGCCCACGTACCAGCGCGCGCCGAACACGGCCGCGGCCAGCAGCAGGAGGGCACCAATCGCCCAGGGGAGCCATTGCTTTGCGACGCCCTCCGGTTTCCCCGCCGACTCCACCCCAGCCGGCCGCGGGGCCGGTTTCGGGGCTGGTTTCGGGGTTGGCTGCTGGGCCGGTTTCGGGGCCGGTTCGGGCGCCGTCTTGGCGACAGCGTCGTCGACCACCGTCGCCGCCACAGGCGCCGCGGGTGCTGTCTCGGCTTCCGGCTGCGGTTCGGGCTCAGCTTCCGGCGCTGGTGCGGCGACGCGCACGGTGCCTGCGGACGGCCACGGTTCGCCGCCCTCGACGCGCGGCAGGCCTTGGCGCAGCGGTACCTCGACGGTGTGCGCTGGCTCTGCGTCGTCGACGGCGGCGGTTTCTGCGGTAACGACGGTTGCCGTGGCAGCGGCGGGCGCGGCAACCTTCACGGTCCCGGCGGGAGGCCACGGCTCGCCGCCCTCGACGCGCGGCAAGCCCCGGCGCAACGGCACCTCAACGGTGTCGGCGGGGACAGGCGCCGACGCGGCCTCAACCGGCGCGGCCTCAACTGGAGCATCGGCAACCGGCGCGTCGGCAACGTCGACGGTGCCGGCCGGCGGCCACGGCTCGCCGCCCGGCACGCGGGGCAGTCCTCGGCGGAGTTCTACCTGCATTACTTGCGCGCCTCAATCTCGGAGATGATGTCCGGCACCAGGTCGAAAAGGTCGCCGATGATGCCGAAGTCGGCGATGTCGAAGATGGGGGCGTCCTCGTCGGAGTTGATCGCCACGATGGTGTCGGCGGTCTGCATGCCCACCAGGTGCTGCACGGCGCCGGAGATGCCGACACCGATGTAGAGCTTCGGGCTGACCATCACACCGGTTTGCCCGATTTGCGCCTCGTATGCGACCTGGCCTTCGTCGACGGCGGAGCGGGTGGCGCCCACGGCGGCCCCGAGCGCGTCGGCGAGCCCGCCGACGAGGTCTTCGAACATGTCCTCGTCGCCCAAGGACACGCCGCCTGCGACCACCTTGTCGGCGGTGAGCAGGTCGGGGCGGTCGGAGGTGCGCTCCACGGGGGTCACGGAGAGCACCTTTGCCTCTCGACGCCCCGACGGCGCCACCTCCAACTCCCGCACCTCAGGCGTGGTCGCGTCTGCGCGCGTTTCCACCGCACCCTTGCGCAGGGTGATCACCGGCGCAGAGTGCGTCGACGCGGCGGAAGCGGTGTAGACGCCACCGAAGTTCTGGTGCTCGGTGACGATGCCTTGGTCGTCGTGGGTGACGGCCGTGGCGTCGGTAAGCAGAGTCTTGCCCTTGCGCGCCGCGAACCGGCCGGCGGCTTCGCGTCCGCGCACGGTGTGGGCGAACAGGACGGCTGCCGGGAAGAGTTCGTCGAAGGCGGCGGCAGCTGCGTCGATAAGCGGGGCATCGGACACGAGCACGACTGCGGCGCCGACGGCACCCAGCTCCTCGGCGTGCGCGCGGTCCTGCGCCAGCACGACCGGGGTGCCGACGGCGGACGCGGCGCCGATGAGCTCGGCCGCATCGGGGCTGACCGCACCATCGAAGGAGCGGTCCGGGACAACAAGAATCTGGGTCATGGCTGCTCCTTAGATGAGGTTTTTGGATTCGAGGAAGTCCACCAGGCGGGCCGCGGCGGTGGAATTGCCGTCGATGATCTCGCCGCGCTCGCGCTCCGGGCGGCGCTCGATGCTGGTCATGATGGCGCGCGGATGCGTGAAGTCCTCCGGGTCCACGCCGAGCTCGGCGAGGGTGACGGTGCGCAGCTCCTTCTTCTTCGCGGCCATCAGGCCCTTGAAGTTGGGGAAGCGCGGGTCCGCGAACTCGTCGGCCACGGACACCACGGCCGGCAGCTGGGCCTCAAGCTGGGCGGTGGCGGCGTCGGAAGCCTGGGTGGCACGCACGGTGTCGCCCTCGAGCGTTAGCTCGGTGAGGTTGGTCAGCACCGGCCAGTCCAACAGCTCGGCCATGAAGGGGGCGATGACGCCGGTGCCGCCGTCGGAAGACTCGGCGCCTGCGATGACAAGGTCGTAGCCCTGCTTATCGACGAGCTTCGCCAACACCTCACCAGTCAACGTCGCATCCGCGCCTGCGAGTGCGTCGTCGGAGACGATATAGGCCTCGCTCGCGCCCATAGCGATGCCGCGGCGCACCGAATCGGCGGAGGACTCCGGGCCGACGCTTAAGATCTCCACCTCGACGTCTTCGCCCGCTTCGGCGATGCG